>CAJOHP010000190.1 GCA_905234355.1 uncultured Prevotella sp. | reverse complement strand
ACATACAACGGAGCCACCTCTACGCTCAACTGCCTCAACCTGGCCTACTACCCCACAGAGCGCGGCCCCTACAACCTCACTACCCAAATCAATCCCGACGGCACCCTGCAAGACCCCGCCAGCAAGTGGGGAGGCATGATGCGCAAGCTCGAGACCACCGACTTCGAGCAGGCCAATATAGAATATGTGGAGTTCTGGCTGCTCGACCCCTATATCTACACCCGCAAGGACGGCACCGCCTCGCGACACTCCGGCGAGCTCTATCTCAACCTGGGCGAGGTGAGCGAAGACATCCTGCGCGACGGAAAGAAATTCTATGAGAGCGGCATGCCCGTCGACGGCACACAGAACTTCACCTACTCGCAGTGGGGCAAGATACCCGTGCAGGCCACACAGACCTACGCCTTTGCCACCACCAGCGGCTCACGACAGCAGCAGGACGTGGGCTACAACGGACTGACCGATGCCGAAGAGCAGGCCTTTCCCGCCTACAGCAACTGGCTCTCGCAGGTCAGCGCCACACTGACCAACGACAGCGTCAGGCAGGCATGGACCAACGACCCTGCCGGCGACAACTACCACTACTTCCGCGGCTCCGACTTCGACGACCAGCGCACAAGCATCATGGACCGCTACAAGCGCATCAACAATCCGCAGGGCAACTCGCCCGCCAGCGACGAGAGCCCCGAGAGCTACGACACGTCGTATAAGACCACACCCGACGTGGAGGATATCAACCAGGACTTCACCCTCAACGAGTATGAGCGCTACTATCAGTACCGCATACCCATCAGTGACGCTGAGCTGCAGGCCTACAACAGCGGCGTGAAGAGTGAGGGAAGCTTCATCGTGGACCACCGGGACTACAACGCCAAGCTGCGCAACGGCGACTCCGCCACCGTGCGATGGTATCAGTACCGCGTGCCACTCACCGCCTATCAGAAGAAGGAGGGCGCCATCAACGACTTCACGTCCATACGCTTCATGCGCATGTTCCTCACCGGATTCACCGAGCCCATCGTCCTGCGCTTCGGCTCGCTCGACCTCGTGCGAGGAGAGTGGAGACAGTATAAGCAGAGCCTGCAGACGGCCTCTGGAGCTGAGACCGGCGAGATGGTGATGAGCGCCGTCAACATCGAGCAGAACACCGAGCGACAGCCCGTAGCCTACGTCCTGCCGCCGGGCATCAGCCGTGCCACCGACCCGGGACAGCCACAGCTCGTCGAGAACAACGAGCAGTCGCTCTGTCTCATCGCACGCAATCTCAGCCAGAACGAGTCGAAGGCTGTGTATAAGAACACCAACCTCGACCTGCGACAGTACAAGCGCATGCAGATGTATGTGCATGCCAACCAGCTCATGCCCAACACCACACAGCTCGAAGACGACCAGCTCGCCGTCTTCATACGCCTGGGATCCGACTACAAGAACAACTACTACGAGTACCTCATCCCCCTGAAGCTCACCCCCGACGGCACCTACCGTTGGAACGTGCCCAGCGACCGCCCCAAGGTGTGGCCGCAGGAGAATATGCTTGACGTGGAGCTGAAGGCCTTCACACAGGTGAAGAAGAGCCGCAACAAGGCACGCTCGGAGGGACTCGCCTCCTACACACAGCCCTTCTCGGAGTACGATCCCGACCGCCCCGGCAACCGCATCACCATCGTGGGCAATCCCACCCTGGGCGAGGTGAAGACCATGATTATCGGCGTGCGCAACCTCTCCAGCGCCATGAAGTCAGGCGAGGTGTGGGTCAACGAGCTGCGCCTCAAGGAGTCGAACAACGAGGGAGGATGGGCTGCCAGCGGCGCCATGGCTCTGCAGCTCAGCGACTTCGGTACGCTCAATCTCACCGGACGCTACGTCACCGACGGATTCGGAGGCATCGAGGAAGGCATCATGCAGCGCTCCACCGACACCGAGACCTCTTACTCCATCACCGCCAACGTGCAGCTCGGCAAGCTCTTCCCCGACAAGGCCAAGGTCGAGGCACCGCTCTACTACACCTATACCAAGGACACGACGCGACCCAGGTATAATCCGCTCGACTCCGACATGCGACTCGACGACGCGCTCGAGGTGGCCAACAAGAAGGAGAAAGACTCCATAGAGAGCCTTGCCGTGACTAAGAACATCACGCGCAACATCTCGCTCTCCAACGTGCGCGTGGGCATCAAGTCGAAGCTGCACCCCATGCCCTACGACCCTGCCAACTTCTCCTTCAGCTACGGACACCAGCACCGCAAGACCACAGGCGAGACCACCATCTGGGAGAAGGAAGACGAGTGGTGGGGCTCGCTCGACTATACCTACTCGCCGGTCTACAAGACACTCGAGCCCTTCAAGAACCTGAAGGGCAAGTCGAAGTGGCTCAATTTCCCCAAGGCTTTCGGTCTGAACTATCTGCCCCAGAACATCTCCTTCGGCTCTGAGCTGCGGCGCAACTACTACGAGCTCAGCGAGCGCGACCTGGAAAACCTGGAGAACCCCAACCTGCCCATACAGTTCAGCGAGCAGTTCCTGTGGAACCGCGACTTCTCCCTGCGCTGGGACCTCACCAAGAACCTGCACATGAACTTCCAGTCGGCCACACACGCCGAGATAGAGGAGCCCTACAACGACCTGCCCCTCAACCCCGACCTCTATCCCGACCGCTACTCCGCATGGAAGGACTCCGTGTGGCAGAGCATCAAGAATATGGGCGTGCCACTCGACTATCAGCAGAGCTTCAGCGCCTCCTATCAGGTGCCGCTCAACAAGATGCCCATCTTCGACTGGCTCAATGCCGACGCCTCCTACCAGAGCACCTACAAGTGGCAGCGCGGCACCGAGCTCGAGGACGGCACCTCGCTGGGCAACACCATACAGACCAACCGCACCCTCAACCTCAACGGGGCGGCCAACCTCGAGATGCTCTACAACCACGTGCCCTTCCTCAAGCTCGTCAACGACCGATTCAAGAAAGCGTCGACAGCCAAGAACAACAATGCGAAGAAGCGTACCAGCCAGCGCAACGACCCACGCAACCGCAACGGCAAGGACGCAGAGGCCGACGGCAAGGATGGCAAGGGGACCAAGGGCGGCAAGGGCGCTGACGACAAGGAGAGCGCACTGCTGCCCAAGAACAAAAATACCTATCAGCGCGAAATCACGCTCCTGCCCGACACCACCATCACCGTGCAGCACGGCAAGAAGTCGAAGCGCCTCTACGTCACGGCCAAGACCGAGCAGGGCAAGCAGTACAAGGTGAAGTTCAAGGTGCTCGACGACAACAAGATACTCATCAAGCCCACCGGCGACAGCATCAAGCTCAAGCTGAGCGTGGTGCCCAAGAAACCGCTCGAGGAGAACTGGTGGTACGACCCCGCACAGTATGCCGCCCGCCTGCTGATGATGGTGCGCTCGGTCAACCTGAGCTACCGCAACACCTACAACCTGCAGCTGCCAGGATTCATACCCGACGTGGGCGATGTCTTCGGACAGCGCACCGGCAGCGTCATGGCACCGGGACTCGACTTTGCCTTCGGCTTCGTCGACGACGGCTACGTGGACAAGGCACTCGAGCGCGACTGGCTCAACTGCTCGCAGAACGTGGCCACGCCGTCGAACAGCAGCACCACCGAAGACTTGGCACTCAAGGCTACCGTCGAGCCTGTGCGCGACCTGAAGATAGACCTCTCGGCATCACGCACGACCAGCAAGTCCAAAAGTGTGCAGTTTATGTATGCCGGCACACCCACCACCTTCAGCGGGTCGTTCAACATGACCACGCTGTCGCTCGGCAGTGCTCTCGAGGGCATGGGCGACGCCAGCAACGGCTACCACTCGGCCACCTTCGAGCGCTTCCGCTCCAGCCTGCCTTACTTCCAGCAGCGCGTACAGGCACAATATGCCAACGCCAGGCCACGGGCAGGAGCGACAGGCGTCCCCACGCTGGTCAAGGAGGTCGACCAGTACTCCGCCGACGTCCTCGTGCCCGCCTTCCTCAATACCTACACCATGGGCAGCGGGGGCTCCCTCGACATCTTCCCCTCGCTCCTCCGGATGCTGCCCAACTGGACGGTGAAGTATGCCGGACTCTCAAAGCTGCCATGGCTCAGAGACCACTTCAAG
>CAJOHP010000189.1 GCA_905234355.1 uncultured Prevotella sp. | reverse complement strand
TATAGCGACACTACGGCCGTCGTGGGCGACCTGCTGCATGAGCTGGCATGGTATCACAGCCGACAAGACAACGACACCGTGGCACTGCGCCTCGGTCAGCAGGCCATGCGCATCAGGCAGCAGCTCTACGGCTTGAGGCACACAAGCTACATCAGTTCACTGCACAACGTGGCCATCTACTTCTACGCCCTGCACTACGACCAGCAGGCAGCCATGGCAGGCGAGATGGTGCTGCAGCTGCGCCGCGAGACAGGACAGGGGGGCAGCAGCGCCTACGCCCAGTCGCTCTACAACCAAGGCGACTACCTGCTCCGCCTGAAACGCAACGAAGAGGCCGCCAGCTGCTATGCCGACGCCCTGCGCCTCAGGCAGCGTCTCATACCGCGCGACAGCGTGACGCTCGCCAAGACCATGCACTCCACAGCCCATGCCTTCTATAGGGCCGGCATGAACGACAGCGCCCTAGTCTACATGCGCCTGGCCACCGACATGCGACGACAGCGTCTGGGCACGCTACACAAGGACTTCATCAACTCCCTCGCCTATCAGGCCACCATCCTCGACCGCATGGGCCGATACCAGGAGGAGACGGCACGGCTGCATGAGCTGGCACGGGCCCGTCTGGCAGCACTCGGCGAGCGTCATGCCGACTATGCCTCGGCGCTGCACCGCCTGGCCAATGCATACTATCAGGCCGACAGCACCACACAGGCACTGAGCTATATGCAGCAAGCCGTCAGCCTGAAACGCCGCCATCAGGGCACCGACAACGAGTCCTACCTCAACTCGCTCAGCTATCTGGCCACCATACACAACGCCCTGCTGCACTACGACACGGCCTTGCAACTGGAGCAAGAGGTACTCCAGGGACGGGCCAAGCTGCTGGGCACCGACCATGCCGACTACGCTCAGTCGCTGCACGACATGGCCAGCTATCTCGCCAACCTGGGACGCTACGACGAGGCCGTGGCCTGCGAGCAGCAGTGTGCCGACTTGCGGCGACGGCTCTTGGGCGACAGCGCACCGCTCTATGCCGCGGCCATAGGCAGGCTGAGCAGCTACTGTGCCGAAAACGGCGACTACGAGCAGGCCCTGCGAGTCAACGACGAGGAGATAGCCATCCGGCGGCAGAACGATGGCAACGTAAGCACCACCTACGCCAACGCCATTGCTCACCGGGCCGTCATCTATACCAGCTTAGGCAACTACGACGCAGCGCTGCGACTCAGACGCCAGGTCCTGGACATACGCCGGCAGACAAGCGGCGACAGCACCATGGCCTATGCCGTGGCACTCAACAACCTAGCCGTGGGCTATTCCAACGTGGGACGCCACGACACGGCAACAGTGCTCTACGAGCGGGCACTCGGCATCGAGACAAAATACTATGGTGAGGGAAGTCTGCAGCTGGCCACGATCTACGGCAACCTGGCAGGCGAATACTCGTCGCTGAAGCGTCACGACGAGGCCATAGCCTACGGCAAGAAAGCGATGGCCATACGTGCAAAGGTGCTGGGCCGCCACCACCCCGACTACGGATGGTCACTCAGCAACCTGGGAAGCATCTACAGCAACGCCGAGCAGAACCGCAAGGCCGTCAGGCTCACCAAGCAGGCCATCAAGGTGTGGCAACGCACACTCGGCGACAATCATCCCAACGTGAACGCTGGCGTGAGCAACCTTGCACTGCAGTACTTCGACATGGGCCGCTACGGCAAGGCAGAACGCTACGAGCAGCAGGACATCAGCCGACGCACGCAGCGCACGCTGCAGGCCTTCCAGTACATGAGCGCAGCCGGTCGCGCCGCTCTCTGGGACAAGCAGTCGTATGTCTTCGAGTACTTCCTGCCCCGCCTCTGCCACTATGCCCGAACCAGCACCTCGGCCGCCATGGCCTACGATGCCGCACTGCTCTCTAAGGGACTGCTGCTCAACGCTGACATCGAGATGCAGAAGCTGCTGCTCGAGAGCGGCGACACTGCAGCTATCGTTATGTTCAACCAGTTACAGGCACTGCGCACACAGCTCAGCGCCATCTACGAGAAACCCATCGCCGAGCGGCCGGCCGAGACCGACTCGCTCGAGCAGCGGGCCACACTCGTGGAGAAGATGCTGCTCGACACCTCGCGACAGTTTGGCGACTATACGGCCAACCTGCGCATAGACTGGCATCAGGTGGAGCAGCAGCTCGGTGCCGACGAGGCTGCCGTAGAGTTTGTGCGCTACTCGCTGCGCGACTACACACCCCGCTACGCTGCCCTCGTGCTGCGACGGGGCTGCCGCGCACCACGCTTCGTCCCGCTGGCCACAGAACGACAGGTGAAGACCCTTGCCGCGCGGGCCTATGCCTCCGACTCGCTCAGCCGCCTGCTCTGGCAGCCACTGGCCGACAGCATGGAGGGCGTAGCCACGGTGTTCTTCGCCCCGGCCGGTGAACTATATAAAATAGGTATAGAGTATTTGCCTGGTGCTCCGCAGTGCCGCTATTACCGCTTGTCGTCTACGCGTGAGCTGGCAAAGAGCCACCACGCGGCCGACGCGGCCCACGCACGGTGCGTGCTCTACGGCGGCATCAAGTATTCGCTCAGTCAGGAAGAGCGCGACACGATAGCACTCGTGACAGCGAGCAACTTCCGCGACGTGCCTGCGCTGCGCGACATACGCGGGTCGAAGAAGACTATAGCCTATCTGCCCGGCTCACTACAGGAGGTCGAGGACATCTGTCGGCTCACCTCGAAGCGCATGCCCACCACCATGCTGACGGCCGCCCAGGGCAGCGAGGAGTCGTTTAAGCGGCTCGACGGACAGCGCACGTCCATCCTGCATGTCTCCACCCACGGCTTCTACGAGCAGCCTCGCAGTGTCTCGCCATCAGCCGAGGTCGATGCGCCCGCTGCGGTCGCCACCCCCGAAGACCGCTCGCTGTCCCGCTCCGGACTCTTCCTCGCCGGTGCCGCCGATCATCTCTTCGGGCGTGTCGCAGCCACAGCAGGTACCGACGACGGCATACTCACGGCCAAGGAGATAGCTCGCATGGACCTGCGCGGACTAGACCTTGTGGTGCTCTCCGCTTGTGAGACAGCCTTGGGCGACGTCTCGGGCGAAGGCGTCTTCGGACTGCAGCGCGGCTTCAAGAAAGCGGGGGCACAGACGCTGCTCATGTCACTCTGGAAGGTCGACGACCGCGCCACACAGCTGCTCATGACCGAGTTCTACCGGCAGCTTACTGCAGGCGCATCAAAGCGCGACGCCTTCCAGACCGCACAGCAACACCTTCGACAGACCGAACAGGGACGCTACGACAGTCCGCAGTATTGGGCTGCCTTCGTACTGCTCGATGCCATCGAGTAATCTCTGAAATTTTTTTCTTTACGGATGTCAGCGCCGCTGTCCTAAGGCATTGTATCGCACGCCGCCTCTCTCGATGACGAAACGGCCGTGCTCCACATACTTCTTCGTGGCTCCCGGCTGCTCTGCCGATGTGTGGCTTAGGGCCGATGCTGTCTCGGCGGGCCGTTCGTAGGGTCCCAGGTCGCGGGCGGCACCGCTGACCGTGCGGGCCAGGAAGGGGAAGTCGCTCACCAGCTGCTGCCATACGGGCAGGCGCTCGTCAAGGGCGGCATTGCCCGCGTCCACCATCCGGCTGCCGGCAGCCAGACGGCCAAAGCGGCGGGGCAGAGAGCCGTCGACGGCACGCGGCTTCAGTGCATCCTCCTCGTCGAGCGACAGGAAGTCGGCGGCGCTGATGCCCGTCAGCAGATGGCTGGTCCAGCCGTTCTTCGACATGGCGGCCGAGAGGGCGTTGTAGTCGTCGCTGCCCACGCAGATCTCCTGACGTCCCAGGCAGATGTTGTTGTAGAACTTGGTGTTGGCATCCGAGCCGCCCGACTCAAACATGAAGTCGTAGCTGTTGCCGAAGCCCAGGCAGCCCACCAGCACATGACCGCCTTTGTGGCTGTTGCAGTCGAAGCCCTTCACCGAGCTGCCATGGTTGCAACCGAAGGCTATGCAGTTGAAGGCGTAGTGTATGCCCTGCGACGAGCCGCCGGTGCCGTTGCCCGAGAACGACATGTTGCTGCCGTTGCCCGAGAACGACATGTTGCCAGGCTTCTTGATGTAGTCCTTCACCCACAGATGGTCGGAGGCGAGGCCCGACTCCCACGCCCAGCACTCGGCCAGCACCACGTCGTAGTCGGTCTCGTAGAGGTCCCACGCGTCGTCGCTGTTGTGCCAGGCACGGCAGCGTATGAAGCGGTTGCCCCGGCCGTTGTGCATCTTGCAGGCAAAGCCGTCGGCATCGCTGCCGTAGTTGGAGTCGTAGTCGCAGTTGTGGTGGGAGTCACAGTCGACGATGTCGTTGTAGGCGCAGTAGGTGCCGTCGTTCTTCGACAGCTGAGGGAAGGTGTCGCTGAACTGATGGCCGAAGCCCAGCTGCAGCCCGGTGTCCAGATTATAAGAGAACTCGCAGCGCTCGATGCGGTTGTACGATCCCTCCAGCTTGATGCCGTTGCCGTTGCCCGAGAACGACATGTTGCCAGGCTTCTTGATGTAGTCCTTCACCCACAGATGGTCGGAGGCGAGGCCCGACTCCCACGCCCAGCACTCGG
>CAJOHP010000188.1 GCA_905234355.1 uncultured Prevotella sp. | reverse complement strand
AGCCACTCCCCTCCCATCAAGGGGAGGGGTGCCCGAAGGGCGGGGTGGGGTCTGTAATGTTTAGGAAATGAGGAATATACTGACCCCCCCCGACCCCTCCCCTACAAGGGAGGGGAGTGCCATGCGGTCTGTTTCGCTACTGTTTTGCCGTAGTGCAGACTTTTTCAAGTGGACTCAATAGTAGAACCTGAAGGGCAATGCAGACTCGTGGCGAAACGCATGAAAGATCATGGCAAAACGACGTTGTGCTCGCACACAATGTTTTTGATTTGCGTCAATTATGTAGCCTTTTTTTGCTAAAACTGCCACGGAAATGATATGCCGAACGGAAAAACGTCGTAACTTTGCATCGTCAAAACAAGACAACGACATCTTCAATAGCGTAAATGACATAAGGTATTAGTCTAGGTAAATAAGATTGCAAGAAAGAAAGAGAAAGCAGAAGAATAAACGTTCAATAGGTAATAGTGAATGAAGGAAAGATTGTTCAGGACAATAGGTATTAGGAAAGGCAAAAGATTGGACTAAGGATAACGACAGATGACATGCAGGGGCGTCGGGACGACGCGTACTGCCCTGACGCGGAGGGATCGCGGCAAAGCATGCCCTCACCCCGATGCGTCGCAAGGTAGAAACGAACACCTTGTTTTCAGGAGATTATGGTTTTTAGTTATTAATATCGTTTGATAGTGCAGTGTCTGAGCTATAGCATTCAGGCACTGCACTGTCGGTTTTGCGTGCCGGTCAGCGCCGATAGCGTAGGTAAAATGCGACAAGAATGACATTTTTTTTTGTAAAATAGAAAGATAGTCGGAAAAAAATCGTAACTTTGCAGCCAACTATTCTTAATCAGCGACGATGTCTTTCGATTACATATCTGCAGTAGATATCCTGTTTTTCATCCTTTACGGCGTCACGGGCGTCGTGCCACTCACTGCCGCCGTCTATCTGCTGCTGCGCCGTGGCAACGCGTTCGCTTCCGACGTCACGCCCCCTCTGCGGCTGCGCCGTTGGGCTGCGGCGTTCTTCGCCATAGCCACGCTCATCCATGTGTGGTGGTTTCTGTTCTATGTCTCTTCTTCCGAGTACATGTCAGCGGCCTACGTGGCGTGCGTCATGCTCGACTGCTCCACGATGCTGACCACCATAGCTGGCACCCTGCTGGCCATGCTCCAGGACCGCCGCCGGCCGGTATGGCCGGTCTTTGCGGCCGTCGCGCCGTTTGTGGTCATGTGTCTTGCGCTCATGGTGTGGCCCAGCCAGCAGTACCTTGTCATAGCCTACGGCTACATCCTGCTGGTCTTCCTGGCCTTCAGCGTCTATGTGGCCTTTGCCGTCAGGCAGTACGGCCGCTGGCTGCGCGACAACTACGCCGACCTGGAGCGCAAGGAGGTGTGGCTCACCCACGCGATGATACTCGTCTTCATGCTCGTGTTCATCCTCTATGCTCTCATCGACAGCGACATCGCCATGGGCTACGTCCTGCACCTCACCCAGCTCTCGCTCTTCGTCCTGCTGCTGTGGCGTGTAGAGACGCTGCCGTGTCTGACCACCGAGAGCCACGCCACCGCCTGTCCTGCCGACGAGGACGGCGAGCGCCCGCAGGATGCATGCCCGGCAGAAGCCCGGCACAGCATTGCCGACGCGCAGGATGAGATGCAGGACGGCGAGGCATCGGCGCCCGGCACCGCACACAGAAAGGCAGGGGACGAAGGCGTCAGGTCACGAGCGGTCGACCTTGACGAGATAGAACGGCTGCTGGCCGAGCACTGCGCTCGTACCCAGCTCTACCTGCAGCACGACCTCACCCTGCAGCAGCTCGCACAGGCACTGGGCACCAACCGCTCCTATCTCGGACAGTATTTCTCCAGCCGGGACATCACCTACAACACCTACATCAACAATCTGCGCATCAACCACTTCATCAGTCTCTATCACGAGACCATCGCTGCACGCAAGCCCTTCACCTTGCAGCAGCTGGCCAGCGACAGCGGCTATCGCAGCTACAGCACCTTCAGCCTCGCCTTCAAGCAGCGCATGGGGCAGAGCGTCACGGCTTGGATGCGCGAGTCCGGCAGCGGCAGGATGTGACCAAAGCCCGAAATCGCAACGCCGTAGGGACGGGCTTTATGCACAAAACAGGTGTACAGCAAAATGGGGCTCTACAAGAATAGGCTGTTTTCAAAATTTACAATTTCTCTGCTGTGAGTATCAAAATTTACAATTTCTTTTTCAATCGCAGCAAAAACTCTCATCTCCTGTTCCTTTGCACTTGGCTATTTGGGAAATATTGACTATCTTTGCAACGACAATCAACAGCAAACAATATTTTTCAATTCCATAAATTATTTTAACACGTTTATGATGTACAAACCTACCAACATTTTGCGAGGGCGACAATGGCTCATGCTGCTGGCGCTCTTCGGCTGGTTGCTGCCCCAGGAGGCGGCGGCCGAGCGGTTCGTGGAGAAGACCTACCAGTACATGGTCATGCTCAACGGCGCGAACACCATCCGCATCAAGGCGCCCGTCTACGACGAGGACGAGGACGACCACTGGGTGTGCAACGGCAACCTGTATGTGACCTATACCGACGCTACCGGCGCCACGCAGAAGAAGAGCCTCGTGCACTTCGGCTTCAACCATGGCAGTACGGGCCGGGGCTCCGGCCCGAAGCAGGACAGCCACAACAACAGCGACTCTACCCTGCCCATCTTCTTTGCCACCGAGATGGGGGGCAGCCTCGACATCACCCAGGGTAACTCGGCGAACCACTTCACGCTGAGAAGCTCCGACGGCGAGGTGACCCGCACCATCTACGAGAACAACGACGGCGAGACCTACGAGTTCTCCGCCGTCTGGCGTGTGCCCTACGACCTGCTTGGCAAGCAGCTGAAGTTTGAGTGGGGCATCATGCTCGACTATACCAACGGCAAGTCGTGGGACACCGACTACGAGCTGACAAAACTGAGCTCGACCACCATCGACGTGCCGAAGGCACAGGACGTCATCGTGCCGCAGCTCACGGCGCCATCCATGTCCTACAGCAAGGAGGGCATGCTGGAGATACCTTGGTTTATGGCCACCGACAAGGTGACAAAGGCACGCTATGAATATACCGACCACCTGGGCAAGACTGTCAGGGTGGAACTGGACCCCAAGGCTACCAGCGACGTGATCTATCTTGACGCCACGGTGCCCCACAAAGACTTCCGAATCGTGGTGAGCTACAAGGACAACCTGGGCAACGACATCGAGGAAATCTCCTCGGCCGTGCAAGACCTGCCCGTGATCCACGCCCCACAAGGACTGCGTGCGCGCCTTCTGGGCGGACAGAAGCAGAAGGTGGAGCTGAAGTGGAGCGTGGCACACCACGGCACGAAGGACATCTCGTTTACCGACCAGTTTGTCATACAGCGCTCGCTCACCGGACTGGAAGACGACTTCCAGGACGTCGGCATGATGATGTATGCCGAGGGCGTCACTACCGACAGCATCTTCACCTTCGTAGACAGCACCCTCGTGGAGTCCATCGACGAGGGCATGCTCATCGGCGGCGGCACGCTCGACAAGCTGAGCTACCGCGTGCGACGCGCCATGACCCAGAACTGGGGATGGGAGAACAACAGCTGTGCCAGCCGCACCTCGCTCGTCCTCGACAGGCTGCACCTGCTGCGCATAGCCAGCTACACAGCCGACTGGGAGGATGAGAACGCCTACACCGCGCGCGTCACGTGGCAATATGCCGACGAGCCCGGCGCCGTCTGGGACAACCGCGCACAGATGGTGCTGCAGGTCGTCATGAAAAACCGCAGCGGGGTCGCCGTAGACACCGTGCGCTATGTACTCAACCCCACCGATCGGCAGCTGCGCTACAAGGTGGTGAACTTCTTCCGACCCTGCGTCAGCTTCGACGTGAAGATTTTTGTGGAGAAGGAAGAGTCGCCGTTCAATCATTTGGAGGATATCGAGGAATACTTCGTGCCCATACGCAATGTCAACGACTGGAACGACTTCTGCTCGAAGGTAAGATTGGCCAATGGGAAACCTGTAAATGCACGTCTCTTTGCCGACATCACCTGCAACACCTCTGCGGGAACACAAAACGCGCCCTACATGGGTGTCTTCGACGGTAACGGACACACGCTGACTTTCAATGTCTCCAGTTTCAATGAAGACTACATCGCGCC
>CAJOHP010000187.1 GCA_905234355.1 uncultured Prevotella sp. | reverse complement strand
CCCCACTCGTTGCGGGCGCAGCTGTCGTCCATCTTGTCGGGCCAGCTGTCGGCAATGGCCTGCTTGATGGGTTCCGGCTCATAGACCATCTCGAAGTTGGGATAGCGTTTCTTGATGGCGTTGTAGATGATTTCGGGGTCAAAGCTCATCGAGGTGACGTTGAACGAGTTGCGGTGCACCAGCTTGCTGGGGTCAGCCTCCATGATGTCTATCATGGCCTTCTGCGCGTCCGGCATGTACATCATGTCCATATAGGTGCCTTTCTTCAGCGGGCAGACGAACTTCTCGCCCTTGACGGCGGCATAGTAGATCTCCACGGCGTAGTCGGTCGTGCCGCCGCCGGGCAGCGTCTGATAGCTGATGAGGCCCGGGAAACGCACCGAGCGGGTGTCCACTCCGAAACGGGTGAAATAGTAGTCCGAAAGGAGCTCGCCGGTGACCTTCGTGACACCGTAGATGGTGTTGGGGCGCTGGATGGTGTCCTGCGGCGTGTTGTCGTGGGGCGTGCTGGGGCCGAAGGCTCCGATGCTGCTGGGCGTGAAGACGGCGCAGCCGAAGAGGCGGGCCACCTCGAGGCAGTTCACCAGGCTTCCGATGCCCACATTCCAACCCAGCATCGGGTTGAGCTCGGCCGTGGCGCTCAGGATGGCGGCCAGGTTGTAGATGGTGTCGATGTTGTACTGCTTGACGGCAGTGGCAATCTGCATAATCTGGGTGCTGTCGATGCGCTCCACCGGGCCACGCTCGTAGGGGTCGCCCTTCAGCGGACGCAGGTCGCTGCAGACCACATTGCTGTCGCCATAGATGTCTCTCAAATTACGTGTCAGCTCAGAGCCAATCTGTCCGCCGGCACCGACGATAAGAATCTTTTTCATTGCTATATCCTATTGTTTTTACCTATAACATTTTCGTGCATCGCTCAGGGTGTCAACGATTTGTCGGCACATCACCCTTCGCGATGCGCCGACAAAGATACAAAATAAATCTGTTTTGACACAACATTTTATTGCACGACGCGCTGATGGTTACCAGCGGTTATAGTGTATCCTGCTCGGATCCCATTTGTCTTTGGGCTGCGTCTCGCCGGCCGGCACTCCCACAGGCACCACAGCGTAAGGTACCACCGTGGCGGGCAGCCCGAGGCTCTGGCGTATGGGGTTCATTCTGTCCGGATAGGGGTAGCAGGCCGTCCAGCAGGCGCCCAGGCCGTAGGCTTCGACGGCGAGCAGCAGGTTCTCGGTGGCGGCACCGAGGTCGTCGCGCCAGAGGTGGTTCACCTGGGCCACATCCGGGCCGTCGGGGTTGTCACGCGTGGGGCCCATGTGGACGGTGTCGGCACAGAGGATGATGATGGCTCCGGCCTGTTTGAACATACGCATGTTGTGGTTGTCGCCGAAGATGGCTTCAAGGTCCTGGTCGGGGGTGACGACCACGAAGCTCCAAGGGCGCCAGTCGCGACCCGTGGGGGCAGCCTGCGCGGCGCGGAGCAGCTGCTCTAAGGTGGCGGCAGGGATGGTGTCGCCCGTGTACTGCCGCACGCTCTTGCGGTTCAAGATGTTCTGCATCACCACGTCGGCCGTGTTGACCTCGGTGGCGGTCTCTTGCTTGTTGCAGCAGGCGCCGAACAGCATCGCGGCGACTGCAAGGAACAATGTTGATTTCTTCATAGGTATTAATAAATTAGGTATTTCTCTCTAATCTTCCTGAACTCGTCGAGCCCGGGCTGCCACGTGGCGCGTATCTCCTCCTCGCTCATGCCGGCCTCTATCTGCTTGCGCAGTTCGGTGGTGCCGGCCAGCTTCTCAAAGAAGTTGCTCTTGAGGAAGAATTTGCCCTGCGGCACACGGCGGTACATCTCCATCAGCGGCCAGAGGTCGATCAGGTCGGGATTCTCTTCGCCGACGGAATACGACCGCAGGTCGAGGGTGTCGGTGCCGTAGGTGACCCACTCGAAGGGCCAGTCGGTGCCGCGACCCACCCCGCAGTGGGTACCTTCGAAAAAGCAGAGGCTCGGGTAGAGTGCTACGGCATGCGCCGTGCGCAGGTTGGGCGACGGCGCCACAGGCAACTGGTAGAAGCCGTGGCGGTCGTAGCCCTGCATGGGAACGACAGTAAGGTCACACTGGGAGCGCAGGCGTCCCGCCTGCCCACTGGGTACGCAGGCGTCCCGCCTGCCCTCCGGCATCCTGTCGGCATCAGGCCGGAGCCACCCCTCGCCGTTAATCATCTGCGCATACTCCCCGATGGTCATGCCATAGACCACCGGCACGGGATGCATGCCCACGAAGGAGCGGCAAGTGGCCGTGTCCAGCACCGGACCGTCAAGCATGTAGCCGTTGGGGTTGGGACGGTCCAACACCATCAGCGGTATGCCGCGCTCGGCACAGGCCTCCATCACATAATGCAATGTACTTAAATACGTATAGAAGCGGCACCCCACATCCTGCAGGTCGAAGACGACGTAGTCCACATCCGCCATCTGCTCCGGCGTGGGCTTCTTGTTCTTGCCGTAGAGACTGACGATGGGCAGGCCAGTCTTGGGGTCGGTGCTGTTGTCGATGTGCGCTCCCGCCGCCGCCGTGCCGCGGAAGCCATGTTCGGGGCAGAATATCTTGGTCACATTGACGCCGCAGGCCAACAGGGTGTCCACCAGGTGGATGCCATCCACTATCGATGTCTGGTTGCCCACCACGGCAACGCCGCCGCCGTTGCGGTTGCGCAGGTCCTGCACCATGTCGGCGGTGCTTTCGGTGGGGTGGTTGATTATCGCCATCAACTGCTCGGCGCCCGTGCGCAGCGGCATTATGCTCGTCTGTTGTGCATGCGCACACGACATAATGAGTTGCGAGAACATCGCAACAAAAAGCAATACCCGCTTAACTCCTAACTCATAACTCATAACTCTTAACTAATAACTCTTAACTAATAACTCTTAACTCTTCCCCGTGTGTCCAAAGCCGCCGCTGCCGCGCTCGGTGTCGCTGAGCTCCTGCACCTCTATGATTTCGGCCTGCTCATGGCGGGCGATGACCATCTGGGCGATACGCTCCCCGTCGTTGATGACGAAGTCCTCACTGCTGAGGTTGATGAGGATGACGCATATCTCGCCGCGGTAGTCGGCATCGATGGTGCCGGGCGAGTTGAGCACCGTGATGCCCTTCTTCAGCGCCAGTCCGCTGCGCGGTCGCACCTGCGCCTCGTAGCCCGCCGGCAGCTCCATGAAGAGCCCCGTCTTCACGAGCCCTCTCTCCATCGGCTTCAGCGTGATAGGTCCTTCGGGCAGATAAGCCCTCAAATCCATCCCCGCCGACTGTGCCGTCTCATACTTCGGTAGTGGGTGATGGCTGGTATTGACAATCTTGATATGCATATCCTGTAATTTTTTAACGAAACGGCAACCGCACCCGTTTATTGTGCCCGGCCGGCGCAATCGGCAGAAAAAAAGCATCATACCCATACTACAACCATACCGATGGCGTTATAGTGAAATCATGTGGATAGACCGACGGACGGCGACAGGCCACATAGCCTGTGCAGCAGCATATATCATCTTCGGCATCAACGTAGTTGTGTGTCGCGACATAGCCACCGAGGGCGGCTTGCACCCCGTCGTGCTGTTCAGCATGCGGGCCCTGGTGGCCGGGGCCCTGTTCTGGCTTGTCTCGCTGCTGACGCCACGCGAACGGGTGCCCCTGCGTGACGTGATACGTCTCGCCGGCGCAGGGGTGTTGGGTCTGCTGACACCGCAGCTCACTTTCCTCCATGCCATAGCACACACCACGCCGGTTGACCTCTCGGTGATGAGCACCACAACGCCCATCTTCACCATGTTCGTGGCCGCCATATTCCTGAAAGAACCCATTACATGGAAGAAGGCCCTCGGTGTGGCACTGAGCTTTGGGGGCATCCTCTGGCTCATCCTCCAGAGCACCTTCGGCGGCAGCGGCGCCTCGGAGACCGAACCGATAGGCATTGTCTACTGCTTCGCCAACTACATCGTCTTCGCTCTCTATCTCGGCACCTGCCGTCCGCTGATTGCACGCTATTCTGTAGTGACGAGCATGAAGTGGATGTTCCTCTTCTCTTTCCTGCTCTCGCTGCCATTCACCATCCCTCACCTGCCGCATAGCGACTTCGGAGCAGTCCCCTCGGGCGTCTGGTGGGAGATAGGGTTCATGATTGTCTTCTCCACCTTCATCGCCTACTACCTCATCCCCATCGGACAACAGCGTATCAGGCCCACCCTGGTGAGCATGTACGGCTACCTGCAGCCCATCATAGCTATCGCCGTGGCCATAGAGACCGGCATGGAC
>CAJOHP010000186.1 GCA_905234355.1 uncultured Prevotella sp. | reverse complement strand
CCGTCGGTGTAGAGGAAGAGTGTGTCGCCGGGGGCTATCGTCATCTGCTGTGCCTCGTAGGCGAAGTCGTCGAAGAGTCCTACGGGCATGTTGGGCAGCACGTCGAGCAGCTGTCCGTTGACGAGCGGACGGTCGTGGCCGGCGTTGCAGTAGTCGAGCCGCCCGCTCTGGAGGTCGAGCACGCCGATGAAGAGCGTGACAAACATGTTGGAGGCGTTGTTGCGGCAGGCCGTGGCATTGATGCGCTCCATGATGACGGCCGGGTTGCTCTCCTGCGATGCGATGTTGTAGAAGAGTGTCTGCGTGACGGCCATGATGAGTGCGCTGGGCACGCCCTTTCCGCTCACGTCGCCTATGCAGAAGAAGAGCCTGCCCTCCCTGACAAAGACGTTGTAGAGGTCGCCGCCCACAGCCTTTGCCGGTATGAGGCGTCCCTCGGTGCTCACCTCGGTGGTGGCCTCCATCTTTGGGTCCTCGACGGGCAGCAGTGCCTGCTGTATGCCGTTGGCTATCTGCAGCTCGCCGGCAGCACGGTGCTGCTCCATGAGCGTGGCCTCGAGCCGTCGGCCATTGCGGGCGAAGAGGTGCACGATGAGTCCGAGCACCATCAGTCCGATGAGCGTGGCCCAGAAGATGCTGCGCTGCATGTCGCCCAGCTCGCCGAAGGCCTCGTCGTCATACTCCACCCTGACCATCAGCCAGTGTGGCTCATACTTCTTTCGGGCGTAGTACACGTGGCCCTCGCGGCCCTGCTCATTCTCGAAGCGGAAGCAGGTCACGTGCCCTCCGGCCCTTTTGGCCTTTTCCACTGTCGGGTCGCATATCATCCGGGCTATCTGTGCGGCGAGCTGCGGCGAGCAGAGCGAGTCGGGCGGTGCGGCTATCACCTGTCTCATCGCCATGCTGCCGGCCGACAGCTCTTCCGAGAGCACGAGGGCAAAGCTCGAGGGGTTTTGCCTCACCTCGCAGAGCATGTCGGCTATCCACCCCGTGGTGATGTCGATGGCCAGCACGGCCATGGGCTGCCCTTGGCCGTCGCGCAGGGGCAGGGCGTAGGTGGTCACCACGTCGTGCGCACCCTCGGCATCCATGTAGGGCGTGCTCCACTTCACGGTGTCGCCGCCCATGCAGCGCCTATAGAAATCGGTCTGGAAATAGTCGTGCTGCTCCGATCCTATCTGCTCCACGCTCACCGTGTCGCCATGCTGCCGGGCATAGAGCTCAAACCAGCGGCCCTCCTGCGGGAAATAGTCGGGACGAAAGGCCACGGCCGCACCGGTCACCTTGTCGCCCTCGTCCTTCACGAGGTTGGCTACCAGGCTCTTCATATACTGCGGGTCGTCCAGATGCTGCTGGGCATGCCACAGCTGGTTGAGCGACTGTCGCACACAGGACATCAGGCTGCCGTCCAAGCGCATGGCCTCAGCACGAAGCATCATGAGCACCTGCTTCTCCAGGTTGCGCTCCATCATCTCGCGCGTATGGTAATATTGTAAGGCGGCAATGACCTCCAGCACCACAGCGGCAAGGACGACAATCGTCACGCCCCGCCACCTGCTATGCGGACCCAACAGCCGCATAAAGCCTTTCCCGTCTTTCTTCTTGCTCAAAATGATGAATATATATAGTTTCGTCTTGTTTGCAGCCACAAAGTTACTTAGATTTTTTGTTTCCCGCAATAGCAAAGGCCTACAAAATGCTGATTTTGTATAATTTTTCTTATCTTTCCATACATTCGCTTTCCGCTTTCGATAAATATTACTACCTTTGCAGCCGACTCTGGGAACGCGGGCGCCCGCGCTCCTCCTCCGGACAGCAGTGAGAAAGCATAACACTACAAACAGAACAACATAACCATGCAAAAGAAACAGATTCTACTCTTGCCCGTAGCCGCCGCGCTCCTCGCCTCGTGCTCGGGCAAACTCGGCGCCCTGTCGGCCGACAACTTCACCGTAACCCCCAACCCCCTCGAGACGCAGGCCGGCCAGGTGCCTGCCACCATCAGCGGCATGTTTCCCGAGAAATACATGAAGAAGAAGGCGGTCGTCACCGTGGTGCCCGAGCTGCGCTACCAGACAGCCCAGGGCCCGCGTGCCGTCAAGGGCGAGAGCGCCACCTTCCAGGGCGAGAAGGTGCAGGGCAACGACCAGACCATCAGCTACCGTCTGGGCGGCCGCTACTCGATGAAGACGCTCTTCGACTATGTGCCCGACATGCAGCAGAGCGAGCTCTTCCTCACCTTCGACGCCCGCGTGGGCAACAAGACCGTGAGCATACCGGCCGTCAAGGTGGCCAACGGCGTGCTCGCCACCAGCGAGCTCTACCGCCGCACACTCGCCTCGGCACAGCCCGCACAGGCACAGGACGCCTTCCAGCGTGTGTCGGAGCAGCGACAGGAGGCCAACATAAGGTTCCTCATCGGGCAGGCACAGCTGCGCAAGAGCGAGCTGCAGAACAACTCCGTGCAGGAGTTTGTGCGACTGCTCGGCGAGATAGTCAAGGACCAGGAGGGCAAGGTGCTCGACGGCGTGGAGGTCTCGGCCTACGCCTCACCCGACGGCGGCTACCAGGTCAACGAGCGTCTGGCGGGCAAGCGACAGGACGTCACCGCAGCCTACGTGGAGCAGCAGATGAAGCGGCAGAAGGCTGAAGGCACCGTCGACACGAAGTACACGGCCGAGGACTGGGAGGGATTCCAGCAGCTCGTCGCCGCCAGCGACATACAGGACAAGGACGTCATCCTGCGCGTCCTCTCCATGTATAAGGACCCCGAGGAGCGCGAGCAGCAGATACGCGCCATCTCCAGCGCCTTCCGCGAGCTGGCCGACGGCATACTGCCGCAGCTGCGCCGCGCCCGCATCACCATCAACTACCAGCTCATAGGCCGCGACGACGAGCAGATCAAGCAGCAGCTCGTCGCCGACGCCTCCAAGCTCACCGTCGAGGAGATGCTCTACGGCGCCACACTCTACGACGACAACGCACAGCGCATGGAGGAGGTCTACAAGCAGACCGCACAGCTCTATCCCAGCGACGCCCGCGCCTACAACAACGTGGCCATGATGGAGTATGCCAAGGGCAACTACAGCGAGGCCCGCACCTGGCTCGACAAGGCCATCGCCCTGCAGGCCAACATGCCCGAGGCCAACGCCAACCTGGGCCTGCTCGCCCTGCAGCAGGGCGACCTCGCTGCCGCCGAGGGCTACATAGCCAAGGCCAGCGAGGCTCACGGACTGGCTGAGGTGATGGGCAACCTGCACCTCGCTCAGGGCAAGTATGCACAGGCTGAGGCCGACTTCGAGAAGGTGTTCTCCAACTCCGCCGCCCTGGCTCAGCTGATGAACAAGAACTACTCGCAGGCCGGTGTCACGCTGAAGTATGTGGAGCACCCCGATGCCACCACCGACTATCTGCGCGCCATCCTCGCTGCTCGCACGGGCAACGCCACCGAGAAGGCCGAGGCTCTGCGCAGCGCCATAGCCAAGGACCCGCTCTACAGGAGCTATGCCGAGAAGGACCTCGAGGTGAAGTAAGCCACAACCTCCATAACCCCATACCCCCCGGCCCCTCCCGTGCGGGAGGGAGGCTATACAGACAGCAATGAAACGGACACTTAGCAGACCTGCTCACCTCCTCTCCCGCACGGGAGGGGTAGGGGGCGGGCTGTTTGCCTTTCTCCTCCTGCTCCTCTCCTGCACCTCGGGGGGCGACACGTTCAGGCTGCAGGGCCGCTTCCGCAACATGAACCAGGCGGAGTTCTACGTCTACGACCAGCGCGGCGGCGGAAAGGACACCATCGTCGTGCGCGACGGACGCTTCGAATACAGCCGCCTGATGGAAGACTCGACCACGCTCATGCTCATGTTTCCCAACTACAGCGAGCTGCCGCTCTTTGCCCATGGCGGCATCACGCTCACGATGAAGGGCGACGCCTCTCACCTGCGAGAGACACGGGTGAGCGGCGACGAGGCCAACGAGGAGATGACGGAGCTGCGCCTGGCCCTGGCCGACCAGACACCGCCCGAGCAGCAGCGCATAGCACGACACTACATCGCCGACCACCCGGCCTCGCCCGTCGTGCTCTATCTCGTGCAGCACTTCCTGCTGCGCTCCGCCCAGCCCGACTACCCCGAGGCCTACCGCCTGTGCAGCCTCGTGGCAAAGGCTCAGCCCGACAACCTCGACGCCGCCCTGCTGCTCCAGCAGCTCGAACGGCTGAAGAACGCCGTGACCAAGGGGCGCGTGGCGGCCTTTACCGCCATCGACGACCGCGACCGCCGCGTGGGCCTCGCACAACTCGATGCCGACGCTGCCGTGGTCATCGCCTGGGCCAGCTGGCATAACGAGAGCCAGAACATGCTGCGCCTCCTACGGCAGGG
>CAJOHP010000185.1 GCA_905234355.1 uncultured Prevotella sp. | reverse complement strand
GTGTGGGGCAGGGTGGGGTGGGGTCAGATGGTCTTCTCTATCTGGTAGTCGTTGCGCATCTGCGATGAGCGGCTGATCAGGTCGGCCACAAATCCGGCGAGGAAGAGCTGTGTGCCGATGATCATCATCGTCAGGGCGATGTAGAAGTAGGGCGAGTCGGTCACGAGTCGTTGCGGTATGCCTGCGGCCAGACAGTAGAGCTTGCCTGCGCCGATGACGAAGGCGGCCACGAATCCTACGAAGAACATGAGTGTGCCGAGGAATCCGAAGACGTGCATGGGCTTCTTTCCGAAGGTGGAGAGAAACCAGAGCGTGAGCAGGTCGAGGTATCCGTTGACGAAGCGGTTCCACCCCATGAACTTCGACTCGCCGTACTTGCGTGCCTGGTGGTGCACCACCTTCTCGCCGATGCGGTCGAAGCCGGCGTTCTTGGCCAGGTAGGGTATGTAGCGGTGCATCTCGCCGTAGACCTCGATGTTCTTCACCACGTCGCGGCGGTAGGCCTTCAGTCCGCAGTTGAAGTCGTGCAGGTTCTTGATGCCGCTCACCCGGCGTGCCGTGGCGTTGAAGAGCTTGGTGGGCAGCGTCTTCGACAGCGGGTCGTAGCGTTTCTGCTTGTATCCCGAGACGAGGTCGTAGCCCTCCTCCTTGACCATGCGGAAGAGCTCGGGTATCTCGTCGGGTGAGTCCTGCAGGTCAGCGTCCATGGTGATGACCACGTCGCCCTGGGCCATGTCGAATCCGCAGTAGAGTGCGGGACTCTTGCCGTAGTTGCGGCGGAACTTGATGCCGTGCACGTGGTCGGGATGCTTCTGCTGCAGCTCCTCGATGATGGGCCACGAGCGGTCGGTAGAGCCGTCGCTGATGAAGATGACCTCATAGCTCAGCTTGTGTTCGTCCGTCACGCGCTCTATCCAGCTGTAGAGCTCGCCGATGGATTCCTCTTCGTTGTAGAGGGGTATTACTACTGATATGTCCATGTTGTGTCCTTAGCTTTGTTTTGCTTCTTTTCTCATGAGTGCGGCGATGGGCAGTCCGAGCACGACGCCCGTCATGATGACGGTCGTGAGCATGTTGAGTGCCACATCGATGGGTCGCATCCCGGCTATCTGCTCCATGCTCTGGCTCAGCTCGGCGGTCAGTCCCATCTGCGTCATGGCTTGCCGGGCTTCGGGGCTGTCCATCATCTTGGTGAAGGTGTCGACGAGGAATCCGTTGTCCACGAAGGCGAAGTAGGCATAGACCACGATGGCGAAGAGCAGTCCGCCGTAGAAGAACATGAGTATGACGAAGGCCCATGCCCTCAGGAGGGATATGAATCCGTCGCGCCCGTAGTCTCTGAACTTGCGCAGCCTGCCAGCCACGAAGAACGGCGTGGCC
This sequence comes from uncultured Prevotella sp., assembly GCA_905234355.1. Taxonomy (GTDB): domain Bacteria; phylum Bacteroidota; class Bacteroidia; order Bacteroidales; family Bacteroidaceae; genus Prevotella. The sequence continues at coordinate 3,011 of CAJOHP010000185.1, read as the reverse complement.
ACCATGAGCACCACGGCCAGCACCGAGTAGAACGGGCTGGCCAGCCCGAGTATGTAGGCAGCAAAGCTGGCAGTGAAGAGCAGGCTGAGCAGGGCGCCGTCTTGCCGGGCGAAGGCTTTCAGTTGGATGTATTCCGGAGGTGTCACGTTGTCTTTTTGCTTGTCTTGTTGTGAGATGTTGTCGTAATCTGCGTGCAAAATTACTCATTTTCCCTCAGAATAGCCCTGCTATGCTATAAAAATAAGTTAAAAAAGAGAAAAAACGCCCTTTGTCGTTTCGTATTCATAAAAATATTACTACCTTTGCACCCGCAAAAAACGATATGGGCAAGTCCTGTACGGCCAGCTCCCTCGGAATCCTCCAGGACGGGAACGTAGCAAAGGTACTTGGTTGTAGCGGCGCGATACAGACCGCTTGCCCACCCGCCTCTTTAGCTCAGTTGGCCAGAGCACGTGATTTGTAATCTCGGGGTCGTTGGTTCGAATCCGACAAGAGGCTCACAAAGCGCAAAGGAGAGTTCCGTCAGAGCACTCTCCTTTGCACTTTTTTCGTAGGGCGCTTCACCACCCCCGTGCTGTCAGTCCTGCTGCGCGTGCAGACGTTCTTGGGCAATGCGGTTGCGCAGGTATGCCTTGTGGCCGTAGACGGCCACGACGAAGAAGCAGATGAAGGGTATGATGAACGACAGGTTGGTCGACGGCAGTCCGAGCAGCGTCACGTTGGAGTCGATGATGAGCGCCTGAACCGGGGGGAAGAACGAGCCGCCGAGTATGGCCATGATGAGGCCGGCGCCGGCAAACTTCACGTTGTCGCCCACGCCGCGCAGGGCGATGCCGTAGATGGTGGGAAACATGAGCGACATGCAGGCCGAGACGCACACCAGGCAGTACACGCCGTTGCGGTCGGGGAAGAGGATGGCACCGCCGGTGAAGGTGATGGCCAGGATGGCCAGCACCGAGAGCAGCCGGCCCGGCTGCACATACTTCAGGAACCATGTGCAGATGAAGCGGCTCACGGTGAAGAAGAGCATGGCACCGATGTTGTACTTCTGCGAGAGTATCTCGGCGGCCTTTTCCGACATGCCCTCGGCCATGAACACTCGCGTACCGTATTGTATGATAAAGGTCCAGCAGGTGACCTGTGCGCCTACATAGAAGAACTGTGCCACGACACCCTCGCGGTAGTTCCTGATCTTCAGCAGTTCGCTCATGGCCGTGCGCAGGTCTTTCTTCGACTGCTTGTCGCTGTCCATGGGCATCTTGCGCAGGCGGATGAGCAGCAGCAGGAACAGGCAGGCCAGTCCCAGCCCCAGATAGGGCCCTATGAGCACGCCCAGGTCGTGGTCTTTCAGCAGGTTGAACTGCACGTCGTTCAGCTCGTGGCGCTGTGCCGTGGTCATGGGGTTCATCTGCTGCTGCACAAACTTCATCACGATATACATGCCCAGCAGTGCGCCTATGGGGTTGAACGCCTGGGCCAGGTTCAGACGCTGCGTGGCCGTCTCTTCCGACCCCATGCAGTAGATGTAGGGGTTGCACGAGGTCTCAAGAAACGACAGGCCGCACGTCAGGATGAAGTAGGCCAGCAGGAAGGGATAGTAGTAGCCCAGCATCTTCGCCGGCAAGAAGAGCAGCGAGCCGATGGTAAAGAGCGCCAGGCCCACCATCACGCCCCGCTTGAAGGAGTAGCGCTGTATGAACATGGCGGCGGGGAAGGCCATGGCGAAGTAGCCCAGATAGAACGCCACCTGCACCAGGGCGCCCTCGGTAGCGCTCATGCGGAATATCTTGGAGAAGGCTTTTACGATGGGACCCGTCATGTCGTTGGCAAAGCCCCACAGGGCAAAGCACGAGGTGATAAGGATGAAGGGTATGAGGAAACTCACGCCGTCTTTGGTGAGTATCTCGTCGGTCTTTAAGCTGAGTTTCATACAGGTTAGTTGCGTTGATGTTTAGATTATTGCTGCAAAATTACAATAAATTCTTTATAAACGTCATGTTTTCTGTGTTTTTTTGCTAATTTTGCGCGATAAAAGCATACTGAGCATGAGAAAACTATTGTCATTACCCCCCAATCTGGTGGAGAAGTCCTCCCATGGTGCCACGGTGTTTCACTCGCTGACGGGCCTGTCCCCCGCCGAATATTTCTGCACGTGCGACCCTCAGGGGCATCGTGTGGGCAGTGGCGGCGGCACGGCGTGGCTGCTCTGGCAGGCCTTCCTCGCCGAGCAGCCGTCGGGCACAGCCGATGCCTTCGCCACCTGGCTGTCTAGCGAGAAGCGCATCCTGCTGCATGCAGGCGGTCAGAGCCGCCGTTTGCCGGCCTATGCACCGTCGGGCAAGCTGCTCACGCCCGTGCCCGTGTTCCGGTGGGGCAGGGGGCAGCGACTCTCTCAGGACCTGCTCTCGCTGCAGCTGCCACTCTACGAGCGCATCATGGCCCAGGCTCCAGCCTCGCTCCGCACCATGGTGGTCAGCGGCGACGTGCTCGTGCGCACCGGTCAGCCGCTCGCGCCCCTGCCCGAGGCCGACGTGGTGTGCTACGGGCTGTGGCTCGACGCCTCAGTGGCCAGTCATCACGGCGTCTTCCTGAGCGACCGACGCACACCCCACGTGCTCAAGCAGATGCTGCAGAAGCCCACCGTAGGCGAGCTGCACAGCCTGCAAGCCTCACACTACTACCTCACCGACATAGGCGTGTGGCTGCTCAGCGACCGTGCCGTCAGTCTGCTCATGCGCAAGTGCATGGGCCAGGGCGTGCCACGCGCCTACGACCTCTATAGCGACTTCGGGCGCGCCTTGGGCTCCCATCCGGCCGTCGACGACCCGGAGCTCGGCCGGCTCACCGTGGCCATCGTGCCCCTCGATGGCGGCGAGTTCTACCACTTCGGCACGTCGCGCGAGATGATCTCGTCGACGCTTGCCGTCCAGAACCTCGTCAGCGACCAGCGCGAGATCATGCACCTCGACCGCAAGCCCCATCCCTCCATCTTTGTGCAGAACGCCCTGATG
>CAJOHP010000184.1 GCA_905234355.1 uncultured Prevotella sp. | reverse complement strand
GTGGAGATGATGACGCGGTCTATGCCGTCTACGTGCTCTTTCAGATAGCGTATCTTCCCCCCGAACTCCTCGGGCAGGCAGTAGCCGGTCGTGTCGGGTATGTTCACCACCGTGGCGCCGGCCTTGATGACGGCCTCCACCACACGGGCCAGATACTCATTGTCGGTGCGTCCGGCATCCTCGGCATAGAACTCGACGTCTTCCACGAACCGTCTGGCATATTTCACCGCACTCGCGGCACGCTCGATGATTTCCTCGCGCGTACTGTTAAATTTATACTTGATGTGGGCATCGCTCGTGCCTATTCCCGTGTGTATGCGCTTGTGCTTGGCATATTGCAGCGCCTCCACGGCCACGTCGATGTCGCGCTCCACTGCGCGTGTCAGTGCGCAGATGGTGGGCCATGTCACGGCCTTCGAGATTTCTATCACGCTGTTGAAGTCGCCTGGCGACGAGATGGGAAATCCTGCTTCTATCACGTCGACGCCCAACTGCTCCAACGCCTTGGCCACCTGAATCTTCTCTATCGTGTTCAGCTGGCATCCCGGCACCTGCTCGCCGTCGCGTAGCGTGGTGTCGAATACGTACAATCTGTCGCTCATGGTCTGTCTCGTTTTACCTTAAAAGTGTTGTATTGAGCGGCAAAAGTACAATTTTTCTGCGAAACAAACAAATAAATTGACAGAAAAAAGGCTGTTTTGCTTACGATTTTCTTGTTTTTCCCCCTTTGTTGTCTTTCGGGAGTAGGACGTTCTTTTGTCTCCCCCACCTTTTTTATATAATAGGCAGTTCAATTTGTTGCACCCAGCTTTTGCATGCTACTGCACTGTAGGGACGGGCTTTATGCCTGTCCGCCATTGTCCGGCAAATGAACGTTTTTGGTTTCTGACAGGCATAAAGCCCGTCCCTACAAGTGGGTGGCACAGCCGCGTGGAATGGTGGTGGCGGACTGGCATGTTTCCGAGCTGTGCGGTTGAGAAAAACAGGCACTGTCAGTAGTCGTCGCGTGTGAAGAGCTCCTCGAGCAGGACGTGGTCGGGGTGGCTGGCGGAGCGGTAGATGTAGCGGAAGTTGTAGCCCTCGTCCTTATAGGTCTGCAGCGAGGTGAGGTTGCGCAGGGCATCGGAGAGCTGCTGTCGCATGAAGGACTTGTCGATGGCACTGTCGTTGTCGAGTGTGCCCGTCATGCGGTAGTGATAGCCGAAGGTGTGCGTGGCGGCGTCGAAGGACATGCTGTCCATGACAATCTGCTCGCTGAGCTGCAGCGGGCAGTTCTTCTGAGTGTAATTGCGTGCCTCGGCAGTGGCGCGTTCTTCGAGCGACTGCTGACAGCCGGCAAAGAGAGCGGCTGTCAGCAGGGTGCAAAGGATGGTTTTCTTCATACTGATGGGTGGTAATGGTGGTTTATTCGCTTTTGAAGAGGTCTTTGATGCCTCCTATGCTGCCCAGGAGGTTGGTGGCCTCGTAGGGGAGGTAGACCGTCTTGGTCTTGTCGCCCTCGGCCAGCTCCTGCATCATCTGTATGTACTTCTGTGCGAGTAGGTAGTTGGCAGGATTGGTGCTCTTGCCCACGGCCTCGGTGATTTTCTGTATGGCGATGGCTTCTGCCTCGGCCTTGCGTATGCGTGCCTGAGCCTCACCCTCGGCGTGGAGTATGGCCTGCTGCTTGGCTGCCTCGGCGCGGTTGATGAGCGCCGTCTTCTCTCCCTCAGAGGCCAGTATCTCAGCCGCCTTCTTACCCTCGGAGGTGAGGATGGTGGCGCGCTTGTTGCGTTCGGCCTGCATCTGCTTCTCCATGGCGGTGAGCACGGAGTCGGGTGGGGTGATGTCCTGCAGCTCCACGCGGTTGACCTTGACGCCCCACTTGTCGGTGGCATCGTCGAGCACGGCACGCAGCTTCGTGTTGATGGTGTCGCGCGAGGTGAGTGTCTCGTCGAGCTCCAGCTCGCCGATGATGTTGCGCAGCGTGGTCTGCGTGAGCTTCTCGATGGCGTTGGGCAGATTGGTGATCTCGTAGGTGGCCTTGAAGGGGTCGACGATTTGGAAGTAGAGCAGGGCGTTGATCTCGGTCTGCACGTTGTCCTTGGTGATGACGTTTTGCTTGGGGAAGTCGTAGACCTGTTCGCGCAGGTCGATGACTGAGGAGTAGGCATAGCGTCCGTGGGTGAGCACGACGATGTTCTTTGCCCGGTCGATGAACGGTATGATGACGTTGATGCCCGGTTTCAGCGTGGCATAGTAGCGTCCGAGCCGCTCAATGATTTTTGTCTCCGACTGTGGTATGATGACCAGTGCCATCTTGGCGAAGATGATGACGCAGAGCGCCACGGCTAACAGGAAATAGAGTGTAATGTCCATGATGAGTGTATTGGTTTTAGGTTTGTAATATGGGTTCTACGGTGATGATGGTGCTCTGTCTGTCTACGACGCGCACGGCAGTGTCTTTGCCGGCCTCTTGTCCGTCGGCTGTACGGGCTTTCCACAGGTCGCCGTCGATAGCCACATAGCCGTAGCCGCCGGCTGCGATGGTCTCGCTGACGCGTCCCTCGCGCCCGAGGAGTGCCTCGGCGTTGCTCAGCCTGCCCTCGTCTTTGCCGTGCAGATAGCGCAGGGCGAAGGGCCGCACTTGGAAGATGCTGAAAGCGGTGACGAGTCCGAAGACGACGAGCTGCACGTAGATGCCGGCAAAGGGTGAGACGGCCGCTGCCCCGCATGCTCCGATGGCGAAGCAGACGATGAAGAAGTCGCCGGAGGTGAGCTCGAGGATGAGGGCCAGCACGGCTATGCCGGCCCAGAGCTGCCACATGTGTGATGAAAGATAGTCTATCATAATCGTTCGGTTGTTGTTGTTGCCTTTTCTTTTTTGGTCGGGGATTGTCACTTCACCTCTTCCCACTGCAGCACGGCCCCGTTGCGCCGTGCAGGGTCAGCGCCGGTCCAGTCCATGGAATAGGGACTTCCCGTGGTGGGACTCTTGCCTATGTATCGGTGGTTCTTCAGGGAGAAGAGCATGAAGTCGTGGTCGAGATAGTCCTGCCAGAGAAAGACTTCGGCATCGTCGGCATGGGTGGTGAAGCGCACGTCGCCGGGCAGTCCGTTGCCATAGACTTTGATGTATCGTCCGTCGAGGCACTGCAGGGACACCTGTCCCATGCCGCAGTCGATGATGCGGAAGTGTGTGCGCTGGCTGTTGTCTTCGCGCCGGGTGTCGTAGAGCAGTCCGTGCGGGTCGCACACGGCGGGGCGGCCACTGGCTTTGTTGATGATGCGGAAGGTCTTGCCGTAGGGTATGTTCTGCGAGCGGTCGGCACAAGGCTCCTCGACGGTGAAGTTGTCGAAGTCGGCGTAGCCTCCCTGCTTGCCTTTCGTGTTGAAGGCGAAGAGGGCGTGGCGTGAGCCCTGGAAGGTGATGAGCTGATAGCTCAGCGGCATCATGCGGCCGAGCGTGGTGTAGTGCTGTCCGTCGAGGGAGTAGGCATACTGTGCCTGGTCGTTGTCGTAGTCGCCTATGGTGCGCAGCCAGATCCTGCCTCCGTCGAGACTCACGGGCACACGGACGGTGTCATTGGTGAGTTGCTCAAAGCATTGCAGGGTGAGCGTTTTGCCTTGCTTCACGATGCCTATCCACGAGCAGGGCACGTTGATGTTGCCCAGTCCGCTGACGTCGCCGTCCTTCATGCCCCTCACGTCGAGTTCCACCGTAGCTATGGATCTTGGTCCTATGACGCGTTGAGTCAGTGTGTTACGCGCCCACATCAGCTGTTCGGCAGGCATGGCGTTGAGCCGCAGTCTGCCGTTTTTCAGGCTCCACTGCTTGTCGTCTGGGTTGTGGTTCCACTGCCAGATGCGTCCCAGCTTCCTGCCGTCGAAGTTGTCGCTGCGCACGTAGGGGGTATGGGTCTCATGGGTATTATGGGGCTTATGGCTGTCATATCCGGGCTTGAACCATGTGCGTGGTGCGCGCCCCAGGTTGCCCTCCAGCCCCACCATGGGCCATCCGTCCTGCCACGTCATGGGCATGAGGCAGACAGTGCGTCCGATGGAGTGGAAGTCCTGCATGAACAGTGCCCACCATGAGCCGTCCTTATACTGCACGATGCCTCCCTGATGGGCATTGGTGCAGGCGGTGGCGTCCTTGTCGACCGGTCCCAGCTGGTATCGTGTGCCGTCCTGGCCGATGCGGTACTTTGTGCCTCGTGGCACCTGTGTGAGCGATGCAGCGTGGTAGCCGTAGTTCTCGTCGGCCGTGATGACGCGTGTCTCGTAGGGGCCCCAGATGCTCTTCGAGCGTGAGCAGAGGGTGCGCCCGTTGGGCCGGTAGTCGGTGGAGATGAGGTAGTAGGTGCCGTCTATCTTATACATGTGGTGGCCTTCGCCCACGCCGTTGCCCTCGGGTATGATGACGCGCTCGGTGCCCTCCACGG
>CAJOHP010000183.1:4497-6877 GCA_905234355.1 uncultured Prevotella sp. | reverse complement strand
GCCAGGTAGTAGTTGCAGGAGTTGATGACGTTGTAGTAGACGTAGGCCGAGTCGTACTTGTTGGTGTTGCCAGCCGCCACGTCGAAGTTGTAGAGGTGGGCAAGCATGGTGTCAGCCTTGCTGGTGAGTGCGGCCACGTCGCCGCGCATCTCGTTCTGTATGACGTAGACGTCGGCCAGTTTCTGCATGGCGTTGAGAATGCCGGCAGCATAGAAGAGCGAGTCGGTCTTGTCGCTCATGTCGGGCTCTGCCACCTGGCGTGTGCTCTCCACCTCGAGCATGTCCTCGCAGGAGGTGAGGGTGAGGCTGAATGACAGATGACAGATGATGAATGATAGGGCGATGAGCCGTCCTTTGGATATTTTCGTAGTCATAATAATGTCAGTATTCGATTATCTTTGTTCTTGCTCACGGTTACAGGTTGATCTTTGTTCCGATGGTGAAGGCGCGTCCCTGTGCGAGGTTGCCGCAGTCTATGCCCTGATACATCACATTGTTGCTCACGCTGAACTCGGGGTCGCTGCCCAGATAGCGTGTGAGTGTGAAGAGGTTGGTGGCCTCGGCCCAGACGGAGAGTCCCTGCAGCCATGTGGAGTTGACGGGTATGCGGTAGGTCAGCGTGAGGGTCTTCAGTCGCAGGTAGCTGCCGTCCTCTATCCAGCGGTCGCTGAAGCGCGAGTTGCCCAGGGGGTCGCCATAGCTCAGACGGGGCATGTCGGTCTGCTGTTGCTCGTAGCGCCAGCGCTTGGTCACGGCCACCTGCTGGTTGAAAAAGTTGCTGCCGGAGTTGAGGATCATGCGCTGGTAGTTGAACACGTCGTTGCCCAGCGAGTAGTTGAAGTTGGCAGCCAGCGTGAGGTTCTTCCAGTTGATGGTGGCGAAGATGTTGCCGTAGATGTCGGGGTTGGGGTCGCCGATGACGAAGCGGTCGTTGTCGTCGATGACGCCGTTGCCATCCTTATCCACAAACTGCATGTCGCCTGCCTGGTAGTAGTGCATGGCACCGGAGGCGTCCTTAGTGTAGAGATAGCCGGCGGGGTTGTCGGCCGTGACCTTTCCGGCGCGGCGTGCGTCGGCATCGGTGGCAAAGACGCCTGCCGTCTTGTAGCCGTAGAAGAGGGCCACGGGGTTGCCCACGGAGGTGATGATGTTGTCGGTGCCATAGGCCGAGTTGAGCTCGTAGTCGCCGTTGGGCAGCTGTGTCACCTTGTTCTTATAGTGGCCCACGGATGCGCCCACCTCCACGCGCCAGTTCTTGCTGACGACGGGTTTGAAGGCCAGGCTGGCCTCGAAGCCCTCGTTCTGCAGCTTGCCGCCGTTGCTCCAGTAGCGGTTGATGCCGGCCACGGGCGAGCTGAGCGACTTGAGCATGAGCAGGTCGGACGTCTTGTGGAAGAAGTAGTCGAAGCCCACGCTGATGCGGTTGTCGACGAGGTGGGCCTGCAGACCGGCGTTGAACTTGCGTGTGGTCTCCCACTTGATCTTGTCGTTGCCTATGTTGGTGAGCTGCATGCCGCGCGAGTCCTTGGAGTAGTTCACGATGCTGTAGGCCGTGGCCACGGCATAGTTGGAGATGTTGTCGTTGCCGCTGAGGTCATAGCCCACGTTGAGTCGCAGGTAGTTGATGCCGATGTTCTTTGGGAACCACTTCTCGTTGGTCATCACCCATCCTGCCTGGACGCTGGGGAAGAGAGCCCATGCCACGCCGAAGAGCTTCATGTTGCCTCCCTCCTTGCCGAAGCGGCTGTTGGCCTCGGCCGAGAGGCTCAGGGTGAGGAAGTAGCGGTTCATGTAGTCGTAGTCCACGTTGCCATACCACTGCAGCACCTTCCACTTGTCGTTGGCGCCGCCCATATAGAAGTAGGCGGTAGCCTCCTTGCCCTCGATGTAGGGGTTCTTGTCGTTGAGCGAGGTCTTGAAGTCCGACGTGAGCTGGTCGGCGTCGTAGGTGAAGCGGCTGAAGCGGAATCCGGCGAAGGCCGAGACATTGTGAGCGCCGAGGTTTTTCTGGAAGTCCACACGGGTGTTGCTGTAGATGCTGTTCTCGTTGCTGAAGAGCGTGCCGAAGCGTGCGGCCACCTTTCCGAGGTTGGCTATCTCAAAGAGGGGCATGCCCTCGTAGGGGCGGTGGTAGCGCTGTGCGTTGCGGTTGAGCGTGTAGTTCAGCACCTCGGTGACCTTGAAGTATCGTCCCAGCTCGAGCGTGGGAACCAGCGTGGCCTGGAAGTTGGTGTTCTCCGCCCGGTTCTTGTTCACGCCGCCGGCCTTGGCCAAGATGGCCAGGGGGTTGCCCAGCGAGGTGCCGGGGAGCAGCTCGTTGCCGCTCTCGTCGGTCAGCAGGTCGTCGGCCGGGCTGAGCAGCTCGGTGAAGCTGCCGCGG
>CAJOHP010000183.1:0-4429 GCA_905234355.1 uncultured Prevotella sp. | reverse complement strand
GCTGAAGTCCTCGGGTGCGCCGTCGTCGAAGACGGAGCTGGTGGTGCGCGAGATGGCGATATTGAACTTGGTGGTGAGGATGGGCAGGATGCTGATGTCGGTGTTGAAGCGCACGTTCATGCGGGTGAAGTCGTTGTCGCGTGCGGTGCTGTTGGCATCGAGATAGCCCACGGAGAGATTATACATACCCACGTTGTCGCCACCCTGCACATTGATGTTGTAGTTCTGCGTCAGGGCGTTGCGATAGGTCTCATCGGTCCAGTCGTAGTCGTTGTGGTAGGTATTGTAGAAGGGCTTGGCGGGGTCGCTGTTGAGGAACCGGAACTGCGGGTTGCTGTTGCGCAGCTGGGGGATGGTGCCGATCATCTCGGTGGCGTAGTTGCGATACTGGCTGGCATCGAGCATGGTGGGCAGCCTGGGTATGAGGCTGAAGCCCACGCTGAGGTTGGCGTCGATGCGGGTGGCCATGGAGTGTCCGCGTTTGGTCTCGATGACGATGACACCGTTGCCGCCGCGTGCACCGTAGAGTGCTGTGGCATTCTTGAGCACGGTCACCTTCTCCACGTCGGCCGGCATGATGCCTGCCAGCATGTTGAGGAACTGTCCGCTGTGCAGTGAGGCACGGTCGTACTGCATGTCCTGCTCCACGCCGTCGATGACGACGAGCGGCATGGAGTTGCTCTTTATGGAGTTGAGTCCGCGGATGAACATGGCGTTGCCCGTCCCTGGTGCTGCCGAGCGCTGCACGGTGCGCAGGTCGCTGCCCAGACGGCTCTCTATCTCCTGGTCGATGGTGACGTCCTGTGCACGTGCGGCCTGCATGGTGCGGGCGGCGGTGTAGCTGGTGTGCTCGTCGTACATCGCGCCAAACTTGTCGCTGAGCATGAAGACCTCGAGAGGCTCGTCGGCACGGCCGATGGCCACCTGCTGCGAGAGGAAGTCGGGTGCATAGACGTAGAGTGCTGTGGCATGCACGGGCACCTTAATCTCAAACGAGCCGTCCTCCTCGGTCATGGCGGCGTAGCGGCTGTTGCCCAGCATCTTCACCTGTATGCCGCTCAGGGGCTGCTTGGTGGCCAGGTCGGCCACACGGCCCTTGACCGTCATCAGTTCATACTTCTCGGCCACAGGCTTGCGCACAGGACGGCGCACCGCTTCGGTCTCGTCGTCGCTGCCCTGCTCGGTCTCGTCGTCCTGGGCCAGTACGGGTGCGGCCATGGCCAGCATGAGCACGCAAAAGATGTTTTTCAGAAACAGGTTCTGAATGTCGTATATCGTTTTCTTCATAAGTTTATTCCTCCTCTGCTTCTTCTGTTTCAGACGTTATGTTCAGGCGGCGCCACTCCTCGTGGTAGTCCTCGGGGATGAGCATCACGCCGGCAATGCGCAGGCGGTTGTCGTAGAGATCCCACTCGCCTGTGCGGTTGCTCAGCTTGTTGCGGGTGCTCTCGATGTGCACGTAAGGCGCGATGGTAGCCTCGTTGTCGCTCTTGGGTATGTAGGCGTAGGCAATGGGCAGGGTCACCTTGCCGATGAGCATGGTGTCGATCTTGGTCGAGTCGGAGATGAAGTTGGCCGTGCCGTCGGCGGCCTTAAACTTCTCTTCCTTCAGCTTGCCGTTGGCATCGCCGTAGGTCATGCTCACGGAGAACTTGTAGGACTTGCGACGGTCGCGCGAGAGGGTGTAGACGTCGGACGGCACCATCACCACATAGAGATAATAAGTGGTAGAGAGCGTGTTGGGCATGTAGAAGTCGAGCTTGGGAGCCGAGCGGTCGGTGCTCACGAGGCACTCCAGGTAGCGTATGCCGGTGTAGCCCTCGGGCAGGGTGTAGCGTGCCCAGTTGAAGTCGCTGTAGGAGGCTGTGATATTGTTGGGCGTCATGCCGTCGATGTGGGCACGGGTCGAGTTGTTGGTAGCCGAGACATAATGTCCGGGGCACCACCCCTCCCACGGCTTGATGGGCAGGCTGTCTATCACGTGGGCCTCGCCGTTGCTCAGTGCCACCTTCTTTGTGACGTAGGGCGAAGAGGGCGCCACGAAGTCCCTTCCGTTGGAGAAGTACTGATAGACAGTGGAGACGAGCGTGTCCTGCGGAGTGGTCAGGTTGCCCTGCGTCCAGCGGTTGTAGCGTGAGTTGTTGTTGAAGAACATGCTATGGGCAATGAACATGCGGGTGAGCGAGTCGCTCAGATACTCGGTCTCCACGGTTTGGGCCATGTCGGTAGAGACCTGCCCGCTAAACTTCGTGTAGGGTGTCTGGGCGTGGTAGTTGAAGTAGCTCTTTATCTTGTTGTAGGCATCGGCGTATGCCCTGTTGGTGGGCAGGATCATGGTGTAGCTGCTGTCCTCGACAGTGATGCGTGCATTCAGATGGTCGCGGTCGGTCATCACGTTGCTGATGTCGAAGACGGAGTCGGTGTACTCCATGAGTCCCATCTCGTTGATGTCGCCCTCGGTGCTCTTCTTGAGGTTGAGCGTCTTCACCTCATACTTCGCAAAGAAGTTCTTCACCGAGTCGCATCCCACAGCGTCGAAGATGTACTCATAGACGTTTGGCCGGAACTCCACGGCGCCGTTCATGGTGTGGAGCAGTCCGTTGGAGCCAGGCCGGTTGACTGTGGCAAGGTGGTTGCTGCCGTAGGAGTAGCCGCCGTTGTCGGCATCGCTCTGCAGCCGGAACGACTTGTCGTTGAGCGAGTGTATGGCCTGGTCGATGGTGCCTGTAGCCTCGCGGCTGAAGTTGGCCACATGGCTGTAGACGAACCGCTGCAGGATGGTGTCGGCCGGCAGGGCACGATAGCGCTGGTAGTCGGCGTCGAAGGTGCCGTTGAGCGGTGCGAACACGGTGTAGTACTGGTCGCCGTTGAGCTGCTTGTCGAAGCCTGAGAGCCTGACCAGTTCGGCAAACTGCGTGAGGTTGGCATCGGACTGAATGTTCTGCCAGAGCGTCTGCTGACTTTCCTGCGAGCCCGACGAGAACGCCTCATTGTAGTCGCTGAAGTCGGTGCACGATGCCGACAGCAGTGCTGCTGCCGCCATCACGCCTAATGTATATTTATTGCGTTTCATATCGATTCCAATTCTTATTATGTCGTGGTGCATTTCAGATTAGTACATGTCCTCCATGAGTGTGGGATGCTGCACGAGGTCGAGCGGCACAAACTCCACGTAGTCGAGCTGGAACACGGCGATGGGGTTGTCGGTGAGCACCGACTTCACGCGGAGCCAGTAGTCGCCCTGGTCGAAGTGTCCCTTGTAGACGATGCGCCGTATCTGGTCTGTGCGGTAGCGCACGATCCAGTCGTCGCTGGTCTTCTGGTTCTCACGCACGAGGGAGAGCAGTCCGCGCATCCATCCGCGGTTGCGCAGGTCCTTGTCGGCAGTGTATCCCTTGTCGGTCTCGTAGGTCTCGTCGGTACGGGGGTCGCTCCAGCCCACGCGGGGGTCGGCTGCGTCCATACGGCAGTCCATGGGTATGTCGAGCGTCTGCATGTCGTTGGGGTCGTTGGTGCGGCCGAGATAGTACTGCACGATGCCGAAGTGTCCGGCAAAGGTGAAGTCGAGACGCAGCTCATAGTCGCCCTCGGGCACAGGAGGCAGCTTGATGGCAAAGTCGGCACGGCCGGTGCCGCGGAAGCTGTCGCCCTGATAGAGCGAGTAGGACTTGTCTGACGAGGTATTGAGCGAGGCACGCACGTTCATGCCCAGGTGGGTGTTGTTGCCGTTGTAGACGCGTATGTCGTCGAAGAAGTCGTTGGCAAAGCGTATGCGAGCCTTGCCTACGTCGTTGGTGTACATATACCGCCATCCGTTGCTCATAATCTCTGAGAGCTGTGAGAGCCAGTCTATGCGCATGCGCTCAAAGAGCACCTTCTGCGGCACGTCGGCATTGTAGAGGAGCATGCCGCCGATGGGATAGACATAGCCGTTGAGCGTCTCCTTGCTGCCTGCGAGGTCGATGGCGACGCCGGGTATGACGAGGGGATGGAGCGACTCGGCATTCTTTCCGAGGCTCTCGAAGTCGTCGGTCAGCGTGTTGTTGGCCACGCAGCGGTTCAGGTAGGTGGTGGCATCCTTACGCACGTTCCATGCCTTGAGGAGCGTGTTGGGGAGCATGGTGCGGTAGTAGTCGTAGCTGTCGCCGCTCCATCCGTGACGTCCTGAGGGCACCACGTTGAAGTAGGTGGTGATGACATCGCTGCGCACGCCGGCGCCGAGCAGGTGGTAGGCCACGAACATATTGACGGCGTTGTTGCGCGACGTATAGTCGGTGCCCGTGCTCACGGTCTTCACGTAGTCGTGTGCCGTCTCGCTCCAGAGGCCGTACTGCCGCAGGTAGTCGTACCACTGGTCGGCATTGGCGTAGACGCTGTTGGCATAGGTCACGAGGTCGGCAAAGCTGTTGATGCCAGCAGCGCGGAACAC
>CAJOHP010000182.1:3593-15926 GCA_905234355.1 uncultured Prevotella sp. | reverse complement strand
GAGCGTGTGGTCATCACCTCGCTGGAGCTGAAGCCCGAGATTATGGAGCAGCGCAACCTGCACCTGCAGGCCAAGTATGCCGAGATCAGGGAGAAGGAGGTGCGCTACGAGATGCAGCAGTGCGACGATGCCGACTACGTCATCGTGGCCTTCGGCTCGGCCGCCCGCATCGCCGAGAAGTCGGTGGAGCTGGCCCGGCAGGAGGGCATCAAGGTGGGACTGTTCCGTCCCATCACGCTCTGGCCCTTCCCCACAAAGGAGATAGCCCGTCTGGCACAAGGCAAGAAGGGCGTGCTCGTGGCAGAGATCAATGCCGGACAGATGGTGCAGGACGTGAGGCTGGCCATCAACGGCGCCGTCGACGTAGAGCACTACGGCCGTCTGGGAGGCATCGTGCCGGAGCCAGAAGAGATTGTCAACGCACTGAAAACAAAACTGATGTAAGGCTATGGAAGAAAACAAGATTATAGCACCGGAAAACCTGGTTTACAAGAAGCCCGCCCTGCTGAACGACAACAACATGCACTACTGTCCGGGCTGCTCGCACGGCGTGGTGCACAAGCTCATTGCCGAGGTGATAGAAGAGATGGGACTGGAGGACAAAGCCGTGGGCGTGAGCCCTGTGGGCTGTGCCGTCTTCGCCTACAACTACATAGACATAGACTGGCAGGAGGCAGCCCACGGCCGTGCACCCGCCCTGGCCACCGGCATCAAGCGCTGCTGGCCCGACCGACTGGTGTTCACCTATCAGGGCGACGGCGACCTGGCCTGCATAGGCACCTGCGAGACGATACACGCCCTGAACCGCGGCGAAAACATCGTCATCATCTTCGTCAACAATGCCATCTACGGCATGACCGGCGGACAGATGGCCCCCACCACCCTCATCGGACAGAAGACGGCCACCTGCCCCTACGGCCGCGACCCCAAGCTGCACGGATTTCCCCTGAAGATGGCCGACATAGCCGCAGGACTCGAGGGCACGTGCTACGTCACCCGGCAGTCGGTAGAGACGGTGGGCAGCATACTGAAGGCTAAGAAAGCACTGAAGAAAGCCTTCCAGGCCTCTATGGACGGAAAAGGCTCCAGCCTCGTGGAGTTTGTTTCGACCTGCAACAGCGGATGGAAGCTCACACCCGTGCAGGCCAACCAATGGATGAAGGACAACATGTTCCCCTTCTATCCCAAGGGCGATCTAAAAGACACAACGAACGAATAGCAACATTATGAAGAAAGAAATCATCATAGCCGGATTCGGCGGTCAGGGCGTGCTCTCGATGGGCAAGATACTGGCCTACTCAGGACTGATGGAGGACAAGGAAGTGACGTGGATGCCCGCCTACGGCCCTGAGCAGCGCGGCGGCACGGCCAACGTCACCGTCATCGTGAGCGACGACCGCATCTCGTCGCCCATACTCAGCAAATACGACGTGGCCATCGTGCTCAACCAGCCGTCGCTCGAGAAGTTTGAGCCCAAGCTCAAGCCCGGCGGCATACTCATCTACGACAGCTACGGCATCATCAACCCGCCCACGCGCAAAGACATCACCGTCTATCGCATCGACGCCATGGACAAGGCTGCCGAGATGAAGAACGGCAAGATATTCAACATGATTGTGCTGGGCGGCATGCTCAAGGTGTGTCCCGTCGTGGGAACAGGCGGTGTGGAGAAAGCGCTGCGCAAGACGCTGCCCGAGCGCCACCACGACCTCATACCCCTGAACATGCAGGCGCTGGAAGAGGGAGGAAAGATCATACAGGAGGTCTGACCACCCCGCTATAGCCGCCACCACAAAGAAAAAGTGTCTTAGAGCAGCACACCGCCTGCTCCAAGACACTTTTTCCGGTTACACACCGCAGCCGGCACACACCCCGGCTCAGAGCAGGAAGAAAAGCGACACGCCCACCACCGAGATGAGTGCCCCGACCACGCCCCTGAGCGTGACGGGCTGCCGGAAGAGCCACCACGAGGGCAGCAGGATGATGATGGGCGTCGTAGCCATGATGGTGCTGGCAATGCCTGCCGCCGTGTGCTGCACAGCCATGAGCGAGAAACCCACGCCGACAAACGGCCCCGTGACGACAGCCACCATCATGGCCAGCAGACCGCGACGGTCGGCCACGCTGCTACGCAGTACGGCCGTCTTGCCCGATGCCATAAGCCACAGCGAGAAGCACGCCAGTCCGGCCACGCACCTGATCATGTTGGAGGCAAAGGGCAAAATGCCAGACACCGAGGGCAGCACCGCAGCGGGGACGTCGGCTACATAGCAGTCTACACCTATCTTGCTGAGCACCAAGCCCACACCCTGCCCCACGGCAGCGCCGATGCCATAGAGTATGCCCTTCGGCGGAAGACCCAGCGACAGGTGGTGGTCGGCACCACGGCCCAGCACCGAGATGGCTATGCCCAGCAGCGTGACACCCATGGCCAGCAGGGCCGTGGCCGACAGCGTCTGACCGATCATCGCCCATGCCGCCACGGCGGTGAACATGGGAGCAAGCGTCATGAACAGCTGACCGTAGCGCGACCCGATAGTGAGATAGCTGTTGAACAGGCACCAGTCGCCAAAGAAATAGCCCACCACGCCCGAGGCCAGCAGCCACAGCCACGCCGCACTGCCCGCGTAGACAGGATAAGGCAGGCCAAACACCCACCACATGAGCACACACGAGAGCAGCAAAGCCAAACCCATGCGCCACACATTCATCACTGCCACGCCAAGGTGCTTGCTGCCTATCTCGCTCGACAGCGCGGCTACTGTCCAGGAAAAAGCCACGCCTAAGGATATGAGTTCGCCTGTATATGTCATAACGGGGTGCAAAGGTACGTTTTTTGAACAATGCAGCCAAACAAACAGGCATGTTTTACGGCATGCACACGGGCCTGCATGAGTTAATTATTATTATATCCTTGCCCGATTGGATAAAAATGTGTACTTTTGCAAGGAGAAATGTGCATGGCAGAATGCACGTACACCTTATTATATATATATGAAGGATACCGTATTCATAGCAGGACCGTGTGTCATCGAGTCGGCCGAGTTGCTCGACCAGGTAGCCAGGCAGCTGGTCGGCATCAACCGCCGCTTGGGCACCGACATCATCTTCAAGGCCTCTTTCGACAAGGCCAACCGCACGTCTGTCCACTCCTTCCGAGGCCCCGGCCTGGAGCAAGGCCTGCGCATGCTGGCCGACGTCAAGTTGAAATACGGTCTGCGCCTGCTCACCGACATACATGAGTCGTGGCAGGCGGCTCCCGTGGCCGAGGTGTGCGACGTGCTGCAGATACCGGCCTTCCTCTGCCGGCAGACCGACCTGCTGGTGGCTGCCGCACGCACAGGACGCACGGTCAACATCAAGAAGGCACAGTTTCTCGCTGGCCGCGACATGCGCTACCCCGTGGAGAAAGCACAGGACGCAGGAGCACGCGAGGTGTGGCTCACCGAGCGAGGCAACATGATGGGCTATGGCACGCTTGTGGTGGACTTCCGCAACATCAGCGACATGCTCAGCATCGTGCCCACCGTCATCATGGACTGCACCCACAGCGTGCAGCGACCCGACGCACAGGGAGGCAAGACAGGCGGCGACCGCCGATTTGTGGAGCCTATGGCACTGGCGGCCAAGGCCTTCGGAGCCACCGGATATTTCATGGAGGTGCACCCAAAGCCCGACGAGGGGCTCAGCGATGCTGCCAACATGCTGGAACTCGACAAGCTCGAAGCACTTGTCGGCAAACTACTGAAAGAATGACTACAAGAGAATATGGCATAAACTGCATAAAGCAAGAAGCCGAGGCCGTCAGACTGCTGGCCTCACAGCTCGACGACCACTTCGACCAGGCCGTGGAGCTCATCCTCCACTGCAAGGGCAAGCTCATCGTCACAGGCGTAGGCAAAAGCGGGCACATCGGTGCCAAGATTGCAGCCACGCTGTCGTCGACGGGCACACCGTCGTTCTTCATCAATCCACTCGACGTCTACCATGGCGACCTGGGCGTCATCACCCCCGACGACGTGGTGCTGGCCATCTCCAACTCCGGACAGACCGACGAGCTGCTGCGCTTCCTGCCACTGGTGCTCCACATGAACGTGCCCATCATCGGCATGAGCGGCAACCCCCACTCGCTGCTGGCCAAGTATGCCACGTGCCACCTCAACGTGCACGTGGACAAAGAGGCATGTCCGCTCAACCTGGCCCCCACCAGCTCCACGATGTGCCAGCTGGCCATGGGCGACGCCCTGGCCGTGGCACTCATCGAGCGCCGCGGCTTCCGTGTTTCACCCGGGGGGCGAGCTCGGCAAGCGCCTGCTCACCACAGCACAGGACGTCATGCGAAGCGACGACCTGCCCGTGCTCCCGCCACAGATGCACCTGGGAGAAGCCATCATACTCGTGAGCAAAGGTAAGCTCGGACTCGGAGTGGCCGAAACAGACGGACGCATCGTGGGACTCATCACCGACGGCGACATCAGGCGCGCCATGGAGCGATGGCAGGCCAAATTTTTCGACCATACCGTAGCCGACATCATGACACGCTCGCCCAAGACAGTCAAACCAGAAACAAAAATCACCGACATACAGCGCATCATGCAGCAATACAAGATACACTCCGTGCTCGTCGTCGACGCAGACTGGCATCTCTTAGGCGTGGTAGACCACTACTCGTGCATGATATAACACTCACCAACACTCACACGACGAAACACCATGAGACTGATCAAGAGACTATTATGCATACTACTCCTACTGCTCCCACTGGCTGTGGCAGGCAGCTATCTGTTTAAGTCGCTCGATGCCAAAGACGGCCTCACATCGAGCCAGATCAACTGCATCCTGAAGGACTCCCGCGGCTTCATGTGGATGGGCACCCCTGCGGGACTCTACCGCTACGACGGCTACACCTTCAAGCACTTCCAGTCTGACTCCCAAGACGGCTCGTCGCTGCCCGACAGCTATATCATCAGCCTGCAGGAGTGGACCGGCGACGGCAGCCTCTGGGTGAAGACCTCCACCGGCTACTGCATCTACCACCCAGAGAGCGAGAGCTTCGAAAGAGACATGCACCAGGCCTTCGGAAAGATAGGCGTGAAGGATGTGCCCGACATTGTCTATCGCGACAGACAGAAAAACATCTGGGGCGTACTGCAGAAGAAGAAGCTAGTCGTCTGCTTCAACACCGAGCAGCAGACACTGTTCGAATTTACCATGAACGACGACAGCAACGGACTGCCCGAAGGACAGGTATGCTCCATCAGCGAGTGTAAGGACGGCGCCATCTTCGTCTACGACAACGGCATGATGGCCTGCTGCGACGTGACCCACCAGCAGCGCGTGGTGTGGATCAACCGCCAAGTGGCACAGCAGGGACTGCGAAAGAGTAGCTCCCTGCACGCCTTTGCCGACCAGCACGACAACATCTGGCTCTACGGACAGGGCACGCTCTTCGTGCTCAACAAGCGCACAGGCGTGTGGGACACCACCATAGGCAACCAGCTGGGACTCACCGGCAACGGTGTGGACTATGCCGTCAACAGCATGGCAGGCGACCGCAAAGGCAACATCTGGATAGCCACCAACAGGCACGGACTCATCAAGGCCAATGTGGACACACACCTCATGGAGGTGACACAGCCCACCATGATGAACGCTGCACCCACACAGCTGATGACCACCAACGGCAAGCCCTACACACCCACCGTGGGCATACGCAGCGTCTATGTGGACAACACCGACCTGCTCTGGGTGGGCACCGCCAAGTCGGGAGTGGCCTTCTGGGGCGAGAACATCTACAAGTTTGTCTCCTCACCCCTGGGCGACATCACAGCGATGACACAGGGCAGCGACAGCGCCGTCTGGTACGGCACGAGCGACAACGGCATCGTGGGCTTTGGCGGACAGCTCGCCTCGCTCCACGTGACAGCCATGGCCACCACGCCCGACGGAAGCATCTGGGTGGGCTCGCAGCAGAACGGACTCACACGCATACAGAACGGCACCACCACCATCTACTCACAAAAGGAAGGCGACGCCATCACACTCATCGACGACCACATACACGCCCTGTGCACCGACAAGAACGGCAGCCTCTGGATAGCCACCGAGAAAGGCTTGCAGACCTACAACCTGCGCATGAACACCTTCACCAGCTACACCAAGAAACGCAACAATCTGCAGACCGACAACGTCACGGCACTGTGCTACGGCAAAGGCAACAACATGCTCATAGGACTCTCCGAGGGACTCACCATCATGAACCTCTCGACCGGCGAGATGAAGCACTACACAGGCAACCCGACGAACACCAAGCGCTTCACCAACACCTACGTCACACAGGTATGCGAAGACAGTCGCGGACTGATATGGATAGGCACCCGCGAAGGCATCAACGTGCTGAACATGGAAAGCGGCGAGCTGGACTACATCACCGAGAAGCAGGGACTGTGCAACAACAACGTGTGCGGCATCACCGAAGACAAGAACCACAGCATGTGGATCACCACGAGCAACGGCGTCTGCCGCATCGTCCTCGAGCGCAACCACGAGGAGGGACGCTTCAACTACGGCCTCTACAACTACAACCAGAGCGACGGCCTGCAGGGCAACGAGTTCAACCCCGGAGCCATCATCACCAAGAAAAACGGCGAGGTACTCCTAGGCGGTCTCTACGGCGTGAGCCGCATCAGGCCCAAGACCGCCGACGAGCGCGAGAAACTGCCTTCCGTCATCCTCTCGCAGCTCTTCATCGGCGAAGAAGAGATACTCACCGGACACGAATACGACGGCCATGTGGTACTGCCACAGGCACTGGCCACCTCGCACAGCATCAAGCTCGGCAACTCGCAGAACACCTTCACCATCAAGTTTGCGGCAGGCGACTACAATCTCAGCGAGCGCATGCAGTACCAGGCCAAGGTGGAAGGACTCGACAGCCACTATTGGCACTACGACGCACTGAAGCACGGCGTGGTCTTCACCGACGTGCCTTTCGGCACATACAAGCTCACCGTGAAAGCCATGACCGACGAGGGCAAACGAGCCATCAGCGACCAGGAGACCGTGCTCACCATCACCATCGGACGGCCATGGTGGGCACAGACATGGATGCTCGTCATCTATGCCATGCTCGCCATCGTGCTCGTCTATATCTGGAAGAAAGGCATAGACCAGATGCGCGCCATGTGGAAGAAGAAGAAAGCCGTGCTGGCCGAGCTCGCCCTGCAGCGAGAGGAGATAAAGGCCACGAGCGACGACCTCAGACAGCCCATGTCGCGCATGACCTCCATCATCATGAACCTCTCCGAGCGCGACACCTCAATAGAAGAGCGCGAACAGCTCAACAGCCTGCACTCGCAGATGCTGCAGGTCATCACACGGGTGAGCGACATGCAGTCGCTGCTCGAAAACCCTGAGCAGAAAGCCAAGCAGAAGGTGAACAGACAGTTCCAGCTCGACAGCCACGGCGAGATGACACTGCCAGACACCGTCAGCGACGAGCTCACCTACGAGATAAAGTCCAACAAAGGCGAGCAGCCGGTGTCGGGATTCACCATGTTCCTCATCGACGACAACGACAGCTTCCGCAAGTACATCGTCTATCACCTGCACAGCATCTACGAGGTGCATGCCTATGCCGACGCACGGACCGCCCTGCTCGACATAGAGACACTCATGCCCGACATCGTGGTGTGCAAGCAGGACCTGCCCGGCATGACCGGCACGGAGCTGTGCAACAAAATCAAGTCGAACACGACGCTCTACAAGATAAAGTTCGTGCTGCTCACCGACGCCAAACTCTCGGGCAAGGAAATGGTGGCCAAAGACCTCACCATGGCTGCCGACGACTATCTGGGCAAGCCCTTCAACCTGCAGGAGGCTGTGGCCCGCTTCAACAAGCTGCATCGGCCCCATAGAGGTGGCAAGCAACGTGATAGAAGGTGCCGAGACACGCATGCTCGAAGACCGCAACTCGAGCATGACCACAGCCACCGAGACCATAGACTACGGCAGCTACAAACCCATGCAGGACGACAACGACGACGACCAGATACAGGCCGTGACCATCAGGTCGGTACACCGCAACGACGTGGCGGGAATGCCCACCGTACAGCGCGACGATGCCTGGAGCATGGCAGACGCCATGGACCAGCGCCTGCTCAACAGCATTGAGCAGTATGTGCAGCAGAACATGAGCCGCGGACAAATCAACCTCGAGGAGATGGCGCAGGCCATGGGCATGGCCATGAGGCCCTTCTTCCAGAAAGTGCGCGACATCACAGGAAAGACGCCCGCCGAGGTGGTGCGCGACGTCAGGCTGAAAAACGCCTGCCTGCTGCTCAAACGCACCAACATCAACATGACCGAGCTGGCCACCAACATTGGCTTTGCCACAGGCGACCAGTTTATCACGCTCTTCAAGGAGCGCTTCGGCATGTCGCCCACAGAATACAGGCAGAAGTATCGGGGATAGCCCATGACAAAGCGGGTAAACACCTCATACCGAAACAAAAAAAAGGAAGAACAGCTCAGGCAAGCAACATCAAAGAAACAACACGATAAGATTGTGAAAAGGATAATATCAGGCAAGCACATCGTCTGCACGGCAATGGCAGTCATGGCACTTGCACCCCTTCAGGTCTTCGGCCAGCAGACGGCCGACTCGCTGCTGCTCCGGCAGCTTGAGAACTACGGCATCAACTTCTCCCACAACAACAGCGTCACGCTGCTCATGTCGGGCCGTGAGAAGTTCGACGACATGTTCCACGCCATACGCCAGGCCAGAGAGAGCATACACCTGGAGTACTTCAACTTCCGCAACGACTCCATCGCCATGCTGCTCTTCGACCTGCTGCGCGAGAAGCGCCGCGAGGGAGTCGAGGTGCGGGCACTCTTCGACGGCTTCGGCAACGACTCCAACAACCAGCCACTGCTCAAGCGCCACGTGGAAGCCCTGCGGCGCGACAGCATAGACATCTGGGAGTTCGACCCCATCGTCTTTCCCTGGGTCAACCACATCTGGCCACGCGACCACCGCAAGATAGTAGTCATCGACGGGCAGATAGCCTATACGGGCGGCATGAACGTGGCCGACTACTACATCAACGGCACGGAGCAAGTGGGCCAGTGGCGCGACATGCACTGCCGCATAGAGGGCGGCGCGGTACACGAGCTGCAGCTCATCTTTGCACGCATCTGGCAGAAGGTGACCGGCGAAGACATCTGGAAGCCGAAGTACTTCAGAGCCTACGAGCCACACCACTTCCAGGGCCTCAAGCCCGACACCACAGCCACCGCCGGCCACAAGCTCGTGGGCATAGCCAACCGCGAGCCACGCACCACCAACGACGTGATGCGCCGCCTCTATGTCGGCGCCATCGACGATGCGCAAGACTCGCTGCGCATCATCAACCCCTACTTCACCCTCGTGCCCTCGGTGAAGAAAGCCATCAAACGCGCCATCGACAGAGGCGTGAAAGTGGAGATCATGGTATCGGCAAAAAGCGACATACCGCTCACGCCCGACTGCGTCTACTACAACGCGCACAAGCTTATGAAGCGCGGCGCCACCGTGTGGCTCTATCAGCCGGGATTCCACCACTCCAAGATTATGATGGTCGACGGACGTCTATGCACCGTGGGGTCGACCAATCTGGATGCACGCAGCATGCGCTTCGACTACGAGGAGAACGCCGTCGTCATCGACCGCAACACCACGCTCGAGCTCGACCGCATGTTCGACCGCGACAAGAAGCAGAGCAAGCAGCTCACCCCCGAGCTGTGGGAC
Source organism: uncultured Prevotella sp. (assembly GCA_905234355.1). Lineage (GTDB taxonomy): Bacteria > Bacteroidota > Bacteroidia > Bacteroidales > Bacteroidaceae > Prevotella. The sequence continues at coordinate 6,139 of CAJOHP010000182.1, read as the reverse complement.
GAGTGGCGCACACCCTGGCAGAAGTTTCGTGGATGGTTCGCCCATCTGCTCACACCATTCCTGTAGCACACCGTGAACAAGCGCAACACCACCATATCCATTTGCAAGGCCATAGCCATCATCCTGATGGTCATGGGCCACGCAGACTGCCCGAGCGTGCTGTCAAACTTCCTCTACGAGTTTCACATGCCGCTCTTCTTCATGGCTGCCGGCTACTTCTTCTCCCTGCGCTACCTCGACGACGAAGCCACTTTCGTGAAAAAGCGGCTGCGCGGGCTCTATCTGCCCTTTCTCAAATGGTCAGTCATCTTCCTCGTGATACACAACCTGTGGTTCCGCATCGGCGTGCTCAACGAGCAGTATGGCAACTGGACCGGCGGCGTGACCCACCCCTACAACTGGCATCAGGCTTGCCAGCGGCTGTGGAACATGGTATCGGCCATGGGCGGCTACGACGAGTTTCTCCTGGGCGCCTTCTGGTTCTTCCGCGGCCTGCTCGTGGCCAGCATCCTCTATCTGGTCGTCTTCAAGCTGGTCAGACGCCTGTGGCTCCGCTACCGCCCGCTGACGGCTCCTGACGACATGGCCTACCGGCTGTGGATGCCCCTACTGGCCTGTCTCGTGCCCATGCTGCTGGCCGGATGGAAGTGTGCAGAGGGACTGAAGGTCATCACCCTCGTGCAGGGAGGCTACCGCGAACTGATGGGCTGCTTCTTCTTCGGGTGCGGATTCCTGTTCAGACAATGGCAGCACCTGTATCGCCCGCGTTGGTGGACCACAGCAGCCTGCTTCGCCATCGTCTGTCTCTTCTCCGTCAGCCTCACGGCCAACATGAACTGGCGCTCATCCTTCGAGCAGTTCCTTTCGCTGCCACTGCCGGCCATCTGCGGATGCCTGATGACCTACGACGTCGCCACACGCATAGACCGACACGAGCACAGCCGCCTGCGGCGCTTTCTGGTCTATCTGGGCGACAACACCCTGTGCGTCTTCGTCTTCCACATCATCAGCTACAAGGTCGTGAGCGTGATGAAGATACTCTACTACGACCTCGACTGGCGACAGATAGGCTGCCACATGGTCATCCACGACCATGCCGCCGACGACTTCTTCTGGGTGCCCTACACCATCGTGGGAGTAGGCCTGCCCATCGCCTGCCAATATCTCATTTCTCATTTTATTTCTCTAAATAGAAGTCGCGTGTGAGGCTGTCATACCACTTCGACCGACTGCCGTCAGCGAGTTGCAGCACCTCCTCTGAGCGTTGCACAACCTGTGCGGGATGCTTGGCAAAGGCCAGCAGACAGCGGCGCACGGGTTTGCGGAGCGTGGTCTTCACGCCACATTCGCCCACCAGCGAGAAGCCGGCAAGCAGCGCCTCGCCCATCATTCTGCTGCGACACCCCTGAGGAATGACAACAGAAAACACGCCGCCGTCTGTCAGGAGCCGCCACACTGCAGCAGCCAGCTCACGATAGGACAGCGTGGCCGTGTGGCGGGCCATCGTGCGCTGTGCGTCGGGACTGGTCAGCGACTGCTCGAAGTATGGAGGATTGGCCACAATGGCGTCATAGGGCACAGGAGCATGCAGGCCATGATGCCGCACATCGGACAGCAGCACCTCTACCCTGTCGGCAAAAGGCGATGCCGCCACATTCTGCCGCGCCTGAGAGACAGCCAAGGGGTCGATGTCGATGGCCGTCACACGCGCCCCCGGGTAGCGCTGGGCCATCATCAGCGCCACCAGGCCAGTGCCCGTGCCCACGTCGAGAATATGCTCGCCGCCCGACGCCCAGGCACCGAGAAGGGTGCCGTCGGTGCCCACTTTCATCCCGCATTGCGACTGGCAGAGCGTAAACTGCTTGAAAGAGAAATAAGCCTTTGACATAATTTTCGGCACAAAGTTACTAAATATTCATAATTGATAACCCATATTTCACAACTTTTTTCTACCTTTGCACCTCAATTATGGAATTTGTACTTCACATGAGCAATGATATGAACAATCACGGATTCTCGATGATATCCGACTATGAGGGTGATTTCAAGGATATTTACGACATCGACCCGCCCACCGAGGTGCCTATCCTTGCGGTGAGAAACCTCATGATGTTTCCTGGCATCGTGTGCCCCATCTTCATCGGGCGTCCCACGAGCATGAAGCTGGTGAGGCTGGCCGAGCGGAAGAACAGCATCATCGCCGTAGTGTGCCAGCGCGACCCCGACATAGACAGGCCCACCCGCGACGATCTCTTCGACTACGGCATCTACGCCCGTGTGGTGAGGACGCTGTCGCTGGCAGGCAACACCGAGACAGCCATCATCCAGGGTCTGGGACGTGTAAAGCTGGGCGACATCGTCAATGAGCACCCCTACCTCATCGGCCACGTAGAAAGTGCCCCGGAGATCATGCCCGACGACGACGACCACGAGTGGAACACCGCCATGGACGACGTGCGCCTGCTGGCAAAGGAATACATCTTAGGTTCCGACGAGATGCCCGACGAGGCCACCTCGGCCATCAGCAATATCAACAACAACGACAT
>CAJOHP010000182.1:0-3557 GCA_905234355.1 uncultured Prevotella sp. | reverse complement strand
ATCAACGAGAAAGTACGCCTGCTCAGCGCCGGCAGCATGAAAGAGCGGCTCTTCGACATGATGAAGCTGCTCAACAGGGAGATAAAGCTCCAGGCGCTCAAGACCGACATACGCAACAAGACGCGCGAAGACATCGACGAGCAGCAGAAGAACTACTTCCTGCAGCAGCAGATAAAGAACCTGCAGGCAGAGATAGGCAACGGCGAGCAGACACCCGAGAAAAAAGAGCTGATGGAGCGTGCGGCCAAGGTGAAATGGCCCAATGAGGTGAAGGAGTTCTTTGCCAAAGAGGCAGAAAAGCTGAACAACCTGAACCCGCAGTCGCCCGACTACAACGTGCAGCTCACCTACCTGCAGACCATGGTGGGACTGCCCTGGGGCGAATACACCACCGACAATCTCGACCTGAAGCGTGCCCAGCGCATCCTGGACCACGACCACTACGGCATGGAGAAGGTGAAGGAGCGCATACTCGAATACATGGCTGTGCTGGCCCTGCGCGGCGACCTGAAGAGCCCCATCCTCTGTCTCTACGGCCCTCCCGGCGTGGGCAAGACCTCGCTGGGCAAGAGCATCGCCGAGGCCATGAAGCGCAAGTATGTGCGCATCTCGCTCGGCGGACTGCACGACGAGGCCGAGATACGCGGCCACCGCCGCACCTACATCGGTGCCATGCCCGGACGCATCATCAAGTCGATACAGAAGGCCGGCTCGAGCAACCCCGTCTTCATACTCGACGAGATAGACAAGGTGACGCAGGCCACCGTCAACGGCGACCCTGCCTCGGCGCTGCTCGAAGTGCTCGACCCCGAGCAGAACACAGCTTTCCACGACAACTACCTCGACGTGGACTACGACCTCTCGAAGGTGCTCTTCATCGCCACGGCCAACAACCTTGCCACCATCCCCCGCCCATTGCTCGACCGCATGGAGATTATCGAAGTGAGCGGATATATCACCGAGGAGAAGACCGAGATAGCCAAGCGCCACCTCATCCCCCGTGAACTGGAGAACACCGGACTGAACACGGTGAAGCCCAAACCCACGTTCAACAAGGCGGCCATTGTCAAAGTCATAGAGCAGTACACCCGCGAGAGCGGCGTCAGACAGCTGGAGAAGCAGATCAACAAAGCCCTGCGCAAGCTGGCCTTCAAGCAGCAGCTCGACCAGATAGCACCTGTCGACATGAAGATCACCCCCTCGTCGCTCGAAGACCTCTTGGGCAAACCGCCCTTCTACCGCGACATCTACCAGGGCAACGACTATGCCGGCGTGGTCACCGGACTGGCATGGACCAGCGTGGGCGGAGAGATACTCTTCATCGAGACCTCGCTGTCGAAAGGCAAAGGATCCAAACTCACACTCACCGGCAACCTGGGCGACGTGATGAAGGAGAGCGCTGTGCTCGCACTGGAATACGTCAAGGCACATGCCGACAGGCTGGGCATAGACTACCGCATCTTCGACCACTGGAACATACACATCCACGTGCCCGAGGGCGCCACGCCCAAGGACGGCCCGTCGGCTGGCATCACCATCGCCACGTCCATCGCGTCGGCACTCACACAGCGCAAGGTGCGCAAGAACACTGCCATGACCGGAGAAATCACACTCCGCGGAAAAGTGCTGCCCGTGGGAGGCATCAAGGAGAAGATACTCGCTGCCAAGCGTGCCGGCATCACCGACATCGTCATGTGTCAGGAAAATGAGAAGGACATACTCGAGATACCCGAGATGTATCTGCAGGGCGTCACCTTCCACTACGTAGAGAACGTGCAGGAGGTGTGGGACTTCGCACTGACGGAAGAGAAGGTGAAGAACCCCCTGAAGTTTGAGATAGACGACGAAGACAAAGGCGAATAAAGCCGTACCACGCATCAGCACGACACCCATCAGCACACATGACATTTACCGTAGAACATAGCGACAACGCCTCAGATGCCCGCGCCGGCCTCATCACCACCGACCACGGACAGATACGCACCCCCATCTTCATGCCCGTGGGCACATGCGGCAGCGTGAAGGGTGTGCACTTCAGCGAGCTGAGGGAGCAGGTGAAAGCCCAGATTATCCTGGGCAACACCTACCACCTCTACCTGCGCCCCGGTCTCGACACCCTGCGCAAGGCGGGCGGCCTGCACCGCTTCAACACGTGGGACGGCCCCATACTCACCGACTCCGGCGGCTTCCAGGTGTTCTCGCTCACCGGCATACGCAAGCTGCGCGAGGAGGGATGCGAGTTCCGATCGCATATCGACGGGTCGAAGCACATCTTCACTCCGGAAAACGTGATGGACACCCAGCGCATCATCGGCGCCGACATTATGATGGCGCTCGACGAGTGTCCTCCCGGACAGAGCGACTACCAGTATGCCAAGAAGTCGCTGGGCCTGACACAGCGCTGGCTCGACCGCTGCATCAGGCGCTTCCGCGACACCGAGCCCCTCTACGGCCACCACCAGGCGCTCTTCCCCATCGTGCAGGGCTGCACCTACAAGGACCTGCGTCAGGAGAGTGCACGCTTCGTGGCCGACAAGGGGGCCGACGGCAACGCCATTGGCGGACTGGCTGTGGGCGAACCGACGGAGGTGATGTATGAGATGATTGAGGTGGTCAACGACATCCTGCCCAAAGACCGCCCGAGATACCTCATGGGTGTGGGCACGCCGCAAAACCTCTTGGAAGGCATCGCGAGAGGCGTGGACATGTTCGACTGCGTCATGCCGACGCGCAACGGCCGCAATGCCATGTTGTTCACCTACGAGGGAACGATGAACATGCGCAACAAGAAGTGGGAGCAGGACTTCTCGCCTATCGACCCTGACGGCTGCGACGTTGACCGCATTCATACCAAAGCCTATCTGCACCACCTGTTCAAGGCACAGGAACTGTTGGCACTCCAGATAGCATCCATACATAACCTGGCCTTCTATCTGCGCTTGGTCACCGATGCACGTCAGCACATAGAGCAAGGCGACTTTACGCCGTGGAAGCGTTCAGTAATAGAACAACTCGGAAGAAGGAGATGAAGAAGGAGAAGAAGACGTTTGCCAAAATACGCCGACACCACAAGCGTTACCACCGGCTACGTGCTGTCAGCCGGGGAATGTGCCGCGTCGGCCATTGGCTGCGCTGGCTCAGATACCTGAACCCCTTTCATTATCTGACGCGCATTGACCGATACCTCATCAAGAAGTTCATCGGCACCTACATCTACTCCATCATCCTCATCATCTCCATTTCCATCGTCTTCGACATCAACGAGAACCTGGCAAAGTTCACCACGAACCATGCACCACTCAAGGCCATCGTATTCGACTATTATGCCAACTTCGTGCCTTACTTCGCCAACCTCTTCTCGCCGCTGTTTGTATTCATCGCCGTCATCTTCTTCACGTCAAAGTTGGCAGGTAACAGCGAAATCATCGCCATGCTGGCCTCCGGCCTGAGCTTCAAGCGGCTGATGCGCCCCTATTTCAGAAAGATATAGTATGCCGAAATCGTGGTTCACAGAACGCAGCGAATATGAATTTGAAGGCAGATCTTTCTACAGCTCC
>CAJOHP010000181.1 GCA_905234355.1 uncultured Prevotella sp. | reverse complement strand
CAGGTGGAACAGCTCACCGCCATCAACAATCCCGAGAACGAGGCCGACGGCACACACACCGTGGAGTTCACAAGAGAACTCTGGATAGAGCGCGACGACTTCCAGGAGGTGGCCGAGAAGAAGTTCATGCGACTGGCCCCCGGCAAGGAGGTGCGACTGAAAAACGCCTACATCATCAAGTGCGACGAGGAGCACCCCTGCGACAAGGACGAGCAGGGCCGCGTCACCACCATCTACTGCACATACGACCCCGAGACCAGAAGCGGGCTGCCCGGCGCCGACCGCAAAATCAAGGGAAAGACACTCCACTGGGTGAGCTGCGCCCATGCCGTCAAGGCCGAGGTGAGACTCTATGACCGCCTGTGGAAAGTGGAAAACCCACGCGACGACATGGCTGCCATCAGGGAGCAGCAGCAGTGCGACGCCGTCACCGCAATGAAGCAAATCATCAACCCCGACTCGCTCACCGTGCTCAGCAACTGCTACGTCGAGCCCTTCGCTGCCACCATGCAGCCACTGGCCTACCTGCAGTTCCAGCGCATAGGCTACTTCAACGTAGACACCACATCCACACCCGGCCACCTGGTGTTCAACAAGACCGTAGGCCTGAAGGACACGTGGAAGAAACAGTAGCCCCCCCCCAACGCATATCCCCACAGACCATGAAGACTACCGGCGACGAATACTTCGACAGCGACGAGTTCCACGACCTCCTCGCCGAATACGAGCAGGCCCTCAGCACAGGCCAGCCCGTCTTTATGGACGCCGACGAGCTGGCCGAGATAGCCGACTACTACCAGATGACGGGCCAGGCCGACCAGGCCGACAAAGCCATCAACCTGGCCCTCAACCTCTCCCCCGGCGCCATTGCACCACTCGTCTACAAGGTGCACGAGGCCATCTGGAACGGCGACGTGGCGCTCGCCAAGACCTATCTCAGCCAGGTCATAGAGAAGGACGACCCCGACTACGTCTACACCACAGGAGAAGTCATGCTCGCCGAGCAGCTGCCCGACGAGGCCGACCGATACTTCAGCGAGCAGCTGCGCACCGTGCCACCCGACGAGCAGCAGGACTACGTCATCGACGTGGCCGGCATCTTCACCGACTACGGCTACGGCGAGCACGCCATGGCATGGATGGCACGCGCCAAGCAAGAGGACACACCCGACTTCAAGGAGCTCATGGCACGCACACTCTTCGGACTGGGAAAATACAAGGACTCGGAGCGCCTCTTCAACGAGCTCATCGACACCGATCCCTTCTCCAAACGCTACTGGAACGCACTGGCCTCCGCACAGTTTATGAGCGAAAAATATGCCGACGCCGTGCAGAGCAGCGAGTTTGCCATTGCCATCGACCCCGACGATGCCGAGGGCATCATCAGCAAGGCCAACGGGCTCTACCGCCTGGGCAACTACGAGGAAGCTCAGCAGTACTACGCACGCTACCTCAGCCTGGAACCCGACGACGACCTGGCACTGCTGCACCGAGGCGTCTGCCTCATCAATCTGGAGCGCACCGAGGAGGCACTCGACGTGCTCCGGCAAGCCCTCGACAAAGCATTAGCCGCAGAAGAAGAGACAGGACAGCCCTCCGACACACTCGTCGACATCTATCAGGAACTGGCCTTCGCACTGAGCGAAGAGGGGCACACCGACGAGGCTCTGGCATTTCTCGACAAGACCGACCCTTTGGACTGCGACCACGTGCAGATGGAGATAGTCAAAGGACACGTGCTCCTGGCCGACGAGAGGCACGAAGAGGCACAGCAACACTTCAGCAAGGCACTCGACGAGACCGACAACCCCAGGCAGACACTGCTGCGCATCATCGTATCGCTCTACGACAACAAGTATCTCGAGGCCGCTTACAGTATGTTCAAGAGATACTTCAGGCTCATCGGCGACGACTACGACGAGGGCTATGCCTACATGGCCCTGTGCTGCTACGACATGAAGCGCTACGACAAGTTTCTCGACTACCTCAAGGAGGCGTGCCGCAGAAACCCCGAAGAGTGCCGCATAGTGCTGCGACACCTGTTTCCCGACAATATAGAACCGGAAAACTACTATCAATACATCAAAGACAAACTGCAATGAACATCATATCGTCACTGCTGGGCAACCTCAACTACACCACCATCCTCCTGCTCATGCTCCTCGAGAGCACCGTCGTACCCGTGCCCTCCGAACTGGTCGTCGCACCCGCAGCCTATCACGCCGCAGGAGGCCACCTCAACGTGGTGCTCGTCGTGCTCTTTGCCACCATCGGGGCCGACATCGGAGCCTCCATCAACTATTTCGTGGCACGCTACGTGGGCAGGCCCGTCATCTACCGCTTCGCCGAAAGCAAGTGGGGGCACGCCTGCATGCTCAATCAGGAGAAAGTGCAGAAGAGCGAACGCTACTTCGACCAGCACGGCATAGCAGCCACACTCACCGGACGACTCATACCCGGCATACGCCACCTCATCTCACTGCCCGCCGGACTGGCACGCATGAACTACTGGAAGTTCCTCGTCTACACCACCGTCGGAGCCGGGCTGTGGCACACTGTGCTCGCTGCACTCGGATGGTATCTGCACGCCATAGTGCCCGAAAGCGAGCTCGAAGCCACCATCGAGCGCTACAACCACTACATCGTCATAGCCATCGTGACCTGCGTCGCCGTGGCGCTGCTCTACTTCATTGCAAAGTCGAGAAAGAAATAAAAGCATAATGAAACCATCAGCCATTATCATCGCCGCCGCTCTGCTCATGGCAGGCAGCGGCACAGTACAAGCACAAGACAACGTGAGAATAGGCAAGCAACACATCACCATGCAGCAGCGCCGCCTGACGCCCGAGGCACTGTGGGCCATGGGACGCATAGGCAGCTATGCCGCCTCGCCCGACGGCAAACACATCGTCTACCAGGTGGGCTACTACAGCGTGAAGCACAACAAAAGCCACCAGGTGCTCTGCATCATCGGCGCCGACGGCACCGGGCAGCAGCTGCTCACACAGAGCGACAAGAACGAGACCGACCCCGCATGGCTCGACAACAGCACCATCGCCTTCCTGCAGGGCGGCGAGATATGGACCATGAGCACCGACGGCACCGGCCGTCAGCAGCGCTCACACACCGGAGGCGCCATAGAGGGATTCAAGTATGCTCCCGACGGACAGAAAGTCATCGTACTCAAGAGCATACCCTTCCACGAGATCATCAAGGACAATCCTGCCGACCTGCCTAAAGCCACCGGACGGCTCGTCACCGACCTGATGTACCGCCACTGGGACCACTACGTGGAGTCCATACAGCACCCCTTCATCGCCACCGTCGACAATGGCATGGTGAGCCAGCAGATGACCGACATACTGCAAGGCCAGCCCTACGAGTGCCCCATGGAGCCCTTCGGAAGCATCGAGCAGATAGACTGGAGCAACGACGCCAGTCAGGTGGCCTACACCTGCCGGAAGAAAACAGGCACACAGTATTCCATCTCTACCGACTCCGACATCTACCTCTACGACCTCGCCACCGGCACCACACGCAACCTCTGCAAGCCCGACGGCTATCAGGAGCCACCCATCGACCCCACCAAGAGCATGAAGGACCAGGCCGTCAATGCACAGGAAAACCTGAAGAACAACGTAGGCTACGACCTCAACCCTAAGTTCTCCCCCGACGGCCGATACATCGCATGGCTCTCCATGCAGCGCAACGGCTATGAGGCCGACAGGCAGCGCCTCTGCCGCTACGACCTAGCCACCGGCGAGAAGACCTACCTTACTGAGACCTTCGACAGCAGCGTAGACGACTTCTGCTGGAGCGACGACAGCGAGGCCGTCATCTACTTCATCGGCGTATGGCACGCCACCGAAAACCTCTATGCCGTCGACAGCAAGATGCAGGTGCGACAGCTCACCGACTCATGGGCCGACTTCGGATCACTGCAGATGATGGGCAACGGCCGACACATCCTCGCCGAACGCCACAGCTACACCGCCCCCGCCGACCTCTACATCGTTGACCCCGACGCCAAGAAGCCACAGAAGACCACGGTCCGACAACTCACCCACGAGAACGACCACATCCTCCGTCAGCTCGACATGCCCAAGGTGCAGCAGCGGTGGGTGCAGACCACCGACTCGCAGCAGATGCTATACTGGGTCATCCTGCCGCCCGACTACGACGAGCACGACACCACACGCCGATACCCCACCCTGCTCTTCTGCGAGGGCGGGCCGCAAAGTCCCGTGAGCCAGTTTTGGAGCTACCGGTGGAACTTCATGATCATGGCCTCCCAGGGCTACGTCGTCGTGGCACCCAACCGCCACGGACTGCCTGGCTTCGGACAGCAGTGGCTCGAGCAGATCAGCGGCGACTGGACCGGGCAGTGCATGAGCGACTATCTCACCGCCATCGACGATGCCGCACAGCACCT
>CAJOHP010000180.1 GCA_905234355.1 uncultured Prevotella sp. | reverse complement strand
ATTTTAAGCACGAATTACCATGAATTGAACACGAATTATTCATAAATTAATTCATGACAAATTCATGGGTCATTCATGATAATTCATGTTAGATAAAAAGAATCATGATAAGTAAATTCCTGTTATTCCTACGCCATGCCTTTGCGCTCATCCGCGCCGACAAGCTTTTCTCGGCCATCTACATTGCGGGCACGGCGGTGGCTATCGCTTCGGCCATGGTGGTGGCCCTCATCCTGCACATCCGCATCAGCAACATATACCCCGAGGAGCACCGCGACCGCACAGTGTATGTGCGTAGCAACTTCAAGGACGGCGACCGCTTCGTAGGCTACTCAGGCTATTCGCCACTGGCCGTCGAGGAGATGTTCAGCGGCCTGAAGTGTGCCGAGGTGGTCAGTGCCAATATGAATAACGAATACGTCTATCGCTTCAAGGCCTGCCAGGAGGTGGGCAAGCAAGAGGTGCCGGTGACGGTGAAGTTCACCGACGCCAACTTCTACCGCCTCTACGACTTCCATTTCGTCGAAGGCCGCCCCTACACCGACGAACAGCTGCAGCACGCCGAGAAGTGCGTCGTCATCACCGACGCCCTGGCCCGCCGCATCTTCGGAACGCGGGCGACCTCGCCCGCATCAGGAACGCATACCGCGTCGGTGGCGGGCCGTCAGCTGCTGCTCAACTTCCTGCCCTACCGCGTTGTGGGAGTGGTGCGCGAGGTCAGTCCGCTGCTGGAGTGGTCCTCGGCCGATGTCTATCTGCCCTACACCGTAGGCGACTCCCGCGAACACTGGCGCAGTTCCGAGGTGAGCTATGCCGGCGGCCTGCAGGTGACGGTGCTGCTGAAGGAGGACTGCACCTACCAGATGCTCATGGACGAGCTGGAGCCGCTGCGCGCAAAATATCTCTCCATGCTGCGTCAGGCGACGGGCCGGGACTACACCTTCAATATCGATGCCGAGCCGCACTGGGCCCGGACGCTCAACTTCGACCCTTCCTACGACATGACCACGGGCGACATGCTGCACAACCTGCAATATCCCGCCCTGCTCATGCTGCTGCTCCTGCTGTTGCCTGCCATCAACCTGAGCGGCCTGGTCAGCAACCGCATGGAGGCCCGCCGCGCCGAGATGGGCATCCGCAAGGCCTTCGGCGCCAAGCGGCGGTGGCTGCTGCAGCAGGTCGTTCACGAGAACCTCGTGCTGACGCTCCTGGGCGGCATCGCGGGCTATGGGCTCTCATGGCTGTTCATCAGCGCCATGCGTAGCAACGCCATGTTCCTCGCCATGTTCGACCGCGATAAGGACCCCGTCGGCAGCGTGTCGCTGCAGCTCGACATGTTCTTCACGCCGACGCTCTTCCTCATTGCCTTCGTCTGCTGCGCCGTGCTCAACCTTATGGCCGCCCTCATTCCCGCCTGGTCGTCGCTGCGCAAGCCTATTGTTGAATCACTAAATCAGAAAAGATGAGCATGATACTGAAGAGTCTGTGGACTCACAAGAAGCAGAACGGCTGGGTCTTCGCCGAGATAGCCCTCATCGCCGGCCTCAGCTGGTTCGTCGTCGACTACCTCGTCGTCACGTTCTACGCCACCCACCTCTGCATACCGGCCGGCGAGTTTGAGAAAGACCATCTGTGCGTGGGCCAGATGGATGTCGTCCGTAGCGAGAGCACCTCGGAGGACTACGTCACCAGTGAGGAGCGCCGGGGCATCTACGTCATCCGCGAAAAACTGGCCAGCCTGCCCGAGGTGGCGTCGGTCTGCCTTACGCCCGACTACCTTGGGGCCGACCTCAACTTCTACAACTGGCGCACGCTGGCCCTGGCCGACGACACCACGCGCACCATCGGCTACTCGCAGTTCTTCTACTATCAGAACGAACGGTTCTTCGAGACGCAGGGCCTCCGCGCCATCGAGGGCAGCCCCGACGCCGAGACGCTGTCACGCCAGATAGCCCCCGACGGCATCGTCGTCACCCGCAGCGTGGCGCAGAGGCTCTTTGGCCACGACCAGGTGGTGGGCAAGCGCGTGGCCATGACCGACACCCGCTATGCCGACGGCAAGATTGTACATGAGGTGGCGGGCTACCATACCATTGCCGGCGTGGTGGAGGACGTGAAGGGTGCGCCCAACGAGCGCTACCCCTACGTCGTCTTCTTTCCCCACCCCGACAACGGTGCCAGCGCCTACAGCAAGCTGCTGGTGCGGCTGAAGCCCGACGCCGACGCTGAAGACTTCGTCAGGCGGCTCACGCCGACGCTGACCAGCGACTACCGCGCCGGCGTCTGCGTGCTGAACAACCTGGAGACCTACCGGCAGCACTACGACAATCAGGTGGCCCACGACTACTCGATGTACACCACGCTGGCCACCGTCCCCCAGGTGCTCTTCGCCATCATCGTCGTGCTGGGCACGCTCGGCACCTTCTGGCTGCAGATACGCAAGCGCACTGAGGACATCGGCATCATGCGCAGCTTCGGGGCCAAGCGCCGCGACATCTTCCTGCAGATATGGGGCGAGGCGGCGCTGCTCACCGTCCTGGCCTGCCTGGCGGGCTGCATCGTTTGGTTTCAGTTTGCCATCCACTGGGACGTGCTCTCCAACGGCCACGCCTACGGCGGCTCGGGTCTTGAACGCGACTGGGTCGTGCAGTTCTGGCCCCACTTCCTCATCGTCAGCGCCGTGCAGTGCCTGCTGCTGCTCGCCATCGTCACCCTCGCCGTGATGGTGCCTACGTTCATTGCCATGTATAAGCGACCAGTCGATGCCCTGCGGCACGAGTGACGCCCCTCTTACAGCCCGAAGGGAAATAGACTGTCAGCGCGCGAAGCTGGCGATGTCTGGCAAGCGATGCCATGGTATGAGGGAGAGAAGTGCCTGTTCACAGGGAGAGAGATGCCTGTTCTCAGGGAGAGAGCAGGCATCTCTCGCGTTGCCAGCGGCCGCTGAAAACATTGTCAGCGGGCGCTGACGACCTTTTTCATAATGTGCTTATTGTTCAACGGGACAAATTCTGAAGGGCGCATCACTGCGGCCTTCAGAATCGTCCCGGGGTTTACTATTTACTAACTTTACTGTTACGCGTAATGATCACTATCAGCGGTCAGTTCAACCTGTAGACTACGGGGAAGGACATCTTGCATCGCACGACCTTGGCCCCCTGCTTGCCGGGAGTCCACTTCGGCATGGCCTTGACCACGCGGATGGCCTCATCGAGCAGGGCTTGCACGCCGGCATTGTGGGCCTCAGCATCCTGGCGCTCCTTCTCGGTCATCGTAGCTGTGACGACCACCATGCTGGCACCCGACGAAGGAGGATTCTCCAGGATTGTGATGTTGGACAGCGTACCGTCTTTCTCGACGATGAACTGTACGTAGACACGTCCCTGCACATTCTTGTCGAGCGCCACTTGGGGATATTTGACATTTCGTGCAATGAACTGCATCAGTGCCGTTTCGCCGCCAGGGAACTGGGGCTTCTGGTCGCAGGTGTCGTAGACGGGATCAGTGGTCGTGACAACCGTTGCGCCACGTCTGCCTTTCTCGCCGAACGCTTTTTGGGCAGGGCCTACGTCCATCACCTCTGCCGAGGCAATAGCATTGGGCGACAGTTGGCGGAATGCCTCGTCCGTCACCTCTTTCCCGTCAACGACAAAGAGATAGCTCTTCTTGCTGCCATAGGCACTGTTCATGTGGAGTATGCGGGCGCGGCTGATGCTGCCAGCCTCGTTGAGCATGCCCTGCGTGACGTCGCCTTGTTTCATGCCTGCCGCGATCTGCTGCTTCACATAGACGACGAACTCCGTATCGCTCATCTTGGCCGAGTAGGTCATGACATTATCCGTCAACAGATTGCAGACATAGCGGTCGGAGCCTTTCTCCGTGAGACGGACCTCCTTGAGTGCACCTAAAGGCAGGTCGAGCAAGGTGAGCTGGTCGACGGGCTTGCCGTTGACCTGCATCGTGGTCTTCGACACCTCGAGGGCAATGCTGCGGCCGTCGGGGATTTGCTCTTCCAATCCGTTGCGGAAGAACTTGACGCCAGGCTGATGGCGTATCTGGTAGCTGTCGCCGCGGCCGTTGGTACGCTCGTTGTACAGGCGCACGGCTGGGTTGTCGTTGGTTGCAACGATCTCGTACTCCGTCACCGTCTCGGCCGACATGGCCAGCGACACCAGGGCAACGGGCAGGATATAGAGCGCCTTGAGCCATGCGCTCTGCTTGGATTTCGTTTTGAGCATCATAAAGATTCGTTTTTTAGTTTTGGGTGAGTGGATGCCACAGGCGAGAGCACAGGCCTGAATGCCCGTCGCCTTCTGCATCAGCAAGTGGATGTACTGGCTTTCGTCGAAGCCGCGTGAGAGGACGGATGCGTCGGCTTCATACTCATGGAGGGTGCGCAGTTCCTGGCGCATGAACCACACCACGGGATTGAACCATTGCAGAGCCGTAAGCA
>CAJOHP010000179.1 GCA_905234355.1 uncultured Prevotella sp. | reverse complement strand
GGCGCGCGCATCGGCGAGGCGTGCTCGCTCAAAGGCGGCGACGTCGACCTCGACCGGGGGAAGCTCCTGCTGCGGTGGACCAAGAACGGCCAGGAGCGGGCGCTGCCGTAGCCGCTGCCATACCACAGCTGACCGTCGAGGGCGCCCTGGTCGTAGTAGCTCCAGGTGGCGCCACGGCCGACGAGCACGGTGCCGCCGGAAGCGTCTTTCCATCCCTGGAAAGCATAGCCTGCAGGGGCGGCGGCCCGAAGGCGGGCGGGAGCGAAGAGGTAGCCGTCGAAGCGGTCGGTGGGCACGGCCATATCGTCGACAAAGAGCTGGGCGCCGGCGACGTCGCTGCTGAGCTGCACGCGCTGCGGCGTGAGGCCCTCAAGCTGCATGGGAGCATACTCCATGAGACGGTCGGTGGAGTAGCGCAAGCGCGTGCGCAGGCCGTTCTTCACATTGTTGGCTGTGGGATAGACCGACGAGCCGTCCAACTGCATGGCAGGCTCGACGGCCGCGGCGAGCTGGTCGACGATGGCAGCGGCACGCTGCGCCTCGTAGACACTGCCCCCCATCATGGCGTAGGCCGTGATGAAGCGGCGGCGGAACTGGTCGTTGCGCAGCAGGTTGCGGAAGAGGGTGACAAAGCGGATGGGCGCCGTGATGCGGCCCAAGGTGGTGGGATAGAGCTGGTCAAACTGGTACTGCTCCTTGGCCTCAAACGAGTAGAAGGGCACGCTCTGCCCCACCTTGCCGTCGTGGGTGGAGAGCGACCCGTCGAGGTCGAAGACGACGAAGCGGAACCGTCCGCCGTCGCGGTGGCGGAAGCCCTTCACGTTGTTCTGCGGCCAGTCCCAGTTGCCCAGATACATCTCGGCAGCCATGTAGTTGGCATAGGCATCGATGTCGAGCAGGCGGCACACCTCGGCATAGGTCTCGTCGAGGGCAGCGTCGGAAGAGAGGTCGACCAGGCGGTCGAAGGCCTCCGGTGTGCCACACTTCTGCACGTAGCCCGAGTCGGGCGACATCTCAAACTGGTCTATCTCCTCATCGTCCCAGCCATAGTTGGCATAGACGTAGTGCTTGTTGTTGGGCTCGCGCATGTTCATCACACCTATATATTCGCCGTTGATGAACTCATGCACGGGCTGGTAGCTCTGCAGGTCGATGTCGAGATGGGCCGTCTGCAGGATGTACTGCAGCGAGGGGTCGAAGAAGCGGCACTGATTGTCGTTGCCTCCGTTGCGTATCAGCAGTGTGCGGTTGCGTATGTAGGGCTTCTCGTCAAAGAAGGGATAGGGCAACTGCTTCTGTCCGCCCACAGCCTTGTCGCCCTTGAGCTTGAAGGCGCGCGGGTTCCACGCCCGGCTCCATCCGCCGCTCACCTCGAGGCTCACGTCTTGGTTGAGCGCCATGTCGCCCTGGGCGGTGAGGTAACTGAAGTTGACGGGACGCTGCCAGTTCATATTGAAGTTGCAGAGGGCCGACTGTCCGTTGCCGGGGCGCCCGTGGGGGCCATAGGCAAAGAGGCCTATCTCGCTGCTGTAGAGGAAGTCGGGGTCGGTCACCACCGAGACCACGGGCAGCTGGTAGTCGCGCTCGCGCAGCAGATAGGAGCGCGTGGCCACGGCCGAGGGCAGCATGCCGGGGGCGAAGAGACGCACGCGCAGGCTGGTGGTCTGACTGAAGCGGAACTGTCCGCCCTGGCTCGTCTCGCCGTGCTGCAGCGTGGGCAGCGTGCCGTCGAGGGTGTAGCGCAGGGTGCAGCCCGAGGGTATGCCCACATTGACGCACAGCTCGCCGGTGAAGAACTGCGACGGCTGGTCGACGACGGGGTCGGCCAGCTGCTGCTGCGCAAACGAGGCTGTGGCGTTAGTAGCGCCAGGCGTGGGCGTGGCGGTCGTCCCCCATGTGGTGCCGCCGTCGGCAGTGCGGGCATAGCTCGTGCGCGCCGTGGCCGAGGGATAGGTCACGATGGCTATCTGCCGACCGGCGTCGTCGCTGAGGATGAGCGTGCCACCGTCAACGTCGAGCTTGAACGGGGCATTGCCGGGGGCAATATCGTGGCTGTCGAACCAGAGGAGCTGATGGCCGTGGGCCGGCACGACACCGGCCTCGACGGGCAGTCGCCACTTCATAGGCTGTGCAGCATCGTCGCTCAGGTAGAAACCGGTGAGACCCACATCGGCCGACGTGGCATTATAGAGCTCGGCCCAGCCATCGAAGTTGAAGGCGGGGGAGAGATACTCGTCAGTGTTGGCGGCCATCACCTCGTTGAACAGCAGGTCGCCCTGCTGCAGCGCGTCGCGCACGACGGTGATCTTGCAGCGGCCGGTGAGCGTCGTGCCGTCGGGCTTGGTGACCACGGCACGGATGACCGACGAGCCCACGCCCACGGCGGTGACCAGGCCCGACTGGTCGACGGTGGCCACGGAGGGCGTGGCCGACTCCCACGTGACCGACTTGACCATAGCGCCCGAGGGCTCGATGCGCGCCTCGCACTGCACACTCTGACCAGCCTTCACCTCGATGCGGTTGGTGCCGTTTGCGGTGAAGACGGCGCTCACACCCGTGGCCTCGATGACCTCGCCGATGAACTCCAGACGGAAGTTGCTGCAGATAAACCAATTCTCGGGCGAGTACTCATCAAGCGCTATGCCTACGGACACGTCGCCCTCGGCGTCGAACTCCAGCTGCGTGAGATACTTACCCTCACGGAAGGCGTTGGCCGAGCTCCACATCGTATTGGGGAAATACCACGTGCCGTCCAGGTCCCAGTAGTCGTTGCTGCTGAAGGTGTCGGGATTGTAGGGGTTAGCGTCGTGGTAGTCGGCGTCGAACCAGGACGACATATAGTCGCTGAGCGGCCTGCGGGCATCGCCGGCATAGAGATAGGCCAGCGAGGTGGGCAGGTTGCCCACGTAGTTGGAATAGTCGGCCGTGGGGCTGCCATAGCGGTGGAACGCATTGACCGACAGGCGGTAATGGCCTCGGGGCAGCTGGCTGAGCTGCTGGCTCATATCAAACCACGAAGCGTTCCAATACTCCAGACACTCATACTGCACGGCGGGGTTTCCCCCACCCTGCGTGGTCCAGCCCGAGGCGTCGTTGCCCTCGAAGCGCGGCGTGCGCAGGTAGATGTCGGTCACGTCGACCCACTCGCGGTCATCGCTCTCGCCGGGACGCGCCGTCACGGTGACGACGGCCGACGCCGTGACGCCTGAGCCGTCGATGGCTGTGGCCACTATCTCTGCCTCGCCAGGGTTGCGGGCGATGACAGCACCGTCGGCACCCACCGTGGCTACCATCACATCGGTGCTATGCCACTCCACGCGCTGCGTCGTGGTGTTGGCGGGGGTGAAGCTGACGGTGGCCTGAGCATGGTCGCCCTGCTGCAGCGAGGGACGGTCCAGCTGCACGCTCAGACCGGTGGCCAGCACCGTGGCACTCGCGTCACCCCAGTACTGCAGGCGCCAGTTGGTGAAGATGCACCAGTTGGAGTTGCGCGCCTCAAGGCACTCCAGGCCGATGGTCACGTCGCCGTCGACGTCGAACTCCAGCTCATTCCAGTACTTGTCCTGGGCAAAGCAATCACTGGCCGACGACATCTGGTTGGGATAGTACTGCTCGCCATCGGCCGACCACCAGTCGTTGCCCCAGCGCCACTCGGGCTGGAACGACTCGTCGAAGACGCTGCAGATGGGCACCAACGAGCGGCTATCGCCACTGCCGGCATAGAGCCGGGCAGCCACCTCCTCGGTGCCATCGGCATACTCCGGGTAGACCACATCGAAGTCGCCCGAACGATAGTAGGCCTGCACCTGCACACGATAGTGCCCACGAGGCAGACCGCTGAGCTGCTGGCTCACGTTGAACCAGCCATTCCAGAACTCCATGCAACCGTAGTTTACAGCACCAAACGAGCCGCACGAGCCTGTACGCACCCAACCGCTGCCGTTATTGTTCGCGTAGGAAGGGTTGGTCACATAGAGAGAGGTCACGTCTATCCACTCCTCGGCCGCAGAAAGACGGTGAGGAGCCGAAAGAAGCAGCATGGCAAGGGCGAGTAGATATTTCTTCATGTAGATATAGTTTTTGTTTTCAGTCTATATATAAATACGGTGCAAAGATAGTGTAAATAATTGAAAGCGAAAAACAAATCACAAGTTTTTATCATTTTCCTGCCCTTTGTTGCACGCGAGAAAAAGAATTATTCGTAACTTTGCACGCAACTATACGTACAACCCATGCAGTGGACTGACAGAATACAACAGGTGAAGATCTGGCTCGTGGCCGCCGCCATCGTCATAGCGGCTGCATCGCTGCTCGTGTCGCACTTTCTCGTGCAAGACCTGCAGCGCGAGGAGCAGAACAAGATGCAGGTGTGGGCCAAGGCCATGCACGCACTGAGCATGGCCGACGAAAACACCGACCTGGCTCTCGTCACCGCCGTCATCGAGGGCAACAACACCAT
>CAJOHP010000178.1 GCA_905234355.1 uncultured Prevotella sp. | reverse complement strand
CCCTGCCCGATGAGGCGCCGCTGATGACCCGCATACACGACGCCATGTTCCGCGGCGACAGCCAGCGTGCCTTTGCGCTGCTGAGCGACGGACTCACCAGCGACGTCGGGCAGCAGCAGCCCCGTCTGGCCGTCTGTCCCGACCAGATCGTGTGGAGCCGCAGCCCTGTGCGCATCGACATCGCCGGCGGATGGACCGACACGCCGCCCTACTGCCTGCTTGAGGGTGGCAACGTGGTCAACGTGGCCATCGAGCTCAACGGCCAGCCCCCCTTGCAAGCCTATGTCAAGGCCTCGGCCCAGCCTGTCATCACCCTGCGCAGCATCGACCTCGGAGCCAGCGAAGTGGTGCAGACGTGGGAGCAGCTGCAACACTACAATCAGGTGGGGTCGCCCTTCTCCATACCCAAGGCAGCGCTGGCCCTGGCCGGCTTCCTGCCCCCGTTCTGCTCCGAGCGCCACGAGTCGCTCCGCGCACAGCTGCAGCACTTCGGCTGCGGCATCGAGCTGACGCTGCTCTCGGCCATACCCGCAGGCAGCGGGCTGGGCACCAGCAGCATACTCGCTGCCACGGTGCTGTCCGCCCTTAGCGACTTCTGCTCCCTGGCATGGGACAAGAGCGAGATAGGACGGCGCACGCTCGTGCTCGAGCAGATGCTCACCACCGGCGGCGGCTGGCAGGACCAGTATGGCGGACTGCTCGGCGGCGTCAAGCTGCTGCAGACCGAGCCCGGCTTTGCCCAGCGGCCGCTCGCGCGATGGCTGCCCACCGACCTCTACACGCAGGCGGAGTACCGGCAGTGCCATCTGCTCTACTATACAGGCATCACCCGCACGGCAAAGCATATCCTGGCAGAAATCGTGCGGCGCATGTTCCTCAACGACGGCCGGCAGCTCATGCTCCTCGCCCAGATGAGACAACACGCCATGGCGATGTATGAGGCCATACAGCGGCAGGACTTCACGCTCATGGGGCGCCTTGTGCGACAGACGTGGCAGCAGAACCAACTGCTCGACCCCGGCACCAATCCCGAGGCCATTGCAGCCATCACACGCCGCATAGACGATCTCTGCCTGGGCTACAAGTTGCCGGGCGCCGGCGGAGGCGGCTATCTCTACATGGTGGCCAAAGACCCGCAAGCCGCGGTGCGCATCAGGCAGACGCTTGCACAGCATCAGCTCAACGCCAACGCACGCTTCGTCGACATGTCGCTCAGCCAGACAGGACTGCAGACCAGCCGCAGCTGAACAGATTAGGCGCTCTTTTTCGATGCTGATTGGGAAATTCTTATTACCTTTGCACCGTGAAAACAAAACATAATAGCATCACTATGACATACCCCATAGAAAAGGTGGCGGCGCTCATCGGTGCCCGCCGCTATGGTGAGCACGAGGCCACGATAGGATGGCTGCTCACCGACAGCCGTTCGCTCAGCTTTCCTGAGCAGACCCTCTTTTTTGCCCTGACCACGGCCACCGGCGACGGCCACCGATACATCGCCGACCTCTACCGGCGCGGCGTGCGCTCGTTTGTCGTCGAGCAGGTGCCCGACGACTACGCCACGGCCTATCCCGGAGCCAACTTCCTGCGCGTGAGCTCGTCGCTCGCCGCACTGCAGCGACTGGCCGAGCGCCATCGCGACGAGTTTGCCATTCCCGTCGTGGGCATCACTGGCAGCAACGGCAAGACGTGGGTCAAGGAGTGGCTCTATCGTCTGCTATCCGGCGTCGACACCCCTGCCGACGACGCACAGCGCATGAACGTGGCGCGCTCACCACGCAGCTACAACTCGCAGATAGGCGTGCCCCTGTCCGTGTGGCTCTTAGGAAGGAGCACCGAGGTGGCCATCTTCGAGGCTGGCATCAGCCAGCCCGGCGAGATGGAGCGGCTGCACGACATCCTCCAGCCCACCATCGGCGTGCTGACCAACATCGGCACGGCCCATCAGGAGAACTTCCGCTCCATGGACGAGAAGTGCGAGGAGAAGTTGCTGCTCTTCCGAGACACCTGCGCCCTCGTCTATCCCAGCGACGACGATGTGGTGAGCCGATGCGTGAGACGATCGGCCTATCAGGGCGAGAAGATAGGGTGGAGCCGCACCGACGACCGCGCTGCCATGTATGTGCAGACCGTGGCCCAGGAGCAGGCCACCAGGATAGTATATATATATAAAGGTACGCGAGGCGAATATACCATACCCTTTGTAGACGAGGCATCCATCGAGAACAGCATCACCTGTGCTGCCACCGCACTCTACCTGGGCCTGACGCCCGACGCCCTGGCACAGCGCATGGCCCTGCTCGAGCCTATCGCCATGCGACTGGAGGTGAAGCGCGGTCTGCGCGGGTGCACACTCATCAACGACTCCTACAACAACGACGTGAACTCGCTCGACATCGCCCTCGACTTCATGGCCCGTCGTGCCGAGGGTGAGCGCAAGACGCTCATCCTGAGCGACATCTTCCAGAGTGGCGAGCGCCCCGACGAGCTCTACCGACAGGTGGACAGCCTCTGCCAGAAGCGAGGCATAGGCCGGCTCATAGGCATAGGCACAGGAATCACAGCTGCTGCCAGCGTCTTCACCACCGCCGAGCAACACTTCTTTGCCACCACCGACGAGTTTCTTGCCAGCGACGTGCTGCGCTCTCTGCACGACGAGGCCATACTGCTCAAGGGCGCACGGCGCTTCGGCTTCGAGCGCATCACAGAGACGATGGAGCAGAAGGTGCATGAGACCATACTCGAGGTCAACCTCGCTGCGGTGATGAGCAACCTGAAGCACTTCCGCGCCTACATGCGACCGGAGACGAAGATGGTGTGCATGGTCAAGGCCGATGCCTATGGTGCCGGTGCCATCGAGATAGCCCGCACGCTGCAGGACCTGCGCGTGGACTACCTGGCCGTGGCCGTGGCCGACGAGGGCGTGGCGCTGCGCAAGGCGGGCATCACTGCCAACATCATGGTGATGAACCCCGAGATGTCGTCCTTCAAGACACTCTTCGACTACGACCTCGAGCCTGAGGTCTACTCCTTCCGGCTCATGGACGCCCTCATCCGGGCAGCGCGCAGGGAGGGCATCAGCGGATGGCCCGTACACATCAAGCTCGACACGGGCATGCACCGCCTGGGCTTCGATGCCGCCTCGGAACAAGAGGTCGACGAGCTCATCTCACGACTCAGACAGCAGCAGGCCATCATACCGCGCTCGGTCTTCTCCCACTTCGTGGGCAGCGACTCCGACGACTTCAACGACTTCTCCGCCCTGCAGTTCCGGCGCTTCGACGAGGCCAGCCGAAGGCTACAGGACGCCTTCAGCCACAAGATACTGCGCCACATAGACAACTCGGCCGGCATAGAGCACTTCCCCGAGCGACAGCTCGACATGTGCCGCCTGGGCATAGGCCTCTATGGCGTGGAGCCCTACGAGACGACGGCACTGCCTAAGCCCCTGGCGCCCTCCGACCCGCTGCTGCCCGTGAGCACCCTGCGCACCACCATACTGCAGCTGCACCACCTGGCGGCAGGAGAGTCCATAGGCTACGGACGACACACCGTGCTCGACCATGACAGCGTCGTCGGCGCCATACCTATAGGCTATGCCGACGGGCTAAACCGTCATCTCGGCAACCGCCACGGCTACTGCCTCGTGAACGGGCAAAGGGCCGACTACGTGGGAAACATCTGCATGGACGTAGCTATGATCGACGTGACTGGCATAGACTGCCGGGAGGGCGACAGCGTTGAGATATTCGGCGCCGACCTGCCCGTCACCGTGCTCAGCAGCATCATCGACACCATACCCTATGAGGTGCTCACCGGCGTGTCCAACCGTGTGAAGCGCGTCTACTTCTACTGAAGCAGATGGGGCTGAGTCCCGCTTCCGATGCTTCGCCGACTTCGGCACTGGCTGCACTTGGCAAGGAGTGGTGTAAGCCTAAGGGTGACGCTTGCTACCAACGGGACGCAAGAAGAGGAGGGGACGGGGGTGGGGTCTGTAACATAAAAACTGGGTGGAATAAGTTGAACGTCCTATTTCGATATGTGGTAACTTCCGACATGCGATAGTGCAAAGTCAGTACTCCACGTAAGGCCGGAGGCGTGCTATCACCTCGGGCGTGAAGTCGGGCAGCAGGCTCAGGTCGTCGAGACTCTTCAGCGGCCCCTGCTGCCGGCGGTAGTCCACGATGGCGCGCGCCATGTAGTAGTTGATGTAGGGGTGGCGGCGGAGCTGTTCCAGGGAGAGACGGTTGACGTTGAGCCGATGCTCGGCTCCGCTGGCCGACAGCGTGAAGTAGGTGAGTGCCGACGGCGGAAACCCGTCGATCTCGAGCAGCTGTTCGCTGCGCACATATCCCCCCAATCTTTTTCCATACTCCACGATGCGGCGGGCGTAGTAGCTGCCTATGCCCGGCACGCGCCGCAGGGCGGTGGTGTCGGCAGTGCTCAGGTCGATGGTCTCGCCCTCGTGCAG
>CAJOHP010000177.1 GCA_905234355.1 uncultured Prevotella sp. | reverse complement strand
ATGGTAGCACCGGAGATGGCGTCGATCTTGTTGTCCACCACAGACTTGCCTTCGGCATCCTTGGGGGCTCCGCCCTTCACGATTTCAAAGACATTCTTGCTGGAGAAGTCGGCCACCTCGCCCACGATGTCGATGCATCCCTCGATGATCTGTACCGAAGCCTCAAGTGCAGACTTCCATCGTGAGCCGGGTTTGCCAGCGTCGGTAAACTCTCTGCCGAAGTTGTCCTCGGGTGTCAGTTCCTCTTCCTCAAGCAGTGCGATGCGCTTCTGCTGTGCGGCATCGCCGGCCCATGCCACCTCCAGCCGGCATGCCGAGAGGTAGAGGTCGGCGGCTACGGCCTTGATGAAGAACATCTCGTCGGCGGTGATGTCGGTCAGCTGGCGTGTCTGTCCGTTGCGGAAGATGACGTATTCCAGGGCGTGGAATCCGGTGAAGTTCTGCGACGTGGCGATGGTGTGTGTCACCACCTCGGCGTCGGCTTCGCTGCTGGCGGGGTTATGTTTGGACATGAGATTGATGAACGATGCTTCGGCGAAAGGCCATGTGTCGATGTGCGGGTCGATGCCGTAGCCCGATGCGGCACCGAAGAGGAACGACTCGCTGAGCTCCCAGTCCTGTCGGGCTACCTTCCACTGGTTGCAGAGCTGCTCGAGCTGTGCCTGCGACTGCAGGTCTTCGGCCATGTCGAGCAGTTCCTCGCAGTCGTCGGCCAGTTTCTTGTAGGTGGCGATGACGGTGTTTTGCACATAGTTGGCATTGACCACGCTGAGGGCCGAGTCGCGCAGCTGCTCTGCAGTCTTCTGGATGGAAGTCGTGATGGGTGTGCTGTCGTCGTCGTCGCCGCACGACGTGGTGGTGAGGGTCAGTGCGGAAAGTGCCATGAAAAGTGTGGCGCACTTTGTGATTTTGTCCATAGTTTTTTGCCTTTTTGTTTATATTAGTATTGTTGTGCGATGCACAGTCTGCTCAGAGCAGCCATCCCGAGAAGGCTATGCCGAGGTTGACGGCTGGCTCGTTGTTGTAGGGCGACTTGAGTGCGCGGTGGCTATACTCTCCCTTGACCACTATCTGCTTGTTGGGGTAGTAGTTGAGTCCTGCGGTGACAATCTGCTTCTGGCACCACTCGTAGGTCACTTTGTTTGAGCTGGCCTCCATGGGGTTGTAGTATTCGTAGCGTGCAAAGACGTAGAGCTTCTGGTCGGGGCGCTTCTTCTCTGCAAAGGAGAGCACGTCGTAGCCCGCCTCTATGGAGTAGTCGAGTGCGTTGCTGGCCACGGGCTGGCGCTTCGACGGCGAGCCGTCCTGCAGGGTGTGCTTGGGGAAAGAGTTGTTGAACGAGGAGATGAGGTCGGCATCGCCCAGGTGGGCATAGTCTATGTTGCCCCTGACGATGAGGTTCCAGCGGTTGAGCATGAAGTCGAACGAGCCGATGGCCAGCGCGCCCTTGCAGTCCTTATACTTGTCGGCGTTGTGTGCGCGCAGTGTGTTGTTGAAGGTGTGTCCGTAGTATCCGCTCAGGCTCAGTCGGAGTCCCGGCACGGAGTAGTTGTCTATGCGTGCGGCGGCGGCATAGCTGTTGGCTATCTTGAACTCGTATATGCTGTTGGCCCCGTAGTGCACGAAGCTCGATGCGCCGAATCGCTCGCTGTCGAGCCCTGAGAGCAGCTGCACCTCGTAGCGCCAGTCCTTCAGACGTCCGAAGAGGGCCAGACCCGTCTGGTGCCACGTGCAGGGCAGGATGCTGTTTTCGCCCTCGGGACGATAGACGGTGAAGAACTCGGTGGGCATGTGATACTTGTTGGTAGCACCTACGGGCACCACTATCTCGCCCATGCGCAGGTTGACCGCCTTGGAGAACGACTTCTGTATCCAGAACTGTTCGAGGGCCACCTCGCCGCCTTTCTCTACTTCGGCCTCATACTCGCCACTCTCGTCGGCGTCCACCTCGACGGCGCTCTCTGTGCCGCCGTGCTCATATTCCACCTCCATGCCCATAGACCATCCGTGGCCGAAGTCGCAGCCCATGTTCACGGTCACGTGGGGCAAGTCGAAGCGTCCGTGGGAGGGGTCGTCCTTGTATTTCTCGGGAAACTGATAGCGGTTGAAATGGTCGCTGTAGTAGTTGCGGCTCATGACGGCTTCTCCGTAGGCGCCGAGCGAGAACCGCTTGGCCGGCGCAGACTGTTGGGCCGGCTCAGCGTCCTGGGCCAGCGAGACGCTGCTGCCAAGGGCACAGGCGGTCACAAGTAGGGTGAGTTTGTTTGCTATTCTCATAAGGGTTTCATAAATTTCGGTGCAAAATTACGGCTTTTCGCCCACATGGGCAATACCCAAAATTGGTGAAATTTTGTCCTATCTGTTGCGTAATCCGATGGAAATGACTAATTTTGCAGCACATAATCCGTCAAAGGGTGAAAACAAATCGGCAAGTTCCGACAATATAATATATATATATAAAGAGGTATGAAGTATCAAAAGATGTATGAGGCAGGCGACAAGATGATTACGCTCATACGCGACGACTACGACCTGCTGCAGATGCTGGGCAGCTTTGGCATCAGTCTAGGTTTTGGCGACAAGACCGTGCGTGAGGTTTGCGATGCCCAGGGTGTGGACTGCTATACGTTTCTGGCAGTGGTGAACTATCGCATCAACGGCAGTGCCGAGCCAGAGAGTCACGACCAGGTCAGCGTGCCCACGCTGATGCACTATCTCGAGGCCAGCCATGCATGGTATCTGGAGTTTCAGCTGCCCTTCATACGGAGGGAACTGCAGGAGTCGCTCAATCCCGACGACTCGCTGGGGCAGCTCATCATGCGCTTCTACGACGACTATGCGCATGAGATACGGCGGCACATGCACTACGAGCAGAAGACCCTCTTCCCCTACGTCGATGCACTCGTGGCCGGCCAGCCCACAGGCGACTACAGCATAGAGACCTTCTCCCGCCACCATGGTGCGGCCGACAAGAAGCTGCGTGAGCTCAAGCTACTCATTATTAAGTATCTGCCCCACGACAGCTTCCACAACAACAAGCTCATGGCCGCCCTGCACGATATCTATGCCAACGAGGAGTGGCTGCACCAGCACGCCATGGTGGAAGACCATATCTTTGTGCCGGCCATACGCCGTCTGGAGCAGCTGGCCAGGCAGAACGACGTGACACGCAATATCAGCGACATGGTATTCAGAGGCGGAAGCCAACAGGCCGACGCACTCTCTGAGCGTGAGAAAGACGTGGTGATAGGGGTGGTGCAGGGTATGGCCAACAAGGAGATAGCCGACCATCTGTGTATCTCGACCAATACGGTCATCACCCATCGGCGCAACATTGCCCGTAAGCTGCAGATACACTCGCCGGCGGGACTCACTATATACGCCATTGTCAACGGCCTGGTCGACATCTCCAGCGTGAAACTGTAGCAGCCGCCCATGGTGCGGGCGGGGGCTTCAGATCTTGTTGATGTCCACATAGCCGTGCATCACGGCATAGATGGTGAGTGCCGAGACACTTTTCATGCCCAGTTTGTACATGATGTTTTTCCGATGGGTCACGACGGTCGAGAGGCTGATGTGCAGCCGGTCGGCTATCTCCTTGTTGATGAAGCCCTGGACAATGAGCGACATCACCTCTATCTCCCTGTCGCTTAGTATCTTCTGTTGCAGTATCTGGGGCATGGGCGGCAGATTCTTGCCGTTGGGGTGGGCGTGTTGCTGCAGCATGAGCAGCGAGCGTATAAGCTGCTGCTCCGGCACATTGATGCACACGCTGTGAAACTCGCTGAGCTGGCTGCCCCCATCGAGCGAGAGCGTCAGTACGATGGTCTGACGGCGGTGGCTGGTGAAGAAAGGACGGTGCTCCAGCACTATGTTCATGGCCACGAAGTAATGGGCATAGTGCTCAGGGCTGTTGGCCATGAACTCTGCCATCGAGCCAAACGTGTCGATGGTCATGATGGGCAGCACGTTCTGCAGTATCTGCCGCAGCCCCACCACAGCCAGGGTGTTGGGGTCGATGATGGCTATTTTAGGGCGTCCTTCCGTGTGCATGCTCTCTCTACTTGTCGTTTCTTTGCGCTATACACTCCATTTCCACGAGCCATTTCGGACGGCACACCTCTGCCAGTGTGAGGATGTGGGGCACGCTAGGGTAGTGCTGGCAGAGTATCTCCTCTACGTCGCGTGCATCGGCAGGGTCGCGCAGGTAGACGATGAAATACTGCACGTCGCTCATCGTGGCTCCCCCGTTGGCGAGCAGTGCCCCAATGTTTTCCAGCAGCCGTAGGGTCTGACGCTTCACGTCGCCCACGTAGAGCACCTCGCCGTGGCGGTCGATGCTGGCTGTGCCCGAGATGAAGTACTGCTGCTTGCCGGGCGACAGCTGCAGCAGCGTGCCGCGCTCAAAGGCCACGCCATACTCGTGGGTGGGGTTCAGGTGGTCGAGTGCCTTCAGGTAGGTCTTCTGCTTCTCGTCGATGTCGGGATAGGTCAGGAAGTCGAT
>CAJOHP010000176.1:2595-8760 GCA_905234355.1 uncultured Prevotella sp. | reverse complement strand
TTATCACTTATCACTTCTCACTTATCACTTCTCACTTCACCTTGATGTCGCTCTCCTTGCGTATGATGATCTGCCATGTGTCGTTGTAGCGTGTGGCAATGCCGGTGATGTCGCACATGAGCGGTCGCTTGTTCACCTCGTCGTAAGGCAGTTTCATGGCCGCAAACTTAGCGTAGGAACTGGTGCGTATGACCACCTTCGACTCCGGGTACTCGTTGAGTGCGCGGTTGACGCATCCTCCCACGAGTGTGACAGTGCGGTCGAGCGCTGTGTCGGGCGCCAGTGTGCCGAGTCCGTCGACGGGTGCAAACGAGACGTTGCGCAGCGTGACGAGCTTGGCGGCATGCTCCTCCTTGCTCATGTTCACGTCGAAGTCGATGGGTCTGATGGCCGCCGTGTCCACACTGCCAGCATAGCGGAAGTGCTTCTGGAAGATGTCCTTCTGCATGCGTCCTATGCTTGTCCCGTTGTAGGGCATGCCTATCTCGGGCTGTTTGCGGTATCCACCTATGTAGAGGTCCTTCAGTGCCAGGATGATTTCCTGTCCCTCGGCCAGATAGCCGCTGATGCCGCTCTCGTTGACGGCCACGATGATGGCTCCTGTAGCATCCTGCAGGGTGAACTGCTTGTAGATGTTGCCTCGCAGGTCGTTGCCAGTGACACGTCCTCTTATCTTGATGTCGTGGTCTATCAGCCTGTTCTCGTCAGTACTGGCAAAGACGTTGGGGTAAAGGGTCTTGAGCTCGGCGATGGTGATGATGCTGTCTTCGGTGATGCTGTTGTTGCCATAGAGCGTAGCGGGGTTCACCTCAGGTATGTCCCACTCTCCGCCTTTGGTGCAGCTCAGTGCCATCAGGCAGGCGGCTGCTATGGCCATATATTTCATTGTCTTCATAAGCTTCTTTCTGTTTTTAGAATCTGTAAGTGACCATAAACATGCCGTTGATGCCCTGAGCATAATACTTGATGGGGTTGCGTCCGAAGACGTATGCGTTGTTTGTTCGTCCCTCGAGCACGCCCTCGTTGTTTAGTTTCAGGTCCTGTCGGCTCTTCTCATATCCTCCGGTGCAGATGCCGGTGTTGTTGAGCAGGTTGGTCATCATCAGGTTGAATCCCAGCGTGCGGCCGTGCTTCAGTCGTATCTGCCTGCTGAGCGAGGCGTCGAGCATGAATCCTCCCTTGCCCTCAGCCTGCGACATCTTCTGGTACTCTCCGTCGTCGTTGACGATGGCATTCTGCTGCCGCTTGGTGTCGGGCGAGTAGTAGAGGTATATGCGGTCGTAGTAGTTGCCTATGAGGTCAAAGTACCATCCTCTGCTGTGGAAGCTCAGGTCGATGCTGCCTGCCGTGAGCGGTGTGTTGCCCTCGCGCATGCCGCTGTTGATACACTTCTCGTCGACGTAGTCGCCACTGTTGGAGAGCATCAGCCGCATATCGGCATTGTTCACGTATTTGGCCTCGCTCACCACGCCCAGTGCCTTGAGGTTGAGCCACTCCGTGAGTCGGAAGTTCATGCCGAGTTCCAGGCCGTAGTACATTTTCTCTATGCCGGAGAGGGTGGCATAGGCAAAGGAGTTGTCGTAGTCGGAGTAGTACATGGTCTGCTCGGTCACGTCGTAGAGATGGCTGTAGTAGGCTCCCAGGTTGGCCTTGAGCCAAGATGTCTGCAGCTGGTAGCCCATCTCGGCGGAGAAGATCTTTTCCTGCTTGAGGTCTTTGACGAAGTCGTTGTTGACCCGTGGTGCTGAGAACGATGCCTTTGGCGTGGGTGTCTTCAGCTCATAGCCCATGCCGAGCATGAGGACGTTGCCCTGTCCGAGGTTGACGTGTGCGCCCACCTTAGCTCCTCCGTCAAGGAATTTTGCCGTTCCACTCTTGCCGTAGGAGTTGTCGGGAGCCAGTCCGTTGCGCATCTTTCCGTCGCGCTGCATGGTGGTGCCTGCCAGTCGTCCGGTGGCGAAGAGGTGCGCTGCCTCGAAGTCGGTGCTGTATCCGGCCCATAGCTGTGCCTTGCGCACGTGCAGCACGTAGTCGTGGCCGAAGCGGTCGCCGGCCTTTATCTCGCGTGGCGTGCCCTCGTTCATGTCGAACGACACCTCCTGCGACTGCTCGCCGTAGCTCTTGATGGCATAGGTGTTGATGTTGTGGAAGGTGGCGTTGCCCAGTAGGTCTTCCATGGTCTGATAGAACATGCCCTTGTTGGCACCGAGCTGCAGTCCGGCGTGCAGCACGGAGTTCTTCGTGAGCTGCTTCTCCAGCGTGGTGGCGAGGCTCAGTGAGAGCTGGTCCTCGTGCTCGCGCTGCAGGTAGTACATGGCGTCCTGTCCGGCAGCGGCCATGACACTGTTGGCATAGTAGAGCTTGTCCCACTGTATCTGCCGGTTGTCCTCGCTGGCCGAGAGGTAGTCGTAGGCATTCTGCCAGCCCAGCATGGCGGCGTCGTCGCGGAAGGCTGCGCCGGGGTTCCATACGTTGAAGTTGAAGCTGGGCATCAGGCTGTAGTAGTCGGGCTCGGGGTTGGTGCCTCCGTTGTAGCTCAGACGTGTGTTGCTCCACATGGCATACTTGCCGAAGAGCGTGGTGGTGAGCCGGGTGTCGTCGTCGATGTCCCAGTCCCAGGTGAAGAGTGCCGACGGCGAGAAGGAGCGCATCACCTTGGCATTACGTTTTTTTCCGTCTTGGTAGCCCCACGAGGGGTTATACATGCGGTCGTTGGCTATCCAGTACATCTCGTCGGTCGATCCCTTTCGTCCTCCTCGCTCAGTGGGTGCTCCCCATGTGACGAAGGAGATGGCGTGTCGGTCGTTGAGCATCTTCTCTATGCCGAGGAAGTAGCTCATGGAGCGTGAGAAAGTGCCGTCAATATAGCCTATGCCGTCGCCCCACCGTCCGGTGATGCTGCCTGTGAAGGCCCATCCTTTCTCTGTGACTCCAGAGTTGTAGGTATAGAGTGCACGCACGTTGTCGGCACGGTTGGCTCCCGAGACGGTCAGGCGGTGCCCAGTGGCAAAGCTCGAGGGGCGGAAGTTGAAGTTGCTCGCGATGCCCAGTCCCGTCATCATGTAGTTGTTGTCCTCAAAGGGTAGCGACGACTCCCTGGTGCGTGTCTGGTTGTTCAGTCCGCCAAAGAGTGCCGAGTAGGCTATCTGTCCGCTCATGGCATCGTTGACGGGGTTGCCGTTGATGTAGGTGTCGCTGTACTTGGAGTTGTAGGCGCGATACTTGAACATCACCGGACTGAACCTGTAGCCGACCTCGCTGGCGTAGACATTGCGGTTGGAGCCGATGACCGAGACGTCTTGCTGACTGGTCTCGTCGGCGCCCAGTTGCGACTCGGTGAAAGTGAAGGCCTGCTCCTCCTGCATGGCACGGGCCAGGGTGTCGGCCTCTTCCTGTGCCATCGCAGCGGGCGCGCAGCACAGCGCTATCACCGCTAATTTCAGCGTTTTGCTCATAAATAGTTAATGTTTTCGGTTAATATTTGCAATTTGTGGCCACAAAGTTAGTGATAAAAACTGATAGTGCCAAATAATTAGAGCATAAAAAATACGAAAACGCCCGGCAAGGAGTGCAGCCATGCTGTCTTCTTTCCGGGCGTTCTTCGCGCTGTGTCTGTCGTCAAGACACGTTGCCGTCTGTGTGTAAGCGTCAGCCTATCTCTATCTGCCGGCTCACCTTCACCTGTTGCTGCACCTGCTTGGGCAGCTCCACGGTGAGCACGCCGTGCTCCACGCGGGCAGCGATGTGGTCCTTCTCCACGTCGTCGGGCAGGATGAGCGTCTGCTCATACTTTGTGTAGGAGAACTCACGGCGCAGGTAGCGCGTGCTCTTGTCCTCCTCCTTGTGCTCGTCCTTCTTCTCCATCTTGATGATGAGGTTGCCCTCGTCGTTGATGTGCACGTTGAAGTCCTCCTTTGTCATGCCGGGAGCTGCCAGCTCTACGGTGTATGCCTTGTCGCTCTCCTTCACATTGATGGCCGGTGCCGTGGCATTGGCCTTGGGCATGAAGTCGGTGTCAAACAGATCGTTGAAAACACTGGGCAGCCAGGCTGCGTTACGTCTCATCATGGGTGTCATAGTCTTGTCCTCCTAATTATTTTTTTGTTGTTTATGTTTGTTAGTTCTCTCTCGGGCTCCGCTTCGTGCGGTGCTCACTTATCCTTATGCAAGTGTAGTGCCAAACCGCTTATACAGACAAATTGACACAAACAACCGACAAAATGACCGACAATTTTGTTTTTTCACCAGTGCACATTAGGCATAGCTATGCCTCGGAGGGGCTTGAAAGGGGTAGCCAGCCATACAGCTGCCACAGAGGGACTGCGAAATGGCTGGCTACCTTATCTGATGCCTTTGGCATCCACGACCAAGCGATGTGTATATAGAGTAGCCTAAACAAGTGGCGACTACCCTACCCCCTAAACGTGCAATTAATATCTAAACTCGAGGTAATTAATATCTAAACACGAGGTAATTAATATCTAAACACGAGGTAATTAATATCTAAACTCGAGGCGTTTAATATCTAAACTCATTAAAAAGTATGATTAGCCTGCTATGCGAGACTTTGGCACAGCAAACTAATCATACTCTCTACTTACAGGTTCTTACACCGTTGGGATTGGGCGTGCGGCTATTTCACCATCACCTTCTTCCCTCCCTTGATGTAGATGCCCTTGCGCAACGGCGTCGGGCGGTGTCCCATGCGCCGTCCCTGCAGGTCTACATACTGCTGCGGGACGCCGGCTGCCGGCATGGATTGCACTTCCATAATGCCGTCGGTAAGGTCGGCGATGGGCAGCCGGCGCGTGCGGGTGGCCGTCTCGGTGACATAGGCCTGGAAGGGACGCACGGTGCGGTCGAGGTCGGCAAAGAAGGCACTGCCCTCGGCAAAGCCCTCAAACACTTCCCCGACGTTGAGCACGAGCATGTCACCGCTCTTGGCCGTGGCGACGAAGGCCGGGCGTAGCGTCATGTTGCCGCGCTGTCCGGTCTGCACCTCGTAGGAATCATGCACCGTGACATTGTCGGCCTCGTAGACGATGTCGCCTGCCAGCAGATACTCGTCGGCGTAGGTAGGATGGTTGGGCATGGCCACGATATAGGGTGTGTTGGCCTCGATGGCGGCAGCAGGCTCGAAGCCGCCTGCGCCGAGCTGGCAGAGCCAGAAGGGCCGCTCGCCCCCGGCACGCTGTGCGGCGAAGGGTGCTGCAGCTGCGCCGGAGCTGTGGGCGACGCGCTGCACAGCGAAGGGCAGGGCCAGCGTCTCCCATCCGCGACACTCGCCCACCCCCGTCTGCTGGGCATAGTGGTGGGTGTAGCTGACGTGGTCGGCCTGGAACGCCTCGGGACAGAAGAAGTTGCAGCCAGGCTGGCCGTCGCCGTCGCTGAGCACGATGCGGTCGGCACGGCCGTCGACCACCACATTGGTGCGTTCTGCCGGTGCATAGCCGCGTGTCTTGGCATAGATGAGCAGGTTGGGATTGGTCAGCGTGCCGAGCATGGCCTCGGTGAGTCGCAGGCTGGGATGCCAGAGGATGGCGGCCAGACGTTCGCAGTGACTGAATGTGCCGTCGGCAACGCTCGTCACCGTTGCGGGTACCTGCAGCGTGAGCACAGGCAGACCACTGAAGGTCTGGGGCGTGAGGGCGTCGGCATGCAGGCGCGCGGTGCTCATGTCAAGATGGTCGAGAGCCGTGAGACGGGACGAGAGCCACTGCATGTCGGCGTCGCTGAGCTGTCCTTCAAGCACGAGCTCCTTGATAAGGTCCGCACGGGTCCACTGGAAAGCCTGGCTGAGCACGCCCTCGGTGGCGGTCACCGCCTTCTTTCCGTCGTAGTAAGCCACAATAGGCAGGGTCTGGTCGCTGCTGCTGTTGGTATTAGCCTTCATGGCCACGGCCCGCACGGTGCACAGCTGGCTCAGGGTGACAGGGCCGTCGTAGACCGTGGCGCCCGAGCCCGGCATGGTGCCGTCGAGGGTGTAGCGGATGATGGCGCCCTCGGTAGCGCACGTCATCGTGAGATGGCGGCCGTCGAAGGCCAGCACCGGCGCATCGCAGGTGAAGGCGTCGGGCTTGTACTCGCCCACCTCAGAGTCGTTGAACAGCGGTGCCACGGCGATGGCCCGCACCACGCGGTTGTCGGTCAGCGTGAGCGGAGCGG
>CAJOHP010000176.1:0-2546 GCA_905234355.1 uncultured Prevotella sp. | reverse complement strand
GTTGCATACGAGGGTGAGCAAGTTCGAGCCTTCGTCGAAAGAAAACGACGGCGTCTCTGCCTGCATCCAGTCTACGACGGTGGTGACCACAGCCGACGGTATCTCGCCCTCCTTCACAGCAAAGACCTTCACCGTGCAGTTGTGCTCGGGACGGATGAAGCGGTCGGTCGACGGACTGTCGGTGGTGGGTGTGGTGCCGTCGAGGGTGTAGTGGAAGCGTGCTCCCTCGGTGAGCGAGGTGACGACGAGCAGGTTGCCCTGTCGCTCCACCTGCGGCGTAGACGTGGTGATGTTGGTCACGTCTATGGGGTACGGCGTGGCCTCTTCAGAGTCGTGGTAGTACAGTCGTGTGGCCACGGCCCTGACCGTGCAGTTGGCGGTGATGGGCACCGGCTCGGTGTAGACAAGACCTGCGGCGCGCGGGTCGCTGCCGTCGAGTGTGTAGTGTATGGTTGCCTCAGGGGTAGCACAGTCGATGTAGGCATGCAGGTTGGCAAAAGTGATGGTGGGCGTGGCCACCTTATAGCTGTCGATGGTGAGCCGGACCAGCTCCGAGCTGTCGTAGCCCTGTCGCACGGCACGCACGGTGAGCACGGCATTGCGCTGCAGGAGGAAGGGCTGTGTGTAGGCGGTCTGCGGCTCCGTGCCGTCGAGGGAGTAGAGCATGGTGGCCTCAGCCATGGGACACGACAGGGTGACGAGCTCGTCCTGATAGCTGATGACGGGCTCGGGCACAAAGTGTTCGTTCTCTTGCAGGCGCACGATAAGGTCGGCCGCCGGGTGCTGCTCATCGCGCGTGGTCTGGAAGACGACGGCGTGGTGGTCGCCCTGAGCGAGCTGCACGGGATAGCTGCGTGTCTCGTCGCTCATGTCGAGCGTGGTGAGGAGCGTGCCGTCGGGGCGGAACAGCATCATCTGGCAGGGCTGCGTGGCGTGCAGGTAGTAGGTGCGGCTCTGCGCCGCCGTGATGGTGAGGGCGGCAAAGTCGCCTGCGCTGACCTTCGTCACCGTAGCGGGATGACCAAAGGAGAGGGGCTGAAGCGGATGAGACAGCTCGTCGGTCACGTCGAACTGCTCGCTGGTGGTGTTGCTCCAGACGTGGGCCTTGTTCTCAAAGGCTATGCTGAAGTGCATTTGCACGGTGCGCCGCAGACGAGCTTCGCCGTTGCTGAAGGTGTAGGTGCAGCCCTCGGTGAGCGAGCCAGTGAGCAGCGGGTCGGGCAAGGGCAGCACGAGGCCGTCGAGCTGATACTCCATCTGTTCGGGTATAGTGACATACTCACTCTGCCCGTTGAAGGAGTAGCGATAGCCCACGAGGGGGCTCTCCACGGCATAGTCGGCGCCGGGGTTGAAGAATACATGTCGCGTGGGCATGCCCCACACGCCCTCGCTGTTGAGTAGGCGCAGGGTGAGATAGTGCACGCCCTCGCTGAGCGTGCTCACGTCGATGGTGTGGGCGATGTCGGGAGAACCGACATCCACCGTCTGGCGCGTGGCCTCGTCGTCGTCGATGACATACTCCATCTTGGTCACGGTGGCGCTGGCGCTCATGGGTTCGGGCATGTAGAAGATGTGGCGTGAGGGTGCGCTCCACACGCCGTCGGCATCTTGCAGCCGCAGGGAGAGGAAGTGCACGCCCTCGCTGAGCCGGCTCACGTCGATGGCGTGGGCGATGTCGGGAGAACCGACATCCACGGTCTGCCGTGAGGCGTGGTCGGCGTCTATCCAGTACTGCATAGCCGCGACACGGGCCGCTTCGCCCATGGCCTCCGGCACGAAGAAGAGATAGCGGCTGAGGGGTCCCCACTCGCCGTCGGCACTCTGTGCGCGGACGTTGAAGTAGTGGACACCCTGCCCCATCGCAGCCGTCGACAGCTGGAGGCTGATGTCGGTCTGTGTGCTGCTGACGCTCTGTCGGGCGGCATAGTCGGCGTCTATCCAGTACTCGTAGCCCTTCATGCCCTGGGCGCGTGCGAGCACTGCCACCACGACGATGGCCAGCAAGCAGGTGATACGTCTTATCATAGTCTCTCAGGCTTTTGGGTGTTAGTTGGCTGCCACTTTCAGGTTTACATTGAGCACCTTCTTCTCCGGGTCCACCTTGATAGTCGACTCGGTGATGCGCGGCGCTGAGGGCACCAGCGTGAAGGGTGCCACACCGCCGGTGATGCCCACGGGAGTGCCGTCGGTACCCTTATACTTGCTAAGCACGTCGTCGGCATAGTCGGTCAGTTCCATCGTGTTCTGATTCATGCCGAAGATGACCTTCGTCCAACTGTTGTTCATAGTGCCACCTTCCATCACTGCACTCAGATTGCCGCTTCCAGCGCCAAGACAGTTGATAAACATGCAGTCGGCATGCAAGCGGTCTGTATTACCAGAATATGCGGTATACATTATACTATTTATCAGCGTGGCCAGCAGTTTTTCTGAAGAATTGTATATTTCATAGATATTGCAGTTGATGAAGTTGGCAGAGCTGGCCATAGCTGCCTGTCCTCGCAGTCTGTAGATCTTGCTGTTGAGCACGGTGAGTTCCTCCATCT
>CAJOHP010000175.1 GCA_905234355.1 uncultured Prevotella sp. | reverse complement strand
GAGCGTATGTGAGCCTTGATTTGTAACTTTTCGGGGCAATTTGTTCACATTTTTATCTCGACTGGCTTAAAATCTCGGAAATTTTATCTAAATTTGCAGTCGACTCTGGAAACGCGGACACCATCGCCCGCACCACCGTATGTTGTGGAAAGCAGCGAAATAGCTGTAAGTTGCAGGGAGTAACTTGGAGGAATATCATAAAC
Source organism: uncultured Prevotella sp. (assembly GCA_905234355.1). Classification (GTDB taxonomy): domain Bacteria; phylum Bacteroidota; class Bacteroidia; order Bacteroidales; family Bacteroidaceae; genus Prevotella. The sequence goes on along the minus strand of CAJOHP010000175.1, from coordinate 8,822 downwards.
CAAAAATCTGAATAACCATAAGATGCAGACGAGAAAAGCTTTTGTCATCTATTGCGTGGCCTACGTGACAGTGCTCGCATCGATGGGTATGCTGCTTGCGCTCTATCCCAAGCTGGAGCTCCATCTGCTGCTCAACTCCCATCACACGCATCTGCAGGATGTCTTCTTCACCTACTACTCCATGGTGGCCGAGGGTCCGATATATGCTCTTGCCCTTCTGCCCCTGCTGTGGAAGAAGCTGAAGCTGACCGTATTCTTCGGTCTGTGCGAGCTCACGGGCGGCTCCATACTGCAGCTGCTGAAGCACACCATCTGCATGCCACGGCCCATCAGCGCCTTTGAAGGCCACGCCGACATGGTGCTGCCAGTGGTGCAGGGCGTCAGTCTGAACCACGGCAACTCGTTCCCCTCGGGCCATGCCTCCACGTTTTTTGTCTTCTTCACCTGCTGTGCCCTACTGCTGGCCTACCGCTACAGGCAGCGCACGGAGCAAGGGCAGTGCTGCTACATGACCAGGGTGACGCTCTGCGCTGCGCCACTGCTGCTGCTTTTCATGGCCGCACTGGGCGCCTACTCACGCGTCTACCTCTCGCAGCACTTCCTGTCCGACGTCTGCATGGGCAGCCTCATCGGCTTTCTCACTACCTGCATCTTGTTCCACTTCGCCAGGAGGAAGCTGCTAGGCTAGCACCACCGAAACGTTTCGGACAGAACAGACATAAAAGCCTGTAGGCCATGACGAAACTTTACGCCCTATGCGCACAAAGTGAAGGGAAATTGGCGGGATATTCACCGAAAATGCGTAACTTTGCAGCAAAACTATCCCTGACGAAGCAATGAACGAGGAGAATCGCATATCGGTGGTCATCAACACCTACAACGCCATGCAGCACCTGCGGCGCGTGATAGAGGCCGTGAGCTGTTTCGACGAGGTGCTCGTGTGCGACATGGAGAGCACCGACGACACCGTGGCCACAGCGCTGTCGCTGGGCTGCCGCGTGGTCACCTTCGCACGCGGCGAGCACACCATCGTCGAGCCCGCCCGTGAGTATGCCATACACCAGGCCAGCTGCCCCTGGGTGCTCGTGGTCGATGCCGACGAGCTGGTGTCGGCGCAGCTGCACGACTATCTCTACGAGCAGGCGGCCCGTGCCGACGCGCCGGCGGGCATTGCCATCCCGCGCCGCAACTACTTCATGGGGCGCTTCCTCCACTCGGCCTATCCAGACTACGTGCTGCGCTTCTTCCGTCGCGACAAGACCCACTGGCCCAACGTGATACATGCCTCACCCGTGGTCGACGGACGCGTGGACCGCATCGACGCCCGGCGTCACGACCTGGCCCTGGAGCATCTGGCCAACGACACGGTGGCCGACATCGTGCGCAAGGCCAACACCTACTCCGGCTACGAGGTGGTGCGCCGCAAGGACAAGCACTACGGGCTGTGGGCACTGCTGGCGCGACCGCTGTTCCGCTTCTTCAAGTCGTATGTGCTGAAGCGGGGCTTCCTCGACGGGGTGCCCGGCCTGGTGCATGCCGTGCTCGACGCCATCTACCAGGCCGTCATCGTGCTGAAGGTGATGGAGCGCGACAAGGACGGCGCGCTCAGCCCAGACGGCGCTTGAGGCGCTTGAAGTAGTAATAATAGGGATTGATCAGACGAAGCCAGTAGAGCAGCCTTGCTGCCGCACTGGCCCAGAGACCTTGGTCCGGGCCCTCGCCCAAGCCAAGGTCTTTGGCATAGAGGGCCTTGCCGTAGAGCCAGAGTAGCAGGCTCTCGCGGCGCATGGCACCGAGGAAGAGGCGGGCGGCACGCAGGTCGCTCTCCCGGCGGCGCGCATTGACCCTGACCGCGGTCTGACGCGTCTGCATAATCGAGGCGCCGTGTATGCGGTAGGCCACGGTGGGCGTGGCGAAGCAAGCCATGGGCACGCCGGCAGCCAGGGCCTTCAGCCAGAACGGCTTGTCCTCCATGAAGGCGATGGACTCGTCGAAGCCCCCCAGCTGCTGCCACGTGGTGCGGCGGATGAACGACGAGGGTGCCGGCAGTGCGCTGTAGACCGTCTGCCACAGACGGAACTCACGGGCGCTGAGCCGCGTGAAGTAGCGCGTGTAGTCGGCCACACGGCCCGGCTGGGCCACGTCGCCAAACTCCTGCATGTTGGAGAACACAATGTCCTTGTCGGGGTGCTGCGTGACAAAGTCTACGTTGTCGGCTATGCACGTGGGCAGTAGCCGGTCGTCGGCGGCGATGATCTTGATCCACTCTCCCCGGGCAGCAGCAAACGCACGGTTGGCATTGGCCGAGACGCCCGTGTTCTGCGCGACGGTGATGAGCTGTGTGCGCACGAAGCGGTTGCCGTGAGCGTCTATCCACTCGCGGCAGAGAGCAGCGGTGTCGTCGGGCGAGCAGTCGTCGCCCACGATGAGCTCCAGCGATGAGTAGGTCTGTGCGGCTATGCTGTCGAGCGTCTCCAGGACAAACGGTGCCGAGCGGTAGGCCACGACACAGACCGAGACAAGGGGGCGCTGGGCAGTCATAGCGGTGCGCGGTTGATGAGGTCGACGACTTGCTCGGCCTCGTCCATGGTCATGGCCGGGCCGATGGGCAGGCTCAGCTCCTCCTGATGTATGCGCTCGGTGACGGGCAGCGACAAGGCGTTCCACTCGCGGTAGCACTCCTGTCGGTGGGGCGGTATGGGGTAGTGTATGAGCGTCTGCACGCCCTGGTCGGCCAGCCACTGCTGCAGCTGGTCGCGGCGGGTGCAGAGCACGGGGAAGATGTGGTAGACGTTCTGCGCGTCGTCGAGCCGCAGGGGCAGCTCCACGAGCGGGTGGCAGAGGTGGTCGTAGTAGTAGGCAGCAATCTGCTGGCGGCGGGCGTTGTCGTGGTCGAGATAGCGCAGCTTGACGCTGAGCACGGCGGCCTGCAGCTCGTCGAGACGGCTGTTGCGTCCCTTGTACTTGAACACATACTTGCGCTGCGAGCCGTAGTTGGCCAGTGCGCGTATGCAGTCGGCCAGCTCAGCGTCGCTGGTGGTCACGGCGCCGGCGTCGCCCAGTGCGCCGAGGTTCTTGCCGGGGTAGAAGCTGTGTCCGGCGGCATGGCCCAGGGAGCCGGTGCGGCGTCCGTCGGTGTGGCGGCAGCCATGGGCCTGGGCATTGTCTTCGACGAGTCGCAGCCCGTGGTCCCGGCACAGCTGTGCTATGCGGTCGGTATAGGCGCAGCGCCCGTAGAGGTGGACGATGAGCACCGAGCGGGTGCGCCCGGTGATGGCTGCCGCGACGGCCTCGGGGTCTATCTCGAGCGTGTCGCGTCGCGGCTCCACGAGCACAGGCACGAGGCCGTTCTCAGTCAGGGCCAGGATGGAGGCGATGTAGGTGTTGGCCGGCACGATGACCTCGTCGCCGGGCTGCATCACACCCAGCTCCACGTAGGCGCGGTATATCCAGATGAGAGCGTCCAGCCCGTTGGCCACGCCCACGCAGTGGTCGGTACCGATGTACTGTGCATAGCTGTGCTCGAAGTCCTGGTTCTCCTGTCCTTGCAGGTACCAGCCCGAGCTGACCACGCGCCCGACGGCCTCTTGTATCTCTGCGCCGTGCAGCGCCGTGGTCTTCTTTAGGTCTAGGAACTTTATCATATCAGGTCGTTGTGTATGTTGCCTTGCTTGTCGCGCTTGTGCATGTCGAGCAGTGTGCCGTCGGCAGTGATGTAGCCGCGGTGCCGTGCAGGATTGCCATACCACACGGTGTGTGGCGGCACGTCGTGGGTGACCACACTGCCGGCGCCTATGAAGGCGTGGTGTCCAATGGTGAGCCCGGGCATGATGGTGCACCCTGCACCGATGGTGGCGCCCGTCTCCACGATGGTGGGCACGGGCACGAAGCCCTGCTTCTGCGAGCGCGGCACGCGGTCGTTGGTAAACACGGTGTTGGCTCCCACGAAGACGTAGTCGCCGAGGGTCACGCCGTCCCACAGTTGCACGCCGGGCTTCACGGTGCAGTGGTCGCCCACGACGGCTCCGCTCTCCACGAGCACGTTCATGCAGATGTTGCAGTGGGCACCGATGCGTGCGCCGGGCAGCACCACGCAGAACTGCCAGATGCGCGTGCCCTGGCCTATGTGGACTGACTGGCAGTCGGCCAGCGCGTGTATCATCACGTCACTCTCCATGCTTGTAGTCTAAGAACTGTTGGTAGTCGCGTATGTAGTCGTGCGGGTCGTAGGCCTCGGAGGCGAGGCAGAGGCAGACGGCTCCCGATGAGAACTCGTCGAGCGTGCGCCAGATGCCGGGCACGATGAGTAGGCCCTGGTAGGACGATGGCCAGCGCCATGGATGAGGCCAGGTGCATCGTGACGGAGAAGGCGCCGCTGGCCGCCACGAGCAGCTGGTAGAGCCGCCGGTGGGCATGGGCGCCGCGGGCCTTGCCGCCGGGTATGTCGTAGGAGTAGTAGACGCGCTTCACGTCGAAGGGCACCTCGCGCGAGTTGGTCACCACCGAGAGGTTGCCCTGCGGTGTGTGGTGGCGGTCCAGCTCGATGATGGTGCAGTCGTAGACCTTACTGTCTTTCATGCTGTATGTAGTTTAGAAAGTCCTGGTAGTCGTGTATGTAGTCGGCCGTGTCGTAGTCGGTCGAGGCGAGCACGAGGGCCATCGAGTTGGTCGAGAAGTTGTTCAGCTCGCGCCACGTGCCCCCGGGCAGGTAGAGTCCGAAGTAGGAGCGGTTCATGGAGAAGGTGCGGCGCTCCCGGCCGTCGTCGACGACGACGTCGAAGCTGCCCGAGAGAGCCACCACCAGCTCTTCGTTCTGGCGGTAGGCATGGCCGCCGCGCTGCTCGCCGCCGGGCACGTCGTAGACCCAGTAGGTGCGGCGTATGGTGAAGGGTATGTCGCGCCGGTTCTCGATGACCGAGAGATTGCCGCGCTCATCGATAAATCGCGGCAGGTCGATGATTCTTGCTTGCATATATATAAAAGATGATTCTTGCTTGCATATATATAAAAATGGTGTATGGCTTTCTTGATGTGTGTGTGTGACGTGATTGCTGCCCGGCTGGCCTTACGACGTGGCCTGAGCGATGGCGAAGAGCTCGTCGAGCTGCCTGTCCACGGTGTCGAAGGTGAACAGGGTGGCCTGCCGTCGCCGCCCCTGGGCGAGCTGCTGCCGCAGGGCATCGTCGGTGAGCAGACGGTGCATGGCCTGTGCCATGGCCTGTGCGTCGCCCACGGGGGTGAGCAGTCCGGCCTGGCCGTCGGCCAGTATCTCGTGCGGCCCCGTGGGGCAGTCGGTCGAGACGATGGGCACGTCGAGCAACAGGCCCTCGATGAGCACGGTGGGCAGGCCCTCGGCCTTGGAGCTGAAGGCCAGCAGGCGGCAGGCAGCCATCCAGGGATAGGGGTTGGCCACGAAGCCCATGAAGACGACGCCGTCGTGCAGCCCCATCTGCTGCGCCTGCTGCCGCAGCGCCTCCTCGTAGGGTCCCTTGCCTATGATGCGCAGCTGCAGGTCGCGGTGGCCATGGCGTCGGCGCAGCAGGGCGAAGGCCTCGAGCAGCGTGGGGATGTCCTTGGGCTCGGCGAGACGCTCCACGGCCAGGACAAAGGGCGCAGCGGCTGCCACGTCGGCAGGCTGCTCGGCGGCTAAGGCACGCAGGCGGGCCGGGTCCTTGGCGTTGTAGATGACGACAAACTTCTTAGCCAGCGCAGGAAACATGTGCGTGCCCTCCTCCCTCATGGCCTGGGAGAGCAGCACCACGCGGTCGTAGTGGGCCAGCTGCCGTGCCATGCGCGTCATGCGCCGGGGGTCTTGCTCCATGATGAGTGCAAAGCTGAAGTGGAAGAAGGCCACGCGGGGTGTCCTGACCCCACGTAAGGGGGAATAGAAGCAGCTGTCGAAGTCGACCACCACGTCGGCCACGTCGGCCAGGCGGTGCAGGCGGCGTCGCTGCAGCAGTCGGCGCAGCGGTGTGATCAGCGCCTCGTCGGCCGCCTTGAGCACGGCGGGCATGCGCTTCTCGACACGGCGGCGCGCCCCCCACGTGAGCCACGGCTCGTCCACCAGATAGCACAGCGACACCTCGCGGGGCAGACGGTCGCGGTAGACCTCGAGCGCGCCCATGCTGATGCCCACAGCCAGCGTCAGCCGGTATTCGGGCCGCTGCGCCAGCCGCGCGAGATACTCCACGAGCACGGTGTCGATGCCTCCGTCGAGGAACCGGCTCATCAGGAAGAGCAGTCGGGTGGGTCTTGGTGTCATGTGTCTGTACGGGTGTGAAAAGGGCAGGCTGCAAGCCTGTGACCTATTATCGAATGCAAAGGTAAGGAAAAAAAAACAAATAACGGCGATTTTTGTCGCTTAAGTCGGCTTTTTTGCTTATTTTTGCAGGCGCAACCACTCATTAAGAACTACAGTGAAGACGCTTTTAGGACAAATCGCCGACCTGTTCCGGCCATCTGTCGTGCTGATGGTCGATGGCGGCGTGTGCTCACAGATGAACCAATACCTCATGGGCGCCTACCTCATGCAGCAGGGCCGCCGTGTGGAGTTTGAGCTGCGCTTCTTCCACCGCGACGGCCGCGATGCCGACGGCGTGCACGTGCGCAACTTCGACCTGCTGCGGCTCTTTCCCGACCTGCCTTTCCATGAGGTGAGCCCGCTGAAGTGGTGGGTCTACAAGCATCTCTTTCCTTACTACGGCTTCAGCGAGGAGGACCGCGCCAAACGGTGGTGGGAGGTGCAGGCCCCGCGGCTGGTGCGCGGCTACTTCTTCCTGCCCAAGGCATGCTACGACCTGTTTGCCGCCACCTTCCGCCCGCAGCCGGAGCGCGTGCTCGACGGCCCCAACCTGGCGCTCTACCGCTCCATAGCCGAGCGCGACACCGTGGCCGTGCACGTGCGCCGCGGCGACCTGGCCGTGGCACGCATGGGCTACGGACAGCCCGTGGGCACCGACTACTACGCCCGTGCCATCGCCCACTTCTGCGACGCCCATCCCCACACCCACTTCTACTTCTTCTCCGACGACCCGGCCTACGTGCGCGAGGTGCTCCTGCCGTCGCTGCCCCACCCCGTCAGCCATACCATCGTAGAGAACGGCGACGCCCGCGGCTACATGGACCTGCTGCTCATCAGCCGCGGTCTGCGCATCGGCTACACTGCGAGCGACGAGTTCGGCCGGCTGCTGGCCACGGGGCTGTCGTTCGTCAAGGTCGTCGTCTACGCCCGGGACGACGAGAACACCGACATCCTGCAAGCCGTGCGCGGCCGGCTCATAGCCCTGTAGCCCACTTCTGCAAGTAGGCCCTACCTCCTGAAAGGCTGCCGTGCCGGAGGCAAAGCATACGGCAGTATAGCCTCACGGACACTTTATTTCGGACTGACTGCGTTAATCTTCCCAAATCGCTTCCGTATGTCAGCATTATTTCGTAACTTTGCGCCCTATGAAGATATTGGCCACACTGCTCTACGGGGTGCTCTACGTGCTTTCGCTGCTGCCGCTGCGGGTGCACTACCTCATCGCCGAGGTGCTCTACCTGCTGGTCTACCGGGTGGCGCGCTACCGGCTGAAGGTGGTGCGCAAGAACCTTGCCACGTCGTTTCCCGAGCGCAGTACCGAGGAGCTGCGGTGCATCGAACGACAGTTCTACCACTGGTTCTGCGACTATGTGGTGGAGTCGGTCAAGCTGCTGTCGATGAGCCAGGAGCAGCTGCGTCGCCGGATGCGCTTCACCGGCACAGAGCTCATAGATCAGGCCGTGGCCGAGGGGCAGTCGTGTGCCGTCTATCTGGGCCACTACTGCAACTGGGAGTGGATCTCGTCGCTGCCCCTGTGGCTATCGGACAAAGCCCACTGCGGCCAGATATACCACCCTCTGGAGAACGCCGAGCTGGACCGCATCTTCCTGCGTCTGCGCCAGCGCAACGGGGCGGTGTGCATACCGCTGTTTGAGGCTGCACGCACCATCGTGGGCTACAAGCGCCAGGGCAAATGCGTGGTCGTGGGCTACATCAGCGACCAGGTGCCCTTCTGGCACAGCATACACCACTGGGTGGACTTCCTGCACCACGACACGCCCGTGCTCTCGGGCACCGAGCGCATCGTGCGCATGTTGGACCACGCGGCCTATTACCTCGACGTGAGGCGCGTGCGGCGGGGCTACTACGAGGCAGAGTTCAAGCTCATCAGCCGTCACCCGAAGGAGCTGGCCGAGTATGAGCTGACCGACATCTACTTCCGCCTGCTGGAGCAGACCATCCGTCGCGACCCGCCCTACTGGCTCTGGACCCACAACCGGTGGAAGCGCACACGCGAGGAGTTCAACAAGCGCTACGACCCCAAGCGCGGCATCGTCGACGCCCGCGGCGACCTCTTCACCCGCATACGTAAGGGCGAGCTGTAGACGCAAGCATCAAGTGATGCTGCACGACTAGCGAGCCTTCCTCAGCCGTTTAGCCTGCTTGTAAGCCTGCCGAAACACCTCCTCGGTCACCTTTTTATATCCATACTCGACACCGAGTGTCCCTGCAGGGAAGGTGTACGTCTCTGGCTTACCCACGACGACACGCTCCCCGTCGGTGACTACTTTTGCCAGTGTGACACGGCGCTCGCCAACGGCGTCCAGCCCCACCAGTCCTCTGTCGCCACACTGCCAGTCGTTGCAGCGCAAGAGCAGATACTCGCCGGAAAGGCCCTGGCTGCTTTATATGGCAATTATATGACTGAACTTTCCCACCCCCATAAAGGAAGTAAAGTCTTTGTCTATCAAGAATTAGAGAATTAGAGAATTTACCCATGAAAAGAATTGATAAGAATTGT
>CAJOHP010000174.1 GCA_905234355.1 uncultured Prevotella sp. | reverse complement strand
TACTACTCCGACGCTGAGCTCATGGCCAAGGCCAACGGCGTGCGCGAACTGATGAAGGAGAACGCGAACATCACCACCGAGTTCTACGGCGAAGGCTGGACGATGGAGCGCGCCTACGACCTGAGGGCCGTGCTGTTCTGCCGCAACGGCAATGACTTCCTGACTACCTCGTCGAAGGTCATCAGCGGCATCAAGGACACGCGCCGCCCGCAACTGTTCGGCACGCCAGAACCGAAGAGCGGCCTGCTGACCGCCGGCGACGACATCGTGTTCAACTTCTCTGAAGACATTGAATATAACTATCTAAGTGCCATCACCAACTTCGAGGTGAAGGGCGAGGTGAACAACAACTCACTGTCGGAGATGGTGAGCGTGCAGTTCGACGGCACGACGGCCAGCGTGGAGACCGAGGCCAAGCGCAACTTCAGCGGCAAGGACCTGACCATCGACCTGATGGTGAAGCCCGCCGAGACGGGACGCGACATGCCGCTGTTCTCGCACGGCACCAACGGCCAGAAGCTGCAGCTGTGGCTGACCTCAGACTTCAAGCTAAAGGCCGTGGTGAACGGCCAGACCCTGACGGCCAGCAAGGAGATGCCGAAGAACATCTTCCAGCAGGTGGCCCTGGTGCTGAACCAGACGGACAGCCTGGTGACACTCTACCACGGTGGCCTGGAGGTGGGCCGACAGAAGCTCTCGTCGCTCTACACGGGCACGGGTACGCTCATCTTCGGTCGCGCCAAAGAGCAGGACAGCAACAAGAGCCTGTACTATGAGGGCCGTATGATGGAGGCCCGCCTGTGGTACAACGCCATGGACGGCACACTCATCGGTTCGACCTACGGCGGACACCATCTGACGGGCTACGAGAAGGACCTCGTGGACTACTATCCGATGAACGAGGGTTCGGGCGACTATGTCATTGACTACACCCAGGGTGCCAACGCTCAGCTGATAAACGCTTCGTGGGCCATCCCACAGGGCCTGTCGCTACATGTCGATAAGGCCGACAAGGGTGTGCTCTTGGATAAGAACGCCATGAACCGCACCGCCGAGCAGGACTACACGCTGATGTTCTGGTTTAAGACCGATAAGGACGGACGCGGCACGCTGCTCTCCAATGGTCGCGGACTGAAGGAGGACAACGGCGCTGTGAACCAGTTCCACATCGGCTTCGAGGCCGACACGCTGAAGTACCGCTCCAACGGCTTTGTAGCCAACGTTCCAGGCAACTGGAGCGACGGCAAGTGGCACCACTACGCCATGACCGTGAACCGCGGCCGCAGCGTGGCCAACATCTACATGGACAAGGAGCTCATTACCACCTTCGAAACCGACAGCCTTGGCGGCATCAGCGGCGGCTATCCGCTCATCGGTGCCAGCCGCTACGACATCGTCAACGAGAAGGACACCCTGCTGAGACAGGACGGAAAGACTCCGCTGAAGGGTAACGTCGACGAACTGCTGTTCTTTGCCCAGGCACTGCCGCAGCAGCTCATCAAGACCTACGCCTCGAAGAGTCCAAACGGCGACGAGGCCGGTCTGTTGACCTACCTGAGCTTCGACCGCCAGGAGCGCCAGAAGGACAACAGCATCGAGTTGGTGCCCTATGTCTATAGCAAGAAACTCTATCTCGATGACAAGGGCCAGCCGCGCTATCAGCTCGACCCAGAGACGAAGGAGCCCACTGACATACTGGTGCGCGACTACCTGTTCGTGGACGATGAGGATGTGGTGCTGACGCACTTCGACAAGAAGGACGCTGCACCTGTGGTGCCCTACGAGGAGGTGACCAACTTGAAGTTCTCGTTCATCGGACGCGGCAACCAGGTGCTGGTGGAACTCGACGAGCCTAACGCGAAGCTGAACCACCGCAACATCTACGTGACGCTGCGCGACATCGAGGACCTGAACGGCAACACGATGGCTTCGCCGCAGACGGCTTGCTACTACGTGACTAACAGCAGTCTGCAGTGGCTGATCAACCGTCTGGATGCAACCGTCAAGTATGGAAGCGGTGAGAGCTGTGAACTGCCGTTCTACAACAACGGTGCCTCGAACCACACCTACACCATCGAGAACTGCCCCCGCTGGCTCAAACTCGACAAGTACACCGACGTGATGGCACCGCAGAGCTTAGACTATGTCACAGCAACGGCCAGCAAGGACCTGAGCATCGGTACGTACAACGAAATCATCTATCTGACCGACGAGGAGGGCATCACAGAGCCGTTCTACCTCAACCTGACGGTGGAGGGCGAGCAGCCCGACTGGGCCAAGAACGTGGAGGGCGACCTGCTGCAACACTCGATGAGCATCAGCGGACAGGTGTATCTCTATGATGAGCTGGACACCGACACGCGCGACATCGTGGGCGTCTTCGACGACGAGAACCGGTGCCACGGCTTTGCTAACATCAGCCACGACGCCGCAACGGGCGAGAACGACCTCTTCCTGACTGTCTATGACAACGAGGCGAGCGGCCGCGCCTTGAACTTCCGCCTGTGGCAGTACAGCACGGGGCGCGAGCTGGTGCTGACGCCCGCCCAGCCCATCACGTTCGAGAAGTCGGCAGCTCTGGGTACCAACAGCCCGATACGCTTCAACGGCGGCGATGACTTTGTGCAGAACTTCGACCTGAAGAAGGGCTGGAACTGGGTATCGTTTAACGTCAGCAGCCCGCAGCTCAGCGACGTGAACAAACTGCTGGGCGGCATGGCCTGGAGCGACGGCGACATCCTGACCGACTTGAGCAGTGACATGACGCTGACCTACGAGAAGGAGCTGAAGCAGTGGATAGCCACCGACAGCGTGACGAACATGGTCATCTCGCCGAAGAACGCCTATGCCATCAAGGTGGGCAAGGATAGCACCTTCCCCATCGGCGGCACCGTCATCAAGGATGAGGCCAGACGCACCATCACCCTGAAGGAGGGCTGGAACGGCATTGGCTACACGCCGGTGACGAACCTGAGCGTGGAGACGGCCCTGAGCGACTACTATGACCATGCCGAGCCTGGCGACGTCATCAAGAGCCACACGGAGTTTGCCTACTTCACCAAGACGGGCAACACCGGACGCTGGCGCGGCAGCCTGCAGTACCTGAAGCCCGGCGAGGGTTACATGATGCTACGCAAGGCCAAGGCCGACGCCTCGTTCACCTACCCGTTCTACGAGCTGGGCAGCAACTTCCGTGAGGACTGGTCAGTCGGCGCAAGGCGCAGCCCCGCCCCGAAGTCGCCCAGCACGATGAGCGTGAGCGCTGTCATCGAGGGCTTCGAGTTTGAGGACGGCGACGTCCTGGTCGCCTACAGCAACGGCGAGGCCGTCGGCGAAGCCACTACTGTCAGCGGTTCTCCCGCCGACACCCGCGAGCCGCTCTACCTGAGCATCGCCGGCGACGCACAGCAGCCCATCTGGTTCGCCATCGAGCGCGACGGTGAAATCGTTGCCACTACCGGCGAAATCATGAGCTTCAAGAGCAACGCCGTCGTCGGCAGTCCCGACGAGCCGACGTCCATCAGCTTCGTCCGCTCCGCCTACGAGGACGGCTACTGGTACACCACTAACGGCCTGAAGCTGCAGCGCAAGCCGACGCGCAAGGGCATCTACATCTATAATGGTAACAAAATCGTGATTAAGTAATATGAAAAAGATATATTTATCAGTCGCACTGCTTGCAAGCCTCGTCTTCGGGGCTTGCAAGAGCGACAGCGACAATGACACCCCAGTCATTGACAATAACGCCGCCTACACCGAGACCACGGTCAGTGTGGCACCGACGTGGCAGATAGATTGGAACCATGACCAGCAGCGCCCTGACTGGAAGGAGCCAGACGGGTCAATCTACGAGAACTGGACTATCCTGAAGGTGCAGATAGAGGAGGCATTACGCCCCTATGCTTCCTCTGGCGACTTGATGGCCCTCTTCGTGAACGGCGAACTGCGCGGACTGGCAAGCCCCGCCGTCATCGTCAGCACGGGTCAGACCGACAACGGCAAGTTCTTGATGAAGGCCTACGGCAATGAGTCGGGCACGGAAACAGTGAACATGTCACTGAAATACTACTGCCAGCAGCTGAAGCACATCTTCACCCTGACGGACGACATCAACTTGAACTCGGATGAGAGCACCGGCATCGACGAGGCCTACATCCCAGAGTTCACCTACGGCTCCGACAAGTATCCCGTGGTGAAGACAGTGGTCGTGGAGAGCCTCCTGACAAAGGTTGGCATCACGCCCGTAGAGGACAACGTGATAGGTGCCTTCGTAGGTGAAGAGTGCCGTGGCACGGTGACGCTCTCAGCATCAGGCCGAACGGAGCTCATCATTTACGGTCGCACGGATGGTGAGTCAGTGACGCTGAAGTACCATGACGCTGCGAAAGGCGTCATATACACCATTGCCGACACCGTGAAACTGTAACAAACGACGGTGCCGGTCCGTGGCATTTCGCCATCAAGACCATGCTCATCCTCTACGGCGTGCAGGACGAGCAGGCTCTCTTCTTCGTCCTCATCGTCCACACCGTGCAGACTTTGCTCGTCATGCTGTTAGGCATCTGGGCATGGCTCAGGCTGTCGTTCACCGCGAAGAGGCAG
>CAJOHP010000173.1 GCA_905234355.1 uncultured Prevotella sp. | reverse complement strand
AGCGACAGCAACGACAGCTCATCACAAGGCGGCAACACCGAAGTGACCGCCGACACCGTGGCCTACAACCCCGACGAGGTCTATGCCGGCGGACGGCTCGGCACGGCCTTCAATGCCTCGAAGTCGGCATTCGAGCAGCCCGCGCCCGCCATCGAGGAGCAAGGCTTCGACCACTCGTTCCAGATGGGCGAGTACCTCTTCGAGCGCGACTACAACACCAACAAGACCGGAGCCTTCCGCGGACTGGGCCCCGTCATGGTGCGCAACGGCTGCCTCTACTGCCATCCCTCCTACGGCTACGGCAAGCGCATGAACCGCTATCGGGCCACCGACCAGGGCAACGGCTATCTGCTCGTGGTCTACGACAAGCAGACCGAAGCCTACATACGCTCCGTGGCAGGCATGCCGCAGACACTCGCCGTGGCACCATTCAAGGCGCCTATCGACGAAAACAAAATCAGCATAGAGTGGAAAGACTACACTGACGAGTGGGGAAACAAATTCCCCGACGGCGAAAGCTACAGCCTCATCTATCCCGAAGTGACCATACCGGCCGATGCCTTCTACTCGCCCATCATCGTGGCACGCAACGGACAGGACGTCGAGGTCGACGTCGCGGAGATAGGCGTGAAACTCGAGTCGACCATCGGCATCTACGGCACCGGCCTGCTCGATGCCATACCCGAGGACTCCATCATAGCACAGTATAAGAAAGAAGCTGCCGTGGGCGTAGACCTCAACCCCGCTATGTTCAAGAACGGCGAATATGTGGGCTGGTACACCAATGCTCTCTCACCCGGAAAGAAGTGGGTGCGCCGTTTCACCTACGCACTGAGCCGCGGCCCCGTGCTCGATGCTGCCGGAGCCAATGCCATCTGGAACATCACCAACGTCACACGCTCCGACCGCCGCTACCACTACCTCGACATGGCCGGAAAGTACTATGCCACCACATCGTCGAAAGACCCTGACGTGCAGAAAAACTTCTACGCCTACTTCCCCGAATGGAACAAGACCGGCGACGTGGAGAAGGACATCTACAACTACCTCACCTCGCGTGAGCAGGACATCGACATGACCGACGAGGAGTACCGCAACTTCATGGTGTGGCACCGCGGCCTGGCCGTGCCTGCCGCCCGCGACGTGAAGACCAAGGACTTCCAGCGCGGCAAGAAGCTCTTCAGCGAGATGGGCTGTGCCTACTGCCACCGTCCCTCATGGACCACGGGCGACGACCACATACAGGATCCTAACGGCTTCTTCACTAAGGACAGCGACATGCCACGTTATCCCCACCAGAAGATATGGCCATATACCGACATGGTGCAGCACAGGCTCTACATGCAAAACGACATCCGGACGGGATGGTGCCGCACCACACCGCTCTGGGGCCGCGGCCTGAGCATGCTCGTGGCCAATCACCAGGACCGGCTGCACGATCGGCGCGCACGCAACGTGGTCGAGGCCATCATGTGGCACGGTTCACAGCAGAGCGACGCACGGCACAGCGTGGAGAACTTCCGCAAGCTCTCAAAAGACGACCGCGACGCCGTCGTGAAATTCATCAACTCACTGTAAAACAGACCTTATGAAGAAGCTACGCAGCCTACCCTTCATCATCCTTGCCGTCATCATCGCTATGCTGATGACGGCATCTTTCGTAGAGAAAGCTACCGGCCAGCTGCTCTACAGCCACTGGTGGTTCATCGCGCTCTGGGCCATGCTGGCAGTCACGTCCATAGTCCTGCTAGTCAAGGTGCGTATCTATCGCAAACCGGCCACGGCACTGCTCCATGCAGCACTGCTCTGCATCCTGGCAGGGGCACTCGTCACACACGTATGCGGAGAGAAAGGCGTAGCGCGGCTTCGGCTGCAAGCACCGCAGCAACACTATCTGGACAGTGAGACAAGCACAGAGCAAAGCTTTCCGTTCACCCTCGTCCTCCAGCGCTTCAAGGTGGAGAACTACCCCGGCACCAGCTCGCCTATGGACTATGTGTCGGAGGTGAACGTGGTGAAAGAGGGCCTGACTGTCGACTCGCTGCGCATCTCGATGAACAACATCGGCGAGTATGGCGGCTACCGGTTCTATCAGTCGGCCTACGATGACGACCGCCAGGGCACGGTGCTCTCCGTGAGCCACGATCCCTGGGGCATAGGCATCAGCTACACCGGCTACGGCCTGCTCTTCCTTGCCATGCTGCTGCTCATGGTACTGCCCCACGAGGGATTCAGAAGACTGCTCAGCGAGGGCAGGCAAGCCGATGAAGCAGCCACAACCAAGGGCAGACAGGGGGCAGGCAGGCTGGGCGCCGCCCTGCTCATGACGATGGCATGCCAGCTGTCGTTTACCACGGTGCAGGCTGCGCCCAAGGTACTGCCGGCCGACGTGGCAGCACAGTTTGGCGACCTCTATGCCTACTACAACGGACGCATCTGCCCGCTGCAGACCGTAGCCAAAGACTTCACCGTGAAGCTCTGTGGCAAGGCCACCTATGAGGGACTCACGCCTGAACAGGTGCTCACTGGATGGATGCTCTTCCCTACGGACTGGACCGACGAACCCTGCATCAAGGTAAAGGGCGACGTGGCCGACATCATCGGCATCAGCGGACGCTATGCCACCTACCAGCAGTTTCACGACGTAAGCGGATACAAGCTAGAGCGCTTTCTCATGGACTCGTCGCCTGCCACACGCAGCATACACGAGGCCGACGAGAAGCTCAACATCCTGCTTATGCTCTTCAACGGACAACTGGTCAAAATATATCCCTACCGCCAAGACAGCGAGCTGCATTGGTACTCGCAGGGCGACCGGCTCCCGAAAGACATGCCGCAGGACAAGTGGATGTTTGTCACCAAGTCGATGGACTATGTGGGCGAGCTGGCCTGGACACAGGACTACAGGCAGATGGCTGAAGTGGTGAGCAAGATGAAGACCTACCAGCGGCGGGAAGCCGGCGACATGCTGCCAGGCGACCGCCTGTTCATGGCAGAGAAGGTCTACAACAGCGCCGACTATACCCGCCCCTTGGCGATGCTTCTGCTCATGGCGGGACTGTTATCCTTTATCTTCTACGTCACGGCCTGGCTCAAAGGCCATGCGCCGGCAGCATGGCTACGCCTCGGCCTGGGCGGCATCCTTACCCTCAGCATAGCCTACCAGTTGTCTGTCACAGTGCTGCGTGGCTATGTGGGCGGACACCTGCCGTTGAGCAATGGCCACGAGACCATGATGTTCATGTCGCTGTGCACACTGCTTATTACCCTCATCTTCCAGCATCGCTACACGCTGGCCATGCCGTTCGGCCTGCTGCTCGGCGGCCTGACCATGCTCGTGGCCATGATGGGCGAGAGCAACCCGCAGATTACGCTGCTCATGCCCGTGCTTGCGTCGCCGCTGCTGAGCATACACGTGGTGGTCATCATGCTGGCCTACGCCCTGCTGGCCTTCACACTGCTTGGCGGCATTACAGCGCTGCTGCTGCACCGCCACCCACAGCAGGTGGCTCAGCTCACACGTGCCAGCCAGCTCATGCTCTACCCTGCTACCTTCTGTCTTGCTGCAGGCATCTTCGTAGGTGCCATCTGGGCCAACCAGTCGTGGGGCACTTACTGGTCGTGGGACCCCAAGGAGACCTGGGCGCTCATCACACTACTCGTCTATGCCATAGCCATGCACCGACAGTCGCTGCCATGGCTCAGGCGTCCCATGGCATTCCATCTCTACATCGTGATGGCCTTCCTGAGCATTCTGATGACCTACTTCGGCGTCAACTTCTTCCTCGGCGGTATGCACAGCTACGCATAAGCCTGTTTCGACGACACAGGTTGTGTCCTCTATTTGTCGTAAACAGTTTTGTATGGTGTCCATAAAGTAGGGACAGGCTTTATGCCTGTCCGAAAACCACGTGCGGTGTCACGCAGTAGGGACGGGCTTTATGTCTGTCCGAAAACAAAAACGCCCATTTGCAGAACGGTGGCGGACAGGCATAAAGCCCGTCCCTACAGCAGTCGGAATGCTGTAGGTGATGACATGAAGGCACACAACAAATAAGACGTCCTATTCCAGTAGTAAGGCAATGAGTTGTCAAGGAGGTGACGATAGCTTACTCTACAGTGACCGACTTGGCGAGGTTTCGCGGCTGGTCAACATCTTTGCCCTTGCACACGGCCACGTGATAGGCGAGCAACTGCAGGGGAACGGTAGCCACGAGGGGCTCGAGGCATTCCTGCACGTCGGGCAGCTCTATGACCTCGTCGGCTATGCCCGAGATAGTGGTGTCGCCCTTCGACACGAGTGCTATCACGCGGCCCTGTCTGGCCTTTATCTCCTGTATGTTGGAGAGCACCTTCTCATACATGGCGTTATGGGTGGCGATGACCACCACCGGCATGTCGGAGTCTATCAGTGCTATGGGGCCGTGCTTCATCTCGGCGGCGGGGTAGCCCTCGGCGTGTATGTAGGATATTTCCTTCAGTTTCAGTGCTCCCTCAAGGGCCACGGGATAGGAGTAACCACGTCCGAGATAGAGGAAGTTGTGGGCATAGGTGAAGGTGCTCAATTTCCGTGATCTTCTCCTGCATCGCCGCTTTGCGCTGCTGCCGGACCATTTTTCCGCGCAGATACTCCAGCCTGTCCACCGTGCCCTTAGCCTCGCCCAGGGCCAGTGCTATCATGGTGAGCACGGTGACCTGTCCGGTGAAGGCTTTTGTCGAGGCGACGCCTATCTCGGGCCCCACGTGTATGTAGGTGCCGGTGTCGGTGGCGCGCGGTATGCTGGACCCGATGGCGTTGCACACGCCATAGATGAAGGCGCCCCTCTCCTTGGCCAGCTGTACGGCGGCCAGAGTGTCGGCGGTCTCCCCGCTTTGGCTGATGGCCACGACCACGTCGCCCTTGCCCACCACGGGGTTGCGATAGCGGAACTCGGAGGCATACTGCATAGCGTCTCGATAATCTGCTTGCCTATGAGTCCGGCATGCCACGACGTGCCACAGGCCACGATGACCACCCGGCTGGCCTCGAGCAGCTGCCTGCGGTAGTCTATCAGGGCCGAGAGCGTGACATGGTCGGCCGACACATTGACACGGCCGCGCATGCAGTTGGTCAGGCATTCAGGCTGCTCGAAAATCTCCTTTAGCATGAAGTGGGGATATCCTCCCTTCTCTATCTGTCCGAGGTCTATGTCGACGGTCTTCACGCTGAGCTCTTGCTCCTCGCCGAGTATGGTGACGACGTGTAGGCCCTCGTCGCGGCTGATCACAGCGATGTTGCCATCGTCGAGATAGACCACCTTGTCGGTGTACTCCACGATGGGGCTGGCGTCTGATGCGAGAAAGAACTCGCCGTCGCCTATTCCCACGACGAGTGGGCTCTGCTTGCGTGCTGCGATGATGCGCCCGGGGTCGTTCTTGTCGACAATGGCAATGGCGTAGGCTCCGATGACCTGATA
Source organism: uncultured Prevotella sp. (assembly GCA_905234355.1). Classification (GTDB taxonomy): domain Bacteria; phylum Bacteroidota; class Bacteroidia; order Bacteroidales; family Bacteroidaceae; genus Prevotella. The sequence continues at coordinate 3,261 of CAJOHP010000173.1, read as the reverse complement.
GAGGGCCACCTGTACTGCCTCGAGCAGGGAGAGCTTCTTGCGGCTCATGACATACTCGATGAGCTGCACGAGCACCTCGGTGTCGGTGTCACTCTGAAAGGTGACGCCCTTGCCGATGAGCTTGGCCTTGATGTCGGCATAGTTCTCGATGATGCCGTTGTGGATAATGGCCAGATTGTGCGATGAGGAATAGTGTGGGTGGGCATTGCGCGAGGAGGGCTCACCATGGGTGGCCCAGCGGGTGTGGGCTATGCCTATGGTGCCCGTCACGTCCTTGTCGGCGCAATACTCCGTGAGATGGTCTACCTTGCCTTTCGTCTTATACACGCTCAGCTCGCCGCCCGTGTTGATGAGTGCCACGCCGGCGCTGTCGTATCCGCGATACTCCAGCCGCCGCAGTCCTTTGATGAGTATGGGATAAGCATCCTTGCTACCTATGTAGCCTACGATTCCGCACATATATATATTGTTGTCTTTATTTGGTTGTTTGTGTTACTTGCCTTGTGTATGCCGAATAAGAAAAAAAGAGATTGGGAGCCGACTCCCAACCTCTTCCTTGTGTTTATCTCAGTATGTTGTATAGCAGCGAGGTGAGCGAGATGAGTATGGACGTGGCCGAGAACCAGAGCGTGGTCATGCTGCCCACGCTGGAGTTCTGTGCCTTCACCTTGTTTGGTGTGATGTACAGCACGTCGTTCTGCTGCAGATAGTAGTAGGGCGAGTTGATGAGGTTGGCGTCGTTGAGGTCGAGGAAGTGTATGGACTTCTGCCCATTGGCATCCTCGCGTATGAGCTGCACGTTGTTGCGCACACCGTAGATGGTGAGGTCGCCTGCCTGTGCGAGGGCCTCGAGCACGGTGATTTTCTCTCGGCTCACGGTGAAAGTGCCGGGACGGCTCACCTCGCCGATGACAGATATCTGATAGCCCGTCATGCGCACGGTCACAATGGGCCGCTCCTCTTCAGCCATGTAAGGCTTGATCTTGCTCTGCACGAGCTGCTCGGCCTCAGCCTTGGTCAGTCCGCCCAGGTGTATGGTGCCGATGATAGGGAAACTGATGTTGCCCTGGTTGTCTACCAGATAGGTATGCAGCATGCCCTGCGAGTTGGTGGAGTGACTATTGGTAGTAGAGGACGTGGGCACCGTCATGTTGAAGGGCGCGGCGGCCTCATCGTTGATGCAGCTCACAGTGATGGTGAGCTGATCCTTGGGCATGATGCGCGCGTCGTAAAGATACTGCGACTGCGAGAGGTCTATGCTCCTGCTGTTCTGGAAGTACGCCACATCCTTCGTACTGCCGCAGCTGGCCAGGAAGAGCACCGACATAATGGCTGCCACAGAGCCGAGTGCGAGTCTCTTGAGATTCATCGTCATAGTCTGGATAATTATCATTCGTAAAAAAAACGGTGCAAAAATACTGCTATTTTCTGAGATACGCAAGAAAAAAGGCAAAAAAACTTTGTCCGGAGTGCTGAAAAAGGTGGTCTTTTTCGTTGCCGGTATAAAAAAAATAGCGTACCTTTGCACGCAAAAAAATGAGGAACGACTAAAAGCATGGATAAGTGTCTTCTTGCATCAGCCCTGTCCGTCATGCTCCTTGCAGCATGCTCAGGAGGCAAGGGTGGGCGTGGCGACGCAGCAGCTCTGCCCGCTGTGGCTGCCGACGACTCCACCGGCGGCGCTGAAGCGACAGAAGCCGTGATGCCCACGGGAGCAGACGAGCTGTTTGACGACTTCATCTTCAACTTCGCCTCCACCCGGGCCCTGCAGATAGAGCGCACGCGCTTTCCGCTGCCCGTCATCGGCACCGACGGCAAGCAGAAGAGCATAGCCAAGAGGGAGTGGAAGATGGAGCCCTTCTTCATGCGCCAGGACTACTATACCCTCATCTTCGACACGCCCGAGCAGATGGAGCTGGTAAAAGACACGGCGCTCGTGGCCGTGACCGTGGAGAAGATCATGCTGACCGACAGCATCGTAAGGCAATACGCCTTCCACCGCGACCACGGACGATGGATGCTGGCACAGATCAGGGAGCAACAGCTCTCCCACAATGCCAACGCACAGTTTCTGAGCTTCTACCAGCAATTTGCGACCGACTCCGTCTTCCAGTACAGGAGCTTGAGCGAGCAGATAGACTTCTCCGGCCCCGACCCCGACGACGACTTCGCAAGGATGGAAGGAGTCATCACCCCCGACTTCTGGGGAGCCTTTGCGCCGGAGCTGCCCACAGGCATGCTCTACAACATCGTCTACAGCAGCCAAGACCCGGCCTCGGCACAGAAGATATTCGTGCTCAGAGGCATAGCCAACGGCTTGGAGACCGAGCTCACCTTTGTACTGAGGAACGGTCACTGGAAACTCACAAAACTTTCTACCTGAATGAGAGACTTACGCGACTACAGCCTGAAGGGCCACAACACCTTCGGCATAGAGGCCCGCTGCAAGCGCTTCGCCGAGTATGCCTCGGCCGAGGAAGCACAACGCCTGGCCCTCACCCTGCCCCCTGGTGAGCCTCTGCTCATCGTGGGAAGCGGCAGCAACCTGCTGCTCACTGCCGACTTCCCCGGCACGGTGCTGCACTCGGCCGTGCGTTTTGTCAGCACGCAGACTGTCGGCCACGACACCGTCGACGTGACGGCAGGCAGCGGCGTGGAGTGGGACACACTCGTAAGCCATTGCCTGAGCCACAGATGGTATGGCATGGAGAACCTCTCGCTCATACCTGGCGAGGTGGGCGCTTCGGCTGTGCAGAACATCGGGGCATACGGCGCTGAGGTAGCCCATATAATACATAAGGTGGAGGCGGTAAGCCTGGACGACGGACGCCTCGTGACCATCGGCCGCGACGACTGCCGCTATGCCTACCGCGACAGCCGCTTCAAGCACGAGTGGCGAAACAGGTTCCTCATCGTCAGCGTGACCTACCGGCTCAGCACCACCTTCACGCCACACCTGGACTACGGCAACATTCGCTCCGAGCTGCAGCGGCGCGGCATCGGCCCCCACCCCACCGCTGCGCAACTGCGCGACACCATCATAGCCATACGCCAGGACAAGCTGCCCGACCATCACGTCGTGGGCAACGCCGGCAGCTTCTTCGTCAATCCTGTGGTGAGCCGCGAGCAGGCAGAGACTTTGCTGAAACGCTATCCGCTGATGCCCACCTACCCCGTCGACGACCGTCATGTGAAGGTGCCCGCAGGATGGCTCATCGAGCAGTGCGGATGGAAGGGACGCGCCATGGGCGCCGCGGCCGT
>CAJOHP010000172.1 GCA_905234355.1 uncultured Prevotella sp. | reverse complement strand
ACCCCACCCCGCCCTTCGGGCACCCCTCCCCTTGAAGGGAGGGGAGTGGCTACGCGATGGCATTCGAAGGTGTAGGCGACTTTTTCAAGTGGACTCATTTTTATACCTTTGCACCAAATTTTCTTACGCCTGAAAGCTTGAACGGGTGTTTGTGTTTTCGCATGATGCCGCCACACCGTAGGGACGGGCTTTATGCCTGTCCGAAACACCACGCGGGTGCCACACCGTAGGGACGGGCACGGGGAGAGAGACTGTCGGAAAAACAGAGAGGGGGCGTGGGGGCTCAGGGTCTATGTCTGAACTTCGCCGGCACGGCGTCCTTCTTGATGACGTCGGCCCACTGCTGCGGGGTGACGGTCACTGGGCCGGTCATCAGCTCGGGGATGTTGTAGCTCTTGAGCAGCTGGCGGTGGTAGTCGGGGTCGTCGCATGGCAGTTCGAAGGGCTTTGTGGCGTGTCCGTCGGCATCGACGTGTGCAAAGAACGGGCGCGTGAAGTCGCCGTCGTAGCGCCGGCTGCTGAAGACTATCCATCGTCCGCTGCGGCTCCAGGTGTGGTAGGCCTCCACGTTGGGGCTGTTCACCTCGGTGAAGGGCCGTATGCTGTCGGTCTTGAGGTCCATGAGCCACAGGTCGGCATCGCGGTGCCAGATGTGGAAGCAGCCCCACTCGCCCACCGAGAGCAGCAGCCAGCGGCCGTCGGGCGAGATGCGCGGCAGCGTGGCACTCAGCGAGCGTGAGGCGGCGTCGAACACCATTTCGCGAGGGCCGAAGGTGAGCGTCTGCTCGTCGAAAGGCTTGCGGTAGATGCTGTACTTGATGTCCTTGTAGCGCATGATGCTCTCAGCCTCGGCGCCGATGGTGTCCTGCAGGGCAAAGTGGGCCGAACCGTAGTAGAGATACTTGCCGTCGGGCGACCAGAAGGGGAATATCTCAAACTCGTCGGGGTCGTTCTCCACGGTGCTCACCTCGCCGTGCTCCAGGTCGTAGAGTATGAGGTCGCTCTGCGAGTCGAGCACCTCTATCTTGTTGAGGTCGCGCGTGTGAAACATCTGCATGGTGAGGTTGGTGCTGTAGGCGATGAGCGGCAGGCGCGGGTGCCAGGCAGGGTAGACGCCGGCCGAGAGCGTGGAGTCGGTCTTGAGGTTGGTCTTGGTGAGCTTGCCGTCGTAGTTGATGACGGTGCCGCCCAGGTTCTGTCGGGCGTGGAACTGCATGCGCTGCGGGTTGCCGTTCTGGAAGTTGTGGCAGTTGATGCACTGTCCGGTCTTCTCGTTGGAGCAGAGCATGTTGTCGTAGATGACGCGCTCGTCGTAGTTCTCCAGGCATCGCTGGCTGATGGTGAGCTCTTCGTAGGTGACGTAGCTGGGCGAGATGAGGCGGTAGCTGAGCCAGGGGTCAATGGAGTCGGGCGAGACGTAGATGGCGAAGGGCTTGTAGCGCTGCCACTGGTCGCCCTTGCGGGCAAACATCTCCACACTGATTTGCTTGCCTTTTGCGGCCTGGGCCAGCGTTTGCCAGTCGCCTATGGCGGGCCGCACCTTTGTGCCTTCGCACACGAGCTGCTCGCTGCCGGCCGTGAAGCGGGTGACCACCTCGTCGGCATCGGTCATCAGCTGGAAGTGCAGCGGGGCCATGTTGATGGGTACGGTGACGCCCGCATAGTCGGGATAGATGCTGGGGGCGGTGCCGGCCTCAGCGTAGTCGGTCGGTACGTCGGTCTGGGCGCATGCCGCAAGCAGTGCGACGCCCAGCACGAAAGCTATTTGTCGGATATGGTGTTTCATACGTTGTGTCGATGGAGGCTAATAGGTTTGCAGTCCGCGGGCGAGGAAGTAGTCGAAATAGTAGGTATGGCCGAAGCGCGAGCGCAGGGCGTTGGCTATCTGCTGCTCGTTCATGCCGGCCAGCTGCTGTGCAGCCTGCATGAACTGCTGGTAGGACTCGGGGATGGAGGGGTCGAAGGGCATGCGGCTGATATCGACCTGGTGCTCAAGGTTGCCGAAGAGGAAAGCGGCCTCCTGCAGGTGTCGTGGCATGCGCTGGTTGGGGTGGGTGGCGATGTACTGTGTGAAGGCGCGCCAGAAGGTGGGTATGTCCTTCTGCTGCAGCGCCGACACCGCGGCCAGCTCGGCCAGCAGTGGCGACGTGGTCCTGAGACTGCTCAGGTGGCCCAGCAGGAAGGTCTCGATGACCGACTTGTCGCTCGCCAGCACGCTTTCGTATTGCATCAGCGGCTGGATGGGCCCCAGGCGCGGGTCCTTGGCGATGAGCTCAGGACGGGTCACATACTGCTCGTAGTGGCGTGCCCAGTCGGCGTAGTACTTCGTCTTCTTCAGCAGGTCCAGGTATTTCTGTGCCAGCACGGGCTCGCCGTTGAGCAGCGAGCAGAGCGAGAGGTTCTTCAGGTAGTCCACGCGCCAGCCGTACTCCACGCCGTCCTCCATGCACCAGCGGTAGCAGTAGTTCTCGAAGCCATACTCCAGGTAGAGGCGCTTGCCGGCCTGCACCACCATGGGAATGCCGAAGGGGCAGTTGGGCTTGGCGTCGCCCTCGGGATAGTTGTAGAGCTCGTCGCCGGCGCGTCCGAGCTTGAAGACGGCCAGGTTCTTATACATCCACATCAGTCGGGTGGGGCGGTCGTGGTTGGTGATGGCCTGATCGAGCACGCCTTGCCAGTCGAGCCGCTCGAGTGAGGCCTCCATGCGCAGCTCCTTGTGGAAGTTGGCATCGCTGTACCAGAAGTGGCAGCAGCCATAGACGGCCGCGGCTGCCACGCCCAGTTGCGTGAAAGCCCAGCCGGCCGTGGTGCCGAACAGCCGTGGCGTGCGCTTCAGACCATAGCAGAGCGCCATGACGGCATAGAAGAGCGCGAGCAGGGCGAAGGGCCAGTAGTACTGGGGGTAGGGGTCGCCATTGTTGAAGAGGGGCAGTGCCTGCCACCACACCATGTCGGATGCAGCCTGATAGTAGACGTGGCGGTAGTAGACCATGGGCACGCAGACCACGAGCAGGGCAGCCAGCACCGAGGCGACGGCCTTCATGGTGAGCGTGGTGTGTAGTCGCCATGACATCAGGGCCATCAGCGCGGTGGCCAGCAGGGCATAGCAGCCCAGCAGCGGATAGCCCCCAATGGCCGTGACGGCCATGCAGAGCAGTGGCAGTGCGAAGCGCCATGGCAGACAGCGGAAACCCCAGACGGAGGCCACGGCAGCCGAGAGGCCGATGACGGCGATGAAGAAGTAGCCGCGCAGCTTCATCTGGAATATCCAGTAGCCCAGCATGAAGTCGCTCACCATGACGAGCACAAGCGGCACGAGCAGCACCACGGCCCAGCGGTGGGGCAGACGGAAGGCACGCTGCGTGAGCCACAGCAGCAGAGCGGTCCAGAGGCAGAGCAGCAGGGTGCCGAGCCAGGGGTGATAGAAATACTGTGTGAAATAGGTGCCGGCCCAGGTGAGCAGTCCGCCGGCCACGACCATCTGCTGCTGGAAGAAGGTGGCGGTGTAGAGAAACAGGTTGAGCTCCTGCACACGCCAGAGGAAGTCGGTCTCCTGGGCTACGGTGTAGACGAAGATGCCCGCGAGCATCAAGGCCACGAGTGCCCAGCCGGTGTAAGGCATCAGCCGGGCGATGCCCTTGCCCTTGGTGGCGTGGGCTGCAGCGGGCGCGGGGGCAGATGTTTTGGACTGGCGGTCCTTCTTATAGGTGTCCTTCTTAGTCATGGTGCTTCTTCTCTTGCTTCTTCGACCACTTCAGCAGTCGTTTGTATTCCTTCTTGGTGAGCCGCATGAACGAGCCGTGCTGCGGGCCGGTGACGCCCTTGATGTCGACCGGGTCGTGGAAGCCCCGCAGGTGCGCGTCGGCCTTGCAGATGCGGTAGTGCTTGGGGTTGTCGCTATACTGTATGTAGGCCACGCGCCACGTGGAGTCGCCGATGAGCTGGAAGGCACTGCTGCCCTCGCAGTTCTTCTTGCCCTCAAACGACACGTAGTCGTCGGCCACGGGCTCGCCCCATCCGTGGGTGAGGTGACGTGAGGTGGCAGTGAAGATGCCCTTCTGTCCGCCCTCCTTCTTGATGAGCATGTGGTAGAGACCGTCGCTGAGCAGGTTGATGTCGGCGTCGATGGTGGCATAGCCCCAGTCGAAGAGCAGCCGCGGCTGTGTGAGCCGTGTGAAGGTCTTGTCGGCATAGGAGTAGTACATGCGGTCGTACTGCTCCTCGGGGCGGTTGAGCATGGAGTAGTATATCATGTATCCGCCGCGGTCGCCGTCGGGCCACACATAGTCGGGGTCCCAGAATATCTGTGGTGCCCAGACGCGGTTGATGGTGGACCAGTCGCGGTAGACACTGGGCGACTGCGGGTCGGAGAAGATGGCGGAGCCCTTGCGGTAGTCGAAGGTGACGCTCTGCCAGTGTATCAGGTCGTCGCTGCGCAGCAGGTCTATGCCGTAGTTGTCCCACTTATGGCTCTTGGCCACGCACATGTCGGTGGTCACCATGACATATCCCCGGCCGTTGTAGGCACGCGTGATGTAGGCGTCGCGCTGTCCCCCCTCGATGCGTGCGTGCTGCTTAGGGTCGATGACGGCTCGCCCGCCGATGATGTCTTCATAGTTGTAGCCGTCGCGGCTCACGGCGTAT
>CAJOHP010000171.1 GCA_905234355.1 uncultured Prevotella sp. | reverse complement strand
GTGGACTCATGACTGAAGTTTCGGAATTTGCAGGAGTTCAGGAGTTGTGGTCGTTTAGGGGGGGAAATCGAAAGCAAAAAACGCTGTATAATGTAACATTTTCATTTTCAACGATTTACAAAACGCTGTTTTTGCTCTCTGAAACGTGCCGGTGTTGTGCTACGAGCGCTTCATCATGAGGCGTATCTCGTCGTAGGTGACGTCGGGCGGGCACAGGTTCTTGATGGGTGTGCTCCCGTCGGCCATGCCTATCTTGCTGATGACGCTTGCAATGACCTTCTGGTGCTCGGGTGTCACGAGGTCGTCGAAGTCTACGGCACCGCTGTCCACATAGCGTATGAGGTGACTGATGACGGTGCTGAGTGTGAGGCTGCGCTGCTTTGCGATGAGGTCGGGCTTCATGCCTTGGCGGTATAGCTCGTAGCTCGTCTCCCATGTCTTCGGCTTGGGCTTGGCTGGCTTGTTGGCGCTTTTCCGTCCTTTCTGCTTGATGGCCCCTTCGTCGATGGCATCGAGCATAGACATCTGTTTCTCCTTCAGGTAGTTTGCCACGGTAAATCCCTGCTCGGCCATCTTTGCCAGGATGTAGCGTTGCGAGAGCCACAGCTGCCGCTCTTCGGGCAGGGCGTTGGTCAGACGGCGTGCGGCCTGCTTATTATTGGTCTGCACGTTGGCCGTCAGTTCCAGAGGCTTGGAGAGTATGTCTCCTATCTTCTCGCCGAAGTATTCGGCGCTGCGTTTCACCCGTTCGAGGAATTCGGTCTCGCGCAACTGGCTGATGGTCAGCGTCTGAATCTTTTGCCTCCATTTGTCGGCCACAGCAAGGACCTGGTTGTTGAGGTCGATGAGTGCCTGGTCTTGCATCTGCTTCAGCGAGGGGTGGCTGTGGTAGAAGTACTCGGAGAAGATGCGCACCATGGTCTCCTGCTGGAAGACGAGCCCGCGGAAGTCGAAGAGCTGCAGCAACAGGTGGCGCTCGTATTCCTGCTTGAGCAGTGGCAGCTGCTCTATGCTCCGCTTTGCCTCATTCTCCTGCTGCGCGATGTAGTTGTCCACGCGCTGGTCGTTGATGATGGCGGCTGGCTGCAGGGGCGTGGCCAGCACAAGACCTTCGAGCGTGCGGCAGCGGCTGAGGGCCACGTAGACCTGTCCTGGAGCAAACGACTGGCTGGCGTCGATGATGGCACGGTCGAACGTGAGTCCCTGGCTCTTGTGTATGGTGATGGCCCATGCCAGGCGCAAGGGGTACTGCCGGAAGGTGCCTTGCACGTCGGCTTCTATCTCACGTGTCTGCTCGTTGAGCGTGTAGCGTGTGTTTTCCCATTCCAGCGGCTCTACCTCGATGGCGTCGGTGTCGCCCTCGCACAAGACCAGGATTTTCTGCTTGTCCACATAGGTGATGCGGCCTATGCGTCCGTTGTAGTAGAGGTGCTTGCCCGAGGGGTCGTTCTTGATGAACATCACCTGTGCCCCGAGCTTCAGCAGGAGTGTCTGTGCCGTGGGGTAGGAGTATTCGGGAAAGGTGCCCTCTACTTTAGCATTGTACTGGAACGAGCGTCCCGGCAGTTTCTGCAGTTCCGACTCGTTGTAGTAGTTGGCCAGCTGGTTGTGGGTGGTGAGCCGTATGTACTGTTCCTCCGGACGGGGTATGAAGGCTGGACGGCAGCGTGTGTTCAGACTGTCGATGACTTGCTGCGTGGGGTGGCCAGTGCGTATCTGGTTGAGTATCTCGATGAAGGAGAGGTCCTGCTGTCGGTAGACGTGCTCCAGCTGTATGGTGACATAGTCTATCTGCTGCAGCGCTTTAGACCCGAAGAAGTAGGGCGTGTCGTAGTAGGGTTTGATCACGCGCTCGTCCTCAGGTGTGACGACGGGTGTGAGCTGTGCCAGGTCGCCAATCATGAGCAGCTGCACGCCGCCGAAGGGCTGATAGTGGTCGCGGTAGCGGCGCAGGACGGCGTCGATGGCATCGAGCAGGTCGGCACGCACCATGGATATCTCGTCGATGATGAGCAGGTCGATAGAGGCAATAATCTTTCGCTTCTCCCGGCTGAAGTCGAACTTGCTGTCTACTTTGGCTCCCGGCACGTAGGGCGAGAAAGGCAGCTGGAAGAAGGAGTGTATGGTCACGCCGCCTGCATTGACTGCAGCCACACCGGTGGGGGCTACCACGATGGGGCGTTTGCGTGACTGCTTTACGACGGTTTTGAGAAAGGTGGTCTTGCCTGTTCCTGCTTTTCCGGTGAGGAAGATGCTGTGGCCCGTGTGTTCCACGAAGTCCCACGCGGTGCGTAGTTCCTTGTTTTGTTCCATTGCTTCTGTCACTCTTCCGGCACGCGATAGCGTGTGCCTGTCTGCCTTACGAGCTGCCGGGCATATTTCTCGGGATAGCCAGGCCGCCCAACCTTGGCCCCCAGTCCTTCGGGTGTCTGGAGAAACTGTCCGTTGCTCTCGGGTTTGACAATCATGTCGTTGTATTTCACTATGAGGTGGAAGGCGAGCTGTCGCCAGCGGTCGAGTATCTCGTCGGCCTTGCGTGCGGTGTAGGCAGTGAGAAAGCTCACTCGCTGTTCGGGCTGCAAGGCCAAGGCCTGTTGCTCCACCTGCTGCTGGGCACTGAGGTAGCTGCTGTCGAGCGAGTCGCGCACCTGCTGCAGGTCGGGGAAGAGCAGGGCGTATCGCGGGTAGACCATGTTGGCCACCCAGTTCTGCACCCAGAAAGCATTGTCCATAGAGAAGTGCAGTGCGTCGGCTCCGGGAGTGTTGTACGGTCGTGGTGAGGCGGTGGCGCAGCAGTAGACGGGTGTGTAGGGCACCATGTTGCCGTCGTCGTTGCCAAACCAGAGCACGCCACCAATCTCTCGTGGCAGCCATGAGCGCATCTGGCTGACATAGCTGAATCCGGTCTGCTGTGTGCTGGTGGGGCGCTCGTTGAAGTATTTCTTTCCGTCGACGGTGAAGTAGAGCGGCGTGGGCCGGTAGGGCATCTGCCAGATGCCACCGCCGATGTCGCCTTCTTGTTGCAGGTCGCCGTCGATGGCCAGTGGCGTGCCTTCATAGTGGTCGCGCATGGCTGTCTCTACGTCGGCCACGCTCAGTTTGCGGTCTGGCTTCACCCACAGCGGCAGGGGTTCGGCGTCCTGCTGTCTACCCTCTGCCCATGGCAGGTAGCGGTCCATGCCTGTGGCAAAGCGGCGGAAGAAGCTCCACACGCGGGCGTCGCAGATGCGCCGGCCCGAGAAGTCAGGGAAGGCATAGGTGCGGCAGAAGGAGAAGTCGGCGTTCTTGCCGTCGTACCACTTCATGGTGCGGGCATACTTCACCACGTTTTGGGAGAACATCACGTTGCCGCTCTTGTCCTTCATGTCGAAGCGGCTGATGCGGCTTTGGTTGGCATGGCCGCATATCATGTCGTCGGGCACGCGCATGGCCACCCATACGGTGCGCTCCTTCGACAGCTTCCTGTCGCAGCCGCACCCCATCATCTCCATGATCCACGCTTCGTCGGGGTCGCAGATGGTGAAGGTCTCGCCCTCGCTGTTGTAGCCGTACTGCTCGACGAGTGTGGTCATCACGCGTATGGCCTCGCGTGCTGTCTTAGCGCGTTGCAGGGCGATATAGATGAGCGATCCGTAGTCCAGTATGCCAGTGGTATCGACCATCTCCTCGCGTCCGCCGAAGGTGGTCTCGCCGATGGTCACCTGCCACTCGTTGATATTGCCCACCACGTTGTAGGTCTCTTCTGCCTCGGCTATCTCGCCGTGATACTTGTTGGTGTCCCAGTCGTAGACCTTGCGCATGGTGCCTTTGGCATGGCGTGCGGCGGGGAAGTGGCACAGCCCCTGGAACATGCCGTAGTCGTCGGCGTTGTAGGTGCAGATGACGGAGCCGTCGGCCGAAGCCTTCTTGCCCACGATGAAGTTGGTGCAGGCCTGTGTGGGATGGGGTGCCAGCTGAAGGATAAAGACTAATGAGGCAGTGAGTATTCGCCTGTGCATCGGTGTGTTCATGTCTGTTGCGGTCAGTTTTCTATGTTCAGTTTGCTGCTGTGGTCGGCTTTGAAGCTCATGTCGAGCCCTTTGACGCTGTGGGTGAGTGCTCCCACACTGATGAAGTCGACGCCCTGCTCGGCATACTGCCTTATGGTGTCGAAGGTGATGCCTCCCGACGACTCGGTCTCGTAGCGGTGGCCGATGAGCTCCACGGCCCGTCGTGTGTCGCTCACGGAGAAATTGTCGAGCATGATGCGGTCTACTCCGCCGTGGCTGAGCACCTGCTGCAGCTCGTCGAACGACCTGACCTCAATCTCTATTTTCAGCTTGAGCCCTTTCTCTTCCAGGTATTTGTGGCAGCGGTCAATGGCGTTGACGATGCCCCCGGCAAAGTCGATGTGGTTGTCCTTGAGCAGTATCATGTCGAAGAGTCCGATGCGGTGGTTGCATCCGCCTCCTATCTTCACTGCCTGTTTCTCGAGCATGCGCATGCCTGGTGTGGTCTTTCGTGTGTCGAGCACGCGTGTGCCGGTGCCCTCGAGCCGTTCCACGTAGCGGTGGGTCATGGTGGCGATGCCGCTCATGCGCTGCAGGATGTTGAGCATGAGACGCTCCGTCTGCAGCAGTGAGCGCACACGCCCAGACACAGCCATGGCTATGTCGCCTTTCTTCAC
>CAJOHP010000170.1 GCA_905234355.1 uncultured Prevotella sp. | reverse complement strand
ACCCGCGCCGCCATCATCGAGACGCTCTTCAAGCGCCACTACATCCGCAAGGAGCGCAAGCGCCTCGTGGCCACACCCACCGGCATGGAGCTCATCGACCTCATACACGAGGAGCTGCTCAAGAGTGCTGAGCTCACAGGCATCTGGGAGAAGAAGCTGCGCGACATCGAGGCCAAGAAGTACGACGCTGCACAGTTCATCGGCGAGCTGAAGCAGCAGATCACCGACATCGTGCAGCAGGTCGTCTGCGACCCCTCCAACCGCCGCGTCGCCGCTGCTCCCGACGAGCCACAGAAGAAGACCACCCCCTCTGCACAGCAGAAGAAAGCCTCTGCCTCTTCCTCACAGAAAAAAAGCCGCCCCTCAAAGACCGCCACGCTGCCCGCTGCTGCCTCATCGCCGCAGACAGCCACACCGTCAGCTGCTGCCTCATCGCCGCAGACAGCCGCCTTAGTCCCGTATGGTGCGACAGCGTCGCAACCCTCCGTCCCGTCTCCCGTCGAGGGACAGCCATGCCCCCTCTGCGGTCAGGGACACATCGTGAAGGGGCGCACAGCCTATGGGTGCTCCCGATGGCGCGAAGGCTGCACATGGCGGCAGAGTATAAAATGAGAGATGAGAGATGAGAGATGAGAGATGAAAAATGAGAGATGAAAAATGAGAGATGAAAAATGAGAGATGAGAGATGAAAAATGAGAGATGAGAGATGAGGAATATGATAATGCTGCTTCAAGGAAACTACACATAGCAGTCTAATCATATTTCTCATCTCTCATCTCTCATCTCTCATTTTATGCTCTCATTTCTCATCTCTTTTGCAGGCTCGCAGGCAATAATTCGCCATCTGCTGCGTTATATATTGGTATGCAAAAAGTATTCGACCATATTTCCCTCCTGTGTGTCGCCCTGCTCCTGGCAGGATGCGGCGCCGACACGGCCATGAAGAAGGGCGACAAGTTCTATGCCCTGGGCGAATACTACGATGCCGCCTCACAGTATAAGAAAGCCTACAGCCAGACCCCCTCGAAGAGTCGCCCTCTGCGAGGCCAGCGCGCACTGAAGATGGCCGAGTGCTACCGCCGCATCAACTACACACAGCGGGCCATTGCAGCCTACAACAATGCCGTGCGCTACAAGCAGGCCGACTCGACGGCGCTCTTCCGCTTGGGACAGATGCTGCTGAAAAACGGCAACTACAAGGATGCCGAGAAAATATTTGTGCAGCTGCAGGACTCCATGCCCGGCCACCCCCTGGTGAAGAGCGGGCTCACCTCTGCACGCATGGCTCCGAGGTGGAAGCAGGATGCCGAATACTCGGGATATAACATCAAAAAGCAGGACCTCTTCAACTCGCGCCGGGCCGAATACTCCCCCATGCTCGCCGGCGACAACTACGACCAGCTCTTTTTCTCCTCTACGCGCAATCAGGCGGTGGGCGACGAGTACAGCGGCATCACCGGCACGAAGAATGCCGACATCTTCGTGGCGCAGAAAGACGAAAAAGGCAAGTGGCAGAAACCGGAAAACATCGAGGGCGACCTCTGCTCCGAGCTCGACGAGGGAGCCTGTTCCTTCTCGCCCGACTCCAAGACGATGTACCTCACCGTCTGCAAGACCGACCCCTCCTATCCCCGCTATGCACAGATAGCTACCTCCAGCCGGAGCGATGCCTCGTGGGGAAAGCCCCAGGTGCTCGACATCACTCGCGACACCCTCTCGCTCTTTGCACATCCAGCAGTATCGCCCGACGGCATGTGGCTCTACTTCGTCAGCGATATGCCGGGAGGCATGGGCGGACTCGACATCTGGCGCGTGTCGCTCACCACATCGGGCGTGGGACCGGTGGAAAATGTAGGCGAGCCCGTCAATACGGCGGGCGACGAGATGTTTCCCACCTTCAGACCCAACGGCGACCTCTACTTCAGCAGCAACGGCCATCCAGGCATGGGCGGACTCGACATCTTCATTGCTAAGCCCGAGGAGACACCAGTTGACACCGTTGGCACACACCCCGCACAGGGCTACACACTCGAGCATCCAGGATTCCCCCTCAACTCGCAGGGCGACGACTTCGGCATGACCTTCGAGGGACTGCACAACCGAGGCTTCTTCTGCTCCAATCGTGGCGACGCACGGGGATGGGACCACATCTACTCCTTTGAAAAGCACGAGGTGGTGCAGACCGTCAAGGGATGGGTCTATGAGAAGGATGGCTATGAGCTGCCGCAGGGACTCGTCTATATGGTGGGCAACGACGGTACCAACCTGAAACTCAGTGTGAAGGGCGACGGATCCTTCACGCAGGAGATAAAACCGGGCGTAGACTACGTCTTCCTCGGCACATGCAAAGGATTCCTCAACCATAAGGAGCAGTTGCGCGTCGACACCGTCATGGAGTCGCAGGAGTATGTGCTGCAGTTTCCGCTGGCCTCTATTACTGCCCCTGTGCTCATCGACAATATCTTCTACGACTTCGACAAGGCCACGCTGCGTCCAGAGTCGACCGCTTCGCTCGACGAGCTGATAGAGCTGCTCAACGAGAATCCCAATGTCACCATCGAGCTGTCGGCCCACTGCGACTACCGCGGTCCGGCGGCCTACAACAAGGGACTGTCACAGCGACGGGCAGAGAGTGTCGTGGCCTACCTCATCGAACATGGCATAGCCAAGGACCGTCTGACTCCCGTCGGCTATGGCAAGGAGAAACCGAAGGTGGTGAAGCGTAAGCTCACCGAGAAATATCCCTGGCTGAAGGAGGGCGACGTGCTCACCGAAGAGTTTATCAAGTCACTGAAGGACGAGGAGCAGCAGGAAGTGTGCAACCAGCTGAACCGTCGCACCGAGTTTATTGTACTGCGCACCACCTACGGCATGTTCGACGAGGGCGGAAAGCTCAAGGAGCAGCCCAAGAAGGCCCTGCCTGACAAGCCTGCCACACCATCGCTCGAAGACGAGCTGTTCTGACCGTTCCGACTATGCAATTACCTGCCGACTTCTTACGCCAGACACGTGCCATGATGGGCGAGGAGCGCTTCCGTCGCTACCTCGGCGCCTTCAGCGAGGAGCCTCCTGTGAGCCTGCGACTCCATCCGCAGAAGGCCTCACGCATCGTGGCTCCCGGGGCGCAGCCAGTGCCTTGGTGCCATGGCGGCTACTACATGGCGCAGCGACCCAACTTCACCTTCGACCCACTGCTGCATGCCGGCTGCTACTATGTGCAGGAGGCTGCGTCGATGTTTCTCGATGAGGTGCTCCGACAGCACTTGCCCGACCGCCCCGTGGCCATGCTCGACATGTGTGCCGCACCAGGAGGCAAGTCGACACTGGCCAGCTCTCGGCTGCCCGAGGGCAGCGTGCTCTTGGCCAACGAACCGGTCAGGCAACGTGCCAGCATACTCCTGGAGAACATCACGAAGTGGGGCAGTGCCGACACCTACGTCACCTGCAACTATCCGCGCGACTACCGTAAGGCGCGCATGCGCTTCGACGTCATACTCTGCGACGTGCCCTGCTCCGGTGAGGGCATGTTTCGCAAGGACCCGCAGACCATCGGCGAGTGGAGCCTGCAGCATGTGGAGCGCCTGCAACAGCTGCAGCGCGACATCGTGAGCGACGCGTGGCAATGCCTCGCCGACGGTGGACTGCTCGTCTACAGCACTTGCACCTTCAATACCCGTGAGAACGAAGAAAACGTGGCCTGGATGCTCGGCCATCTCGATGCTGAGGCGCTGCACGTGGAGACGCAGGCCGGATGGGATATCACGGGATCGCTGCTCGAGGGCTTCACGGCACCGGTCTATCGGTTTATTCCCGGCATCAGCCGCGGCGAGGGACTCTTCATGTGCGTACTGCGCAAGGGCGGAACGCCCAAGGCGGCGAAGATTGCTCCACCATCGGCGGCCCTGCATGTGCTCACACCTCCCTTCACCCTTTCCGACCCTGCTGTGCCCGACGTAGAGCTCAGCTATCAGCAGGCCATAGCCTATCTGCGTGGCGAGACCGTCACGCTACCCTCCGATGCACCACGCGGCATCGTCTGCACCACCTTTGCCGGACGCAGACTCGGCCTGGCCAAGAACATCGGCACGCGCGCCAACAATCACTACCCCAAGGAATGGCGCATCAGAAGCACCCATGTGCCCGACTATGCCCCTATAGTCGAGTGAGTGGCAGACACGTCATCAAAGTAATTACCTGTCAATGACAGGCATCGCCCAGACGTAGCATAGCTTCCTGATGGCTTACGACGCTTTTTTTAGCGTCCCTGCATGCCTTTTTTTACTTAAAATTTGCGTATTCCCCGTTTTTTGCGTATTTTTGTGGCGACAAAATTATTTAAGCTCAAGCATGAACCTGATGAGGCGACAATTATATATCATGATATGCTGGCTGATGGCCGTCGCGACAGCCTTCGGAGCCGAGGAGAGACGCACGTTTCGTGTGATCAACGCGGCTAACGGACTGGCCGACAACAGTGCCGACGTGGTGATATGCACCAAGACGGGACGCATGATCATCTCCACCATTGGCAATATCAACTTCTATGACGGCACATCCTTCTCCCATATCAACGACGAGCCGGTGAAGCAGATACCCCTGCAGCACTACCATGGCGGCTATCGGACCGCAAGCATCACCTGTGGATGAAGAATGCCTTCACGCTGAGTTGTGTGGACCTGCTGCAGGAAGACTTCGTGAGCGATGTAGGCGCCGTGGTGCGCAATGAGCTCGGATGCGACGAGCCCGTGCTCGACTTCTTCAGCGAGGCCGACAGCAGTCGCGTGTGGCTGCTCACCGAGCGGGGACTCTACGGCGTGACACAGAAGAAATACTATCAGGTGCTGCGCGACCGCAACCTGCAGGACATTGACGTGCAGCAGGGCAAGCTGCTACTCGCTTTCTATGACAACGGCGAGGAGGTGGGCATCAACCTGCAGACCGGCGGCGTGGACCATCACACACAAGCCTACGACGACTGGGCTTCGATAGAGAAATACAATCACGAGTCGCACATCCTGCCCTACAAGGGCGGCTACTTCCAGATACGCAGCGGACAGAGCGAGTCGGTGCTGCTACACTTTGACGTGAAGGCACGCCGCTGGACCCGCTTGCTGGAGGCACCCTTCCTGCTCAATAGCCTCGCACTCTACGACGACCGCCTCTACGTGGCGGCACAGCAGGGCTACTACGTCTACCACCCCGGCACGGGGAGCATAGAGCACATTGCCCAGGTGACGCTCACCGACGCGGGCGCCGAGGGCACGG
>CAJOHP010000169.1 GCA_905234355.1 uncultured Prevotella sp. | reverse complement strand
TACGATTATTAATAAACATATAATTACCATATAATTAATCATATAATGACTACGCGCAGCAATTAATGGATAATTAATGGTAATTCGTGTTCATCATTTTTTTACCAACTTATTATTTACGCTTACATAAAACGCCTGTTTTCCGGACACTGGCGGTCACACTGTAGGGACGGGCTTTATGCCTGTCCGAAAAAACGCGTGGTGTGTCCCGCTGTAGGGACGGGCTTTATGCCTGTCCGAAATCAAGACGTACATCTGCTGAAAGTGGCGGACAGGCATAAAGCCCGTCCCTACAGCGGGTGGCACAGGCACGAGGTGGGATGGTGTCGTCAGCGGGTGGCACAGGCACGAGGTGGGATGGTGGCGCACAGGTCCTACAGACTGTCCACGACAGCGGCAATGTCGTGGAAGATGCGGTCGAGGTCGCCCAGTCCGTCGATGTGGTGGTGCAGTCCCTCCTTGCGATACCAGTCTATGAGCGGCTGCGTCTGTGAGTGATAGACCACGAGTCGCTTCTTGATGGTCTCCTCGTTGTCGTCGGCGCGTCCGCTCTGCTGTCCGCGCAGCAGCAGGCGCTTCATCAGTTCGTCCTCGGGCACGTCGAGCTCTATCATGGCTGCTACCTGGTCGCCACGCTCGGCCAGCATGGCCTTGAGCGCCTCGGCCTGCGGGATGGTGCGTGGGAAGCCGTCGAAGATGACGCCGCTGTGCTCGCGGCCGAACGCGTCGTAGACGCTGGCCAGGATGCTCACCATCAGGTCGTCGGGGATGAGCTGGCCTTGGTCTATATACTGCTGAGCGGTCTTGCCCAGGTCGCTGCCTTTCTTTATTTCAGCGCGCAGCACGTCGCCTGTGGAGATGTGGTTCAGACCGTATTTCTCTATCAGCCTGTCGCTTTGTGTGCCCTTGCCGGAGCCGGGGGCACCGAAGATTACTATATTTTTCATTTGCTGTGTGATGATATTGGAGTTCGGGGAGGGGTAGGTGTGGAGTTGGGTAGGGCGACTATTCTTCCACCAGCGTGTAGATCTCGCGCAGTCCGCGTCCCTGCTGGTCGTAGTCGAGTCCGTAGCCCACGATGAAGTCGTTGGGTATGGAGAAGGCTGCATACCTGATGTCGATGGGCTCCTTGAGCTTGTCGGGCTTGACGAAGAGGGTGCAGATGTGCACGGCAGCGGGGTTGCGCGTGCCTATCGACTCGACCATGCTCTTCATGGTCTGTCCGGTGTCGACGATGTCTTCCACGATGACGACGGTGCGCCCCGTGAGGTCTTCGTTGATGCCCATCACCTCTTTCACCTTTCCTGTAGAGGTGGTGCCCTGATAGGATGCGAGCTTCACAAAGGATATCTCGCACGGTATGGTCATCTCGCGCATTAGGTCGGCAGCGAAGATGAAGGCGCCGTTGAGCACGCCCAGCAGTAGCGGGTTGGTGCCTGCCAGGTCGGCCGACATCTGCCGGGCCAGCTCTTTCACCCTGGCTTTTATCTGTGCCTCGGTCAGCGAGGTCTCGAAGGTCTTGTCTTTTACGGTTACTCTGCTCATGTCGTTAGCTTGTTTTGAGGGGGGGGGCGTGCGGGCGCGGCCGGGCTGTGCGGCTGCCGTCTGTGCGCGTGGGGCCGACGGCTGCGGCTGCCGGCTGCCGGCAGGCCATTTGTCCGGCAAAGGTAAGCATAAAAATCCGAATAGGCAAGCGTTTGTGCGAAATAATAGCGTAAATAGGGCGCAAGCGAGCGTTAATGTTATGAAAAGATGCCGCCGTTTCGCCATTTTTTGCTAATTTTGCAGCCGCAAAGTGTAATACCGACTCTTATGAAGATTCTCACCGCAGCTCAGATACGTGAGCTCGACAAATATACCATAGAGCACGAGCCCATCAAGTCGGTCGACCTGATGGAGCGTGCTGCTCACGCCCTGGCAGCCGTCATCTGCGAGCGTTGGGGGCGTGAGGTGCCCGTCGTGGTCTTTGCCGGCCCGGGCAACAACGGCGGCGACGCCCTCGCCGTGGCCCGTCTGCTCATCGTGCAGGGCTACGACGTGCATGCCTACCTGTTCAACATCACGGGCCATCTGTCGGCCGACTGTGCCGAAAACCGTCAGCGCCTGCTCGACAAGCGGTCGCGGAGCCTCACCGAGGTGACCCAGGAGTTTGATCCGCCGCGGCTGGAGCAGGGCATGCTCGTGGTCGACGGCCTCTTCGGCTCCGGTCTCAACAAACCGCTTGCCGGCGGATTTGCCTCGCTCGTGAAATACATCAATGCGGCAAAAGCCGAGGTGGTGAGCATAGACATGCCATCGGGCCTCATGCCGGAAGACAACACCTACAACGTGAGTGCCAACATCATCCGTGCCACGCTGACGCTGACGCTGGGCCACATGAAGCTCGCCTTCCTCTTTGCCGAGCACGAGCAGTATGTGGGCGAGCTGCAGGTGCTCGACATCGGGCTGAGCGCCGAGGGCATCGCCAAGACCGAGGCCCACTACACGCTCATGGAGTCTTCTTCCGTCGGACAGCTGCTCATGCCCCGTCACCCCTTTGCCCATAAGGGGCAGATGGGCCACGCCCTGCTCATCGCCGGCAGCTATGGCATGGCCGGCGCTGCCATCCTCTCGGCGCGTGCCTGTATGCGCTCCGGTGCCGGCAAGCTCACCATGCACACCCCGCGTCGCAATGTGGCTGTGATGCAGCAGGCCGTGCCCGAGGCGGTGCTCGACATAGACCGCGAGGAGTCGGCCTTCAGCGACCCCGTGCCCACGACCGACGAGTTTCAGGCCATGGGCGTAGGGCCAGGCATAGGCACCAGCGAGCAGACCGGCATAGCCCTCATCGCACAGCTGCGCCGGGCACAGTGCCCCGTCGTGGCCGATGCCGATGCGCTCAACATCCTGGCCGGACGGCGCGCATGGCTGCAGCAGCTGCCCAAAGGCATCATACTCACACCCCATCCCAAAGAGCTCGAGCGCATGGAGGGACAGTGCATCGACTCCTTCGAGCGCCTCACCAAGGCGCGCGACCTGGCCGAGCGACTGCAGGGCTACGTCATACTCAAGGGGCGCTACACCGCCATCTGCATGCCCGACGGCCACATCGCCTTCAATCCCACAGGCAATGCCGGCATGGCCACCGCAGGCAGTGGCGACGTGCTCACTGGCATCATCACCGGACTGCTGGCGCGCGGATACAGCCGGCAGCATGCCTCGATGCTCGGCGTCT
The DNA here is from genome assembly GCA_905234355.1 of uncultured Prevotella sp. Lineage (GTDB taxonomy): Bacteria > Bacteroidota > Bacteroidia > Bacteroidales > Bacteroidaceae > Prevotella. The sequence continues at coordinate 1,600 of CAJOHP010000169.1, read as the reverse complement.
ACCTGCACGGACTGGCCGGCGACCTGGCTGCCGACGCCTTAGGACAGGAGAGCCTCATGGCCAGCGACCTGGTGGACTATCTGCCACAGGCGTTCCAGACACTGCAGGCTGAGGTGACCATGAGTGAAGAAGAAAGTGAGGGATAGAAGAAAAGTGGCATGAACAATCATACTAAAAAGACAGAGAAGATGAAGACTATCAAGTATATGCCGGCCGGCCGCCGCGCCCTTCGCCTGGCGCTGCTTGCCGTGGCACTGCACAGCAGTCCCTTGGCCGCCCAGACTCAGACAGAACAGTACCAGCCTGGCGTCACACAGGAGGGCGCCGTCTACTTCCTGCCCAAGACGGCGGTGCGTGTGAGCGTGCTCATCGAGAAGACCAGCTACCGTCCGGGCGACTTTGCACGCTATGCTCAGCGCTACCTCCGGCTGAACAATGTGAGCCTGGAGCCGTCGGTGAGCTACCGTGTGGTGGGGCTGACGGCCGTGCCCATAGGTGTGGCCGACACGGCGAAGGCCTTTGCCGTGAAGTTCAACGCCCGCACCGTGGCCGCCAATGTGGCGCTCGCCGACGACGGCCGCCTGCTAGCCATCAATGCCGAGCCGCGTGCCGAGCAGCTGCCCGCCCCCTTCCGCCCGGCAGTCCGTCCGGCACCCGTCAACCCGCGGCAATACATGAACGAGGAGATACTGGCCGCTGGCAGCACGGCGAAGATGGCCGAGCTCACGGCACGCGAGATATACGACCTGCGCGAGAACCGTAGCCTGCTCATCAAGGGCCAGGCCGACTTCATGCCCACCGATGGGGCGCAGATGCAGTTCATGCTTGGCCAGATAAGCCAGCAAGACCAGGCGCTCACGCAGCTCTTCCAGGGTGTCACCGAGTGCGACACCACCGAGCATGTGGTCGTGATGGCCCCCGAGGGCAGCACCACGCGACAGCCCCTGTTCCGCCTGTCGCAGCGCCGCGGACTGGTGGACAAGGACGACCTCTCGGGTGAGCCTTTCTACATCAGCGTGGACGACATCACGGCGCTTCCTGCTGCCGACGAGGGCAAGGGCAAGAAGCACAAGACGGTGGAGACGGGCATATACGTCAACGTGCCGGGCAAGATGCGCGTCACCATCTTCCATGGTGCGCAGCAGCTGCAGGTCGTGGAGATGCCTGCTGCGCAGTTCGGACATGTGGAGCTGCTCAGCGGCGAGCTCTTCAACAAGCGCTACACCACGCGGTTGTGGCTCTCGCCCGTCAGCGGGGCCGTAGACCGTCTGGAGGCTGAGCAGCCAAAGTGATGCCGTCCGGACCCGAAGGCTTTTCTCTTGGCGTGAAACCCCCGACTGTTCTCTTGGCGTGTCCCCCCGTCTCTACGGCGCGACACCACACACATACACACGGTGTTTCGGACAGGCATAAAGCCCGTCCCTACGGCGTAGCGACATCATTCTTTCTCTAATCCCTTATAGATACTGATAAAGAGTGATATTCTCTGATTCTTGATAAGTAATTAAAGTTTCCCATCTTATTTATCAAGAATTAGAGAATTAGAGAATTTTATTCTTACTAAGAATTTGAGAAGGAATTAGAGAAGAAACCGTGGGGC
>CAJOHP010000168.1 GCA_905234355.1 uncultured Prevotella sp. | reverse complement strand
GTCGAAGTTGCGCTTCTCCCAGGCCAGATGGCGCTGCAGTACAGGCCACATCTGCCTCATGTAGGCCGGGTCGGCATCATACTGGAAGTGCCAGAGCAGCTCGTCGATGTAGTTCAGGTTCATGTCGTAGTGGTGCATCTGGTCGTTGCGCTCGGGATTGCGGCAGATGTAGCCGTCGCTATACATCTGTGTGCCCCAGCTCTTCTCTGCCCTTGCCATGTGCATCTTGGGGTCCTGCGTGGGGTGGGGGCGTGTGGCCGGCCGGTCGGTCACCTGGCTCTTGGCGTAGGCGTTGAAGTGGCTCACGGCGCGTTCTGGCCATCCCAGCACGTCGCCGGCATAGGCCGCCCGCCATCCGGCCAGCGGCATGCGCCAGCCTATGCAGCCGTGCAGCCATGTCTTGCCGTCCCAGTCGCCGTCGGCCGCCACGGCGAGCGCTCCGCCCAGGGTGTTGATAAAGGGGTCGGGCGTGTTCAGCTCCACCCTTGCTGCCAGCCGCCGGTAGTGGTCGGTGGTGCGCTGCCACAGCTCATAGGCATCGCCGTCGGGCATGCTGACCACCTGGTCGAGCCTGACGACCACGTGGGCATAGGCATCCTTGCCCACGCTCATGGCCGGCGTCACCACCAGTCCGGGCTCGCCGGGGGCGGGCTCGAATGCTCCGGGCGCATCGGCACCCAGGTCGCCGTTGCGCTTGAGCTTTGTGTTAGCTATGTGGCACACGCGTGTCGTGACCCGCAGCGGGCGCGGTGTGTCGTTGGCCACAAACTGCCAGATGGCGCCCTCCTCGTCGGGCAGTGCCGCCACGCGCACACGCAGCACGCCACGGCCATAGGCGTCCCAGCGGCGGTCGGCCAGCCAGTATTCGCGCATGCCGTCCTGATAGAACGCCTTGCAGTAGTCGGTGGAGTCAAGGGGCACGCCGTTGACCACAAAGCGCACACTGCGGTGATGGCCCTTCTTCACCACGGCAAAGACGGGACGGTCGCTCGTCTCTACACGGTAGTCGGCAGGACCGCCATAGAGGGCACGGGTGAAGCGGTTGGTGCCGCCCACGCAGACGAAGGCACGGCCCTCGGGCTGGTACTGCATCGTGCGCGACTGGCCGCGCGACTGCTCGTTGTATGACGGCAGCGCACCGGCGATGGGCGTCTGGGCCGAGGCTCCTAAGCAGAACCACGACAGGGAGAAGAGTGTGAGTATTCGTTTCATTGATTGATGGGCTGATGGAGTTATTGGTTTGCTATCAAGATGCAAAGGTACTGAAAAACTATGAAAACGACGAAGATGAGTAGCAAAAAAATCGGATGTCATCACGACAGCCGATTCTCAAAAAACAAACTACTTAAAAACTAATCTACTAAAACAAATCAAAAATATTCTTTTCTGCCTGCAAAGATAGCGAGTTTTAGCTTACGCGCAAAATAATTCTGCATAAAAATGTTTCGATATTGACCTATATCAAACAAAATGAAACACAGGTGAAACAATCCCCGAGGCAGCTATCGTACAAATTCATCCTTTTTCCATACAAAAGGATAACAGGAGTGACAGGGAAAAGTAGTACCTTTGCACCGTGAACCCCAAAATATTAGTGAACATGAAGAATACTATCCTCATCTCCGCCCTTATAGCCCTAGGCATGCCCGCCCTGGGTCAGACGGTGGAGGAGTGCCAGCAGTGGGCCGAGCGCAACTATCCGCTCATCCGTCAGTATGGCCTCATAGAGAAGACCACCGAGCTGACGCTGGCCAACATCCAGAAGGGCTGGCTTCCCCAGGTGTCGGCCCATGCCCAGGCCACTTGGCAGAGCGACGTGGTGTCGTGGCCCGGGCAGATGAAGGCCGTCTATCAGCAGATGGGCATCGACATGAAGGGCCTGCGCCGTGACCAGTACCGCGTGGGCATAGACATCAGCCAGACCGTCTATGACGGTGGCGCCGTCAGTAGCCAGAAGGCCATTGCCCGTGAGCAGGGCCAGGTGCAGTCGGCCCAGACGGCAGTGAGCCTGTATGCCGTGCGCCGCCGCGTCAACGAGATGTATTTCTCGCTGCTCATGCTGGTGTTAAAAGAGCAGGTTGACGGAACAATTTCAAAAAATGAAGAGGCGAGAATTGAACTTGACGGTATTATGGTTGAGTTAAATGCAATCACTGGCAGAACGTCAAGGCAGAGCGGCTCGCCGTCGTTCAGCAGGCCACAAGCCTGGAGTCGCAGCAGCGTATGCTGAAGGCTATGCTCTCGGCATTCTGCGGCATGGAGGTGAAGACAATACAAAGGAGTGAAGAATTAAGGATGCAGAATGAAGTGTCGCCTGCGGATGGTATGGCGGCAGCAAAATCACTTCACCGGCCGGAGATGCGACTGTTTGATGCCCGGCTCCGTCTGGCCGATGCACAAGAGAGGGGACTTGACGCGGCGCTGAAGCCCAGGCTGGGCGTGTTTGCACAGGGCTACTACGGCTATTCTGGCTACAACATGTTTGAGGACATGATGTCGCACAAGTGGAGCCTGAACGGCATGATAGGCGCCCGCCTCACCTGGAACATCGGGGCGCTCTACACCCGCAAGAGCGACAAGGCGAAGCTGCAGCTGCAGCGCCAACAGACGGAGTCAGACCGTGAGCTGTTTCTCTTCAACAATCATCTGGAGCTGATTCAGCAGCAGGAAGAGCAAGACCGCTACAGGCGACTGATGGCCCACGACGAGGAGATCATACAGTTGCGGGCAGCCGTCAGGAAGGCAGCCGAGTCGAAACTCGCACATGGCATCATCGACGTGAACAGCCTGCTGAGTGAAATCCATCAGGAGAATGCCGCCCTTGTGCAGCGGTCGATGCACGAGATAGAGATGCTGAAAAAGATATACGACGAAAAATTCACCACTAACAATCAGTAGTAGCAATGAGTATGAGAAAGATATTGACCATGGCAGGCATGGCCCTGATGCTGGCCTCCTGCGGTGCAGAGGAAAGCGCTTTTGATGCCACTGGCACGTTTGAGTCGACGGAGACCACCGTGTATGCCGAGCAGAGCGGGGCCTTGCTGTCGCTCCTTGTCGGCGAGGGCGACAGCATAGTGAAAGGTCAGGAGGTGGGACTGATAGACACCACGCAGACGTGGCTGAAGATACAGCAGCTGCGAGCGACCAAGACAGTCTACCAGAGCCAGAAACCCGACATGGAGCGGCAGATAGCTGCCACGCGCCAGCAGCTGGCCAAGGCCAGGCAGGAGGAGCAGCGATACCGCGAGCTGGTGGCCGACGGTGCGGCTCCCTCGAAGATGCTCGACGATGCCACGAGCCAGGTGAAGGTGCTGCAGAAGCAGCTCGATGCCCAGGTGAGCACCCTCCGCACGCAGCTCTCCACGCTCGATGCCCAGCTCTCGACGGCTGATGTGCAGATAGAGCAGCTGCGCGACATGCTCCGCAAGTGCCATGTGGCAGTGCCCGTGAGCGGCACCGTCCTGGAGAAATACGCAGAGTGTGGCGAGTATGTGGCCACAGGCAAGCCGCTCTTCAGGGTGGCCGACACGCAGCACATGTACCTGCGGGCCTACGTCACCTCGGCTCAGCTGCAAGACATCAGGTTGGGACAGCAGGTGAAGGTCTTTGCCGACTATGGCGACCGGCAGCGGAAGGAGTACGACGGCACCGTCAGCTGGATATCCTCCCGCTCGGAGTTCACGCCAAAGACCATCCTGACCGATGACGAGCGGGCCGATCTGGTGTATGCCGTGAAGATAGCCGTGAAGAACGACGGCTATATAAAGATAGGTATGTATGGCGAGGTGAAACTATGAACGCAATAGAAGTAAGCCATGTGAGCAAGAGCTACGGCCAGGTGAAAGCCCTCGACGACGTGTCGTTTGCCGTCGCCAAGGGCGAGGTGTTCGGCCTCATCGGTCCCGACGGTTCCGGCAAGACCTCGCTGTTTCGCATACTCTGCTCGCTGCTGCTGCCCCAGACAGGCACGGCCACGGTCGACGGCTACGATGTGGTGAGGCAGATGCGGCAGGTGCGCTGCCGCGTGGGCTACATGCCCGGCCGCTTCTCGCTCTATCAGGACCTGACTGTCGAGGAAAACCTCCGGTTCTTCGCCACGCTGTTCGGTACCACTATAGGGCAGGGCTACGACAGCATACGTGCCGTCTACTCGCAGATAGAGCGTTTCCGGGACCGTAAGGCCGGGGCGCTGTCGGGGGGCATGAAGCAGAAGCTGGCGCTCAGCTGTGCACTGGTTCACTCGCCCAGCGTGCTCTTCCTCGACGAGCCTACCACGGGCGTAGACCCCGTGAGCCGCAAGGAGTTCTGGGAGATGCTCCTGACGCTGAAGGAGCGCGGCATCACCATCGTGGCCTCCACGCCCTATCTCGACGAGGTGCGTTGCTGCGAGCGTGTGGCATTCCTCGACCACGGACAGATAAAAGGCGTAGGGACGCCCGATGCCATATTAGACGAGTTCAAGGACATCTTCTGCCCGCCCCCCCTTTCGCCACCCGATGGCGACACGACAGTCCATTCCCCAGAGACCATAGCTCCCCCTCGGGGAGCCGCGGGCGAGGCACCCGTCATCGCCGTCTCGCACTTGGTGAAAGCTTTCGGCACGTTTCATGCCGTCGACGACATCTCGTTCAGTGTCAGGCGTGGCGAGATATTCGGTTTTCTGGGTGCCAACGGTGCCGGCAAGACCACAGCCATGCACATGCTGACCGGCCTGAACCAGCCCACGAGCGGCACGGGCACCGTCTGTGGCTACGACATCCGCACCCAGCACGAGCAGATCAAGAAGCACATCGGCTATATGTCGCAGCGCTTCTCCCTCTACGACGACCTGACCGTGGGCGAGAACATCCGTCTCTTTGCCGGCATCTACGGTATGAGCGACGCCGACATCAGGCGCAAGACCGGCGAGCTGCTGGAACGTCTGCAGTTTGCCGAGCACAGGGACTCGCTGGTCGGCAGCCTGCCGCTGGGATGGAAGCAGAAGCTGGCCTTCTCCGTATCCATCTTCCACGAGCCGGGCGTGGTGTTTCTCGACGAGCCGACGGGAGGCGTCGACCCAGCCACGCGCCGACAGTTCTGGGAGCTCATCTACGACGCTGCTCGCCGGGGCATCACCGTCTTTGTCACCACCCACTATATGGACGAGGCCGAGTACTGCGACCGCATCTCCATCATGGTCGACGGCAAGATCAGGGCCCTCGGCACGCCCGCCGAGCTGAAGCAGCGCTTCGGCCAGCCCGACATGGACCACGTCTTTACTTACCTCGCCCGACAAGCCACACGCTCGTCGGATGCGTGATCAGTTCTTATCTTTCGCAGTTATGAAGCAGTTTCTGTCATTCGTAGTAAAAGAGTCCAAGCACATCCTGCGCGACAAGCGCACGATGCTCATCCTCTTCGGCATGCCTGTGGTGATGATGCTCCTCTTCGGTTTTGCCATCACTACCGACGTGAAGAACGTGCGGACGGTGGTGGTCACCTCACAGACGGACCATCAGACGCAGCAAGCCATAGAGCGGCTATCGCAGTCGGAGTACTTCACCATCGTCGGCACGGTGAGTACGCCGCGCGAGGCCGAGCAGCTCATACGCAGTCAGCAGGCCGACATGGGCCTCATCCCCGGCGGATCCACCCACCAAGCTCTCCCTGCGGGCACGGGAGGCCATCGCCGCCGTTGGCAGCTGATGGTCGACGGCTCCGACCCCAACATGGCCCAGCAGTGGACCACGTATGCACAAGCCATCCTGTCGCAGCCCGCCGGCAGCCCATCTGTCGGCTCCTCAGCCTCGCAGGGTGGGGCAGGGGCCGTGGCGCTCAGGCTGCTCTACAACCCGCAGATGAGGTCGGCCTACAATTTCGTGCCTGCCATCATGGGCATGCTGCTCATGCTCATCTGTGCCATGATGACCTCCATCTCCATCGTCCGCGAGAAGGAGCGGGGCACGATGGAGGTGCTGCTCGTCTCGCCCGTCAGGCCGCTTGTGGTGATTATAGCCAAGGCCATACCCTATCTGGTGCTGGCCTTCGCCATACTCATGGTCATCCTGCTCATGGCCCGCTACGTCTTGGGCGTGCCGCTGGCGGGCTCCCTGTCGTGGATTATTGTGGTGAGCATCGTCTATATCCTGCTGGCTCTGTCGCTCGGACTGCTCATCTCGAGCGTAGCCCAGACGCAGCTCGCAGCCCTGCTGCTCTCGGCCATGGTGCTGCTCATGCCTGTAGTGATGCTCTCGGGCATGATGTTTCCCGTGGAGTCGATGCCGCAGGTGCTGCAGTGGATAGCCGCCGTCGTGCCCCCGCGCTACTACATCGATGCCATGCGCAAGCTGATGATCATGGGCGTAGGCATCGGCGGGGTGGCCAGGGAGATAGGCATACTCGCCGGCATGACCGCACTGCTGCTCGCCGTGGCCCTCAAGATGTTCAAGACGAGGTTGGAGTAGTTAAGAAAGAAGTTGCATAGCTATGATAAAGTATCTCATACAAAAGGAGTTCCTGCAGATACGGCGGGGCGCCTTCCTGCCTAAGCTGATAGTGGTGTTTCCCGTTATGATCATGTGCGTCATGCCGTGGGTGATGAGCATGGAGGTGAAGAACATTGTGGTCGACGTGGTAGACAACGACCGCTCCACGTCGTCGCAGCAGCTAGTGCGCCGCATCGAGGCCAGCGACTACTTCGTCTTCAACGGGCAGAAGGCCACCTACCAGGCAGCGCTCGCCGAGATAGAGCGCGGCGCGGCCGACGTGGTGCTGGTCATCCCCCCGCACTTCGGCCGGCGTCTTGCCCAGCAGCGTGCCGCCGCCAGCAGACCGACGGCCGGAGTGCATGTGCCATCGGCCACGGTGCTCATAGCTGCCAATGCCGTCAACGGTACCAAGGGC
>CAJOHP010000167.1 GCA_905234355.1 uncultured Prevotella sp. | reverse complement strand
GGGCATGGTCAACGGAGCCTACAAGAGCATGCTCGACGGTGCCATCCAGGACCGGGCCGTCATCTGGGGAGCCTTCCGCAGCGACGAGCTCGTCAAGCAGGCCGACCTCAACAACACCACGCTCGACAACATCAGCGCACTCAACCTGCTGCCCACCAACGGCTATAACGACTGGGCGGCGTTCTACAAAGTCATCAACAACTGCAACATCGTACTGGCTCATGCGCCGGAGGTGATGGCCGCCGACCCGGAGTTCACCGAGGGCGACTATCAGACCGTGCGGGCACAGATGCTCGCCCTGCGCTCCCTCTGCTACTTCTACCTGGTGCGTGCCTTCCGCGACGTGCCCCTCACCACGCAGTCGTATGAGGACGATGCACAGGAACTCGCACTTGCACAGAGCGCACCTGCCGTCGTGCTGCAGCAGTGCCTCGACGACCTCATGGAGGCCGAACGCTATATCGTACGCTCGGGTGCCTACGGCTACGGCAGCTGGCAGAACGTGGGATACTTCACGCGCGACGCCGTCGACGCACTCATCGCCGACATCTACCTATGGCGCGCCGCCATGACCCACAGCCAGAGCGACTACCAGCAGGCCATCGCCTACGCAGAGAAGGTCATCGCTGCCAAGGACCTCTACTACCAGCAGAACAATACCGACCGCATCAGCGCCACTGCCACTGACCGCTATCACCTCGTCAGGGGAGAGAATGCACTCTACCAGATCTTCGGCTACAACAACGGCAACTCACACGAGAGCATACTCGAGTGGCAATACAACGGCAAGGACAACCCCAACAACAATCTGTCGTGGCTCTATTACGAGGTTTTCACTGTCAAAGATGGCAAACCCACGGACGTGAAGACCTATAGCCAACTGATGGCTTCAGAACTCTTCAATACCGTTGCTGCCAACGCCAATACGGTGCAGGGCCAGAAGATATACTTCTCGCGCAACGACCTGCGCTTCTGGAACAACGTCTATGGTGCCAACAACGAGGAGTCGACCGAGCTGAGCATACGAAAGATGGTCGACGGTGGTTCCCTGACCGTGGCTGTCACCAGCACCGAGGGGCCCACGAAGACCACCTCCCGTGACGTTTCCGACTTCCGGCAGAACTGGGTGGTCTACCGCCTGACCGACCTCATGCTCATGGAGGCTGAGGCACTCGTGGAGACCGCGGCCGACGATGCCGACCAGGCCCCCCTGAAGCGTGCCTTCGACCTCGTGCAGGTGGTGAACAAACGCTCCATGGACATGGATGCCAAGGACACGCTGAAGTTTGAGGACTACAACTCCAAGGACGCTATGGAGCTGCTCGTGCTGGCCGAGCGCGAGCGCGAGCTCTGCTTCGAGGGCAAGCGCTGGTGGGACCTCGTGCGCTTCTCCTACCGCCACATGACCGGCGTGGATGCCAACCAGCTGCTTGCCGACCAGGCCGCATGGCCCGCATTGCACCCGCAGATGCTGCGCTTCGTCGTGCGCAAGTATGGCGAGGGAGGCAAGGGCGACGCCGTGAGCTACAAGATGAAGAGCGAGCCCTTCCTCTACTGGCCCGTGCTCGAGCGCGAGACCAAAGTGAATAGCCTCTTGAAGCAGAACCCTGTCTACGTGCAGGAGAAGACCACAAGCAAGAACTGATTTTACTGACCACAGAAAATATAGAGCTATGATTACCATTAATATAAGAAAGGTGGTGGCCGGCGCCTGCTATCTGCTTCTTGCCGCCACGCCGCTGGTGATGGACTCCTGCAAGGAGGACATCGACGAGTCCAACCTCTACACCTTCACCGGCGAGACCATCGACGACTACCTGCTGAACCGCAGCGAGCGTTTCAGCGACTTCCACTACATCCTCAGCCGCATCAGCTACGACAAGATACTGGCTGCCTACGGCACATACACCTGCTTCGCACCCACCAACGAGGCTGTCACCGAGTACATAGACAGCCTCTACGACGACATGACCAACAAGGACCTGCCCCACAACGGCATGACCGCACGAGGTCTGGAGGGACTCACCGACTCTCTCTGTGAGGACATTGCCCTCTTCCACCTCGTGGCCAACAAGGTGATGGGCGTCAACATGGGCAACGGCATGACCATCAAGACACTGCTCGGACGCGACATCAACACCAGCATCGACAGCGTCTCGGGACAGGTGCTCATCAGCCGCGCATCGCTCGTCACCAGTATGGACAACGAGCTCGAGAACGGCGTGCTGCATGAGATAGACCGCGTCATACGCCGCTCCAACCTGCTCGTCTCAGGCGAGCTCGAGAGCAACGATGACAAGTTCAGGATCTTCTCTGCTGCACTCAAGGCCACCGGACTGGCCGACCAGCTCACCGAACAGCAGAAGACCGGACTCAACGAGGTGACCAACGAGTCGGCCTACTGGGTGCCGGAGAAGTGCGAGATGGGCTACACCATCTTTGCCGAGACCGACGACGTGTTTGCCCAGCACAACATCACCAGCGTGGAGCAGCTGGCCGACTCGGCTGCCGCATGGTACGGGCGCAGTGCCGAGCAGAGCAGCGGCTGGTATGACTATGCACGCAACCACAACATACAGGTGAGCACCGGCACCGACTACGACAACCAGTGGAACGTGCTCAACATGTTCATGCGCTATCACATCGTGGCCTGCAAGGTGCCGTTCGACAAGCTCGTCTACGACTACAACCAGGTCTCGAAGGTCACGCTCTGCGAGTACTACGAGACCCTGCTCCCCTACACACTGGTCAAGATGACGCGCAACAGCGGCAAGCGCCGCCTGAACCGCTGGACCGACAACAACTCGCTCACCGACCGTGTGGCCGAGCTGGGCACCGAGGCCATGCACAGCGTGAAGTTTGAAGGCGTGGAGCTCGCCGGAGCCAATGCACAGATAGCCTCGGCCAACGGATACATACACCCCATCCTCGACGTGCTCGTCTACAACAGCAACGTGCCCCACGGCGCACTCAACGAGCGCATGCGCTTCGACGACACCTCGCTGCTCGGGGAGATGATGTCGAACAGCATACGTGGCATGACGCAGTCGGAAATCAAGGCCCATGCCGACGGCGGTGACTTCAGCCGCGTGCGCTTCCCGAGCAACTACTTCAACAATATGGTGGTCTACAACGGCGACGACACCCAGATGCGCTATCTGGCCAAGGACGAGGGCAACTACTCCAACTATCAGGGCGACGAGTTCCTCTGCGTGGGCAACTACGACTTCGCCATGCGCCTGCCGCCTGTGCCCGACGGCACCTACGAGCTGCGCATAGGCTACACCGCCAACGGCAACCGAGGCATGCTCCAGTTCTATCTCGGCACCAGCAGCGAGCTGGTCTCGATGAAGGCACTTGACATCCCCCTCGACATGCGCTTCGTGCCCGTCAACAACAGCGACGGCACCCCCGACACCCGCACCGGATGGTGTCTCTGGACACTCACTGAAGACCGAGGCGTGCAGAGCGATGCCAACATGCGCAACCTCGGATACATGCGCGGACCGCTCTACTACACCCTGGGCGTCAACGGCGCTACCGTGGCACGTGCCAACCGGGAGGACCTGCGCCGCATCATCGCCAAGGACAAGTTCTCACAGGGAGAGTACTGGCTGCGCTTCAAGACCGTGATAGACAATCCCAGCGCACAGTTCCACCTCGACTACATCGAGTTCTGCCCAGAGAACGTCTACAACAACTCGCAGTATGTCGAAGACATGTATTAACATCCCCACCATTACGCATAAACCAAGTACGACAGTATTATGACAACGAACAGCATAAAGCATATTCTCCTTGCGGGCACGGTGTGTTGCGGCGTCGCCGCCACCCTTGTGGCCTGCACCGACTGGGACGACCACTACGATGCCGAGTCATCGGTGCTGGCCTCGCAGCAGTCGTCGCTGTGGGCCAATATCCAGTCCAACGGCAACCTCTCGCAGTTTGCCAGCCTGCTCAAGCTCACCGGCTACGACCAGAAGCTCAGCGCCTCGCAGGCCTACACCGTCTGGGCGCCCGCCGACGGCACCTTCGACTACGAGGCGCTCTCAGCCCTCGGGGCCGACAAGCTGCGCCGCGAGTTTGTGGAGAACCATATCGCGCGCAACAACTATCCTGCCACGGGCGCCATCGGCGACCAGCGCATCTACATGCTCAACGAGAAGATGATGCACTTCCAGGGCAGTGGCACCTACGACATGCAGGGCGTGGCACTCAACCCCGCACAGAGCAACATTGGCTGCAACAACGGCATCGTGCATGTGCTACAGGGCAAGATTCCCTTCCGGCAAAACATCTTTGAGTCGCTGAACAGCGAGCAGTTTGCCATCGACTCCATCAGCGACTATTTCCATTCCTACGACCAGCAGCTGCTCAACGAGCAGAAGAGCGTGCCGGGCCCCACGGTCAATGGCGAGATCACCTATCTCGACTCTGTCGTCGAGGACCACAACAGCCTCTTCAGCCTCTACCGAGCCTACATACAGCGCGAAGACAGCAACTACACCATGCTGCTGCCCACCAATAAGGCGTGGGCTGCTGCCCGCGAGCGTCTGCGCTCGCTCTATCACTACGTGCCGCGCTTCGAGTTTATGGAGAACACCTCGACCGTGCTGGATCAGAAGAAGATCACGCCCGTGGAGCTGCAGGCCGACTACCTGAGCGACTCGCTGGTCAACCTCAACCTCATGCGCGACCTGTTCTACAACAACAATATCCACGACAACGACAAGCTGCTCACCACCGGCGAGCCCGACTCGCTCGTGAGCACCACAGGCAGCAAAATCTATCGTGGCGACGCCGCGCTGCTCTTCTCTGGTGCCACCCGCGTGGACAAGAGCAACGGT
>CAJOHP010000166.1 GCA_905234355.1 uncultured Prevotella sp. | reverse complement strand
TGCGAGTGTTGGAACTGGCCTCCTATATTACAAACTAGGTTGGTTGACTGAAGTTTCCCTTTTTTTTTATCAAGAATTAAAGAATTAGAGATTTTTTTACTGAACTTTCCCACCCCGATAAGGGATGTTAAGTCTTTGTATATCAAGAATTAGAGAATTAGAGAATTTACATGTAAAAAGAATTGATAAGAATGATCTGTCGCAAGCGACAGGATGCTTACGAAACGAAATCGCCCCACGGTTTCTTCTCAAATTCCTTCTCAGATTCCAAGTAAAAGTAAAAATTCTCTAATTCTCAAATTCTTGATAAAAAAGATGGGAAACTTTAGTTTTTTTATTCTTACTTGGATTTTAAGGGAATTTGAGAATGAGCCGCAAGCGGTTTCATTTCGTATGTTTCCTGTCGCATGTGATGAATAATTCTTATCATTTCTTTTCATGGGTAAATTCTCTAATTCTTGATAGACAAAGACTTGACATCCTTTCTTGGGTGGGAAAGTTCAGTTGTCAGCCTATGGCATACCGCGAATATACGCGAATGTCTCGCGTATATTCGCGAGACATTCGCGTCTCATTTACGAGCATTCGGGTTACGCCGTAGGCAAAAAGAAATTGTAGCACCGCACTCGTTTTTTTTGCTCTTGGTGGTCTCAAAACCCTGTGCATGCGGCCAATATGCGCGGCATGAGACATAGCGAGAAGCGTATGAAACAGATGACGAAGTGATGTAGGCGCTTTATTGCTAATTTTGCAGGCAATAAAAAAAGATAAAGATATGATAAGACGACTACACGTACTGCTCTTCTTATTGCTCTGCACGGCGCTGTCAGTGCAGGCGCAGGGTGTGAAGCCGCTGCCCACGCTGCACGTGGAGGGCAAGTGGCTCACCGACATGCACGGCAACCACGTGGTGCTCCACGGCGTGATGGACACCCCGAGTGCCTGGTTCAACAGCGGACGATGGGGCTGGAGCTACGACGACAGTGGGCGGCAGCGCTGCCTGAACTATTTTGAGAAGGTGTTCACCGGCTTGGAGAAAGCCAAGTGCACCGTGTTCCGCCTGCACCTCGAGCCCGCCTGGACCAACGACAACAACTACACCTACGCCATAGCCAAGGACCAGCCCTCGACGGCCACCGGTGAGGCCGACATCAGCCACTTCAACCCCACGCGGCTGAAGAACTACCTGCGCACGCTCTACTTCCCCTTGGCCAAGCGCGCCATGAACCACGGCATGTATGTCGTGGTGCGGCCGCCGGGCGTCTGCCCCCACGACCTGAAGGTGGGCGACTACTACCAGCAGTACCTGCTGCAGGTGTGGGACATCTTCACCCAGAACGACTCCATCCGCAAGTATGCCGGTCAGATAAGCATAGAGCTGGCCAACGAGCCGGTGAACCTGCGCGACAAGAACAACCAGAACAGTGCCCGCGCCCTGCACGACTACTTCCAGCCCATTGTCGACAAGATACGCGACAACGGATTCACCGGCATCGTCTGGGCCCCTGGTACGGGCTGGCAGTCGAACTATCAGAGCTACGCCACCTATCCCATAGAGGGCTACAACATAGGCTATGCCGTGCACGACTACAACGGCTGGTATGGCTGCGACGACAAGAACATCACCAACGTGACGACTGCCACGCAGAACAAGATAAACCAGTTTCGCAACCAGGTGCCGGTGGTGACCAAGGCCCCGGTCATCATCACCGAGGTGGACTGGAGCCCCATCAAGCCCGGACAGGGCCACTACAATGAGCACGGCGAATGGGTGGAGAGCAACTACGGCACATGGGCCACGGGCACCACGTCGAAGTGGGGCAGGTGCTTCAAGGGGGTGCTCGACTACTATAAGAACATCTCGATGACGCTCTCGGGCACCGACTGTCTCATCGACGTGGAGCAGCTGCTCAAGGACGGCACAGTCAGTCCTGCTTTCGGCGGTCTCGAGGAGGCCTGCGGCAAGGCCTGCATGGACTGGTATGCAGAATACTATAAGGTGGACTGGCCCCATGCCGACGACGAGATGTCGAGCGAGCGGGCTGTCACCGTGGAGAAACTCACCATGACGGGCGACTCGGCCGTGATGATGGTGGGCACCGACATGCCGCTGCAGGTCGTGGCCACCTTCCAGACAGGACGCACCGAGGACGTAGTGGCCCGTGCCAGCTACGAGGTGGACGACCCCTCGGTCGTGGAGGTCGTGGGCGGCAAGCTGCGCGCCATCGGACAGGGACACACCCGCGTCACAGCCACCTTCACCGACCTGCTGGGCAATAAGGTCAGCACCTCCTTCTCCGTCGATGTGCACTTCTTCCTCTTCGGCGCGCAATATGTCGATGCCGAGCTGGTGGGCACCGGCGTCTACAACGAGAAGAACCACGCCATGAAGCCTGCCGCCGACGGACAGATAGGCTGGCACTTCCCACAGGGCGCCGACATGTCGGGATACAAATATCTGGTGGTGCAGCTGCGGCAGGCACAGACCTGCAACGCCCATCTTAACATATACACCGAGAACAATACAGAGGGAAGCTGCTACAGCTCGCCTAAGTTCGGATCGGACAAGCAGATTGTGGTAGACCTCAGCGCTGTGCGCTACAACTCGGGCGACAAGCTCGGACAGCACCTCAACCGCAGGCACGTCTGCATCGTGAGCTTCTGGGGCAGCGGCAACGGCTATATGATTGTAGACGATGTCTATCTGACCAACAACGACGACTATTCGCCCCAGCTCTCGGCCATACAGACCGTCGGCGCGACAGAAGACCCGCACGGTGTGAGCGTCTATTCGCTCAGCGGGCAGCTCGTGCTCCGTGCGGCCGACAGCCGGCAGGCCACCGGCATGCTGCGACCCGGTATATATATAATAGGTGGAAAGAAAGTGGCAGTGAAATAAGCATTACACACAAACGATACTCGAGCGATATGAAACTAAAAGCCATAGCTTCAGCCCTGGTGCTGATGGCCTCCTTCACCAGCGTGAAGGCCGCCGTAGACCCTAACTTCTATATCTTCCTCTGTTTCGGACAGTCGAACATGGAGGGCGCCGCCCGTCCAGAGGCTCAGGACCTGGTGAGTCCCGGTCCGCGCTTCCTGCTCATGCCCGCCGTCGACGACCCTGGTCGCGGCCGCAAGATGGGCGAGTGGTGTGAAGCCGTGCCCCCGCTGTGCCGCCCCAACACCGGCCTGACACCAGCCGACTGGTTCGGCCGCACGCTCGTAGCCTCGCTGCCGGAACATATCAAGATAGGCGTGATTCATGTAGCCATAGGAGGCATAGACATCCGTGGATTCATGCCCGACAGCATACAGAGCTATGTGAAGCGTGCCCCCAGCTGGATGAAGGGCATGCTCGAGGCTTATGACAACAACCCCTACGAGCGTCTGGTCACCCTGGCCCGGAAGGCCCAGAAGGACGGTGTGATCAAGGGCATACTGATGCACCAGGGTGAGACCAACACCGGTGATGCGCGCTGGGCCGGTTGGGTGCAGCAGGTCTACGACCGGCTGTGCGGCGACCTGCAGCTCAAGCCCGAGGAGGTCAACCTCTATGCCGGCAACATCGTGCAGGCAGGAGGCAAGGGTGTCTGCATAGGCTGTAAGAAGCAGATAGACGAGTTGCCACAGACACTGCATACCGCACAGGTCATCTCGTCGGACGACTGCACTAATGGACCCGACCGCCTGCACTTCGATGCTGCCGGCTACCGCGAGTTGGGCTGCCGCTATGGAGAGACCGTGGCGCGCTTCCTGGGCTATGAGCCCGTGCGACCCGTGATGGAGCAACAGGCAAAATTTGAGGTGCCCGATGATGCCGTCGTGGCCGAGACCACCATACCGGGCAACGATTTTCCCAAGGTAGACCCACAGCACCGCGCCTACTTCCGCATTGCGGCTCCCGAAGCGCGCAAAGTGGTCGTCGACATCTGCGGAAAGAAGTACGACATGCAGCGTGACGGCAAGGGCAACTGGTTTGCCACCACCGACCCGCTGCCCGTGGGCTTCCACTACTATTTCATCAACATCGGCGGGGTCAACTTCATCGACCCCGCCACCGAGACCTTCTTCGGCTGTAACCGTCAGGCCGGCGGCATAGAGATACCAGAAGGACCGGAGGGCGACTACTACCGCCCACAGGCTGGCGTGCCTCAGGGACAGGTGCGCAGCATCTTCTACTACAGCCAGACGCAGCAGCTATGGCGCCACGCCATGGTCTACACCCCCGCCGACTATGAGCAAGGCAAGAGGCGCTACCCCGTGCTCTACCTGCAGCACGGCATGGGCGAGGACGAGACAGGCTGGAGCCGTCAGGGCCACATGCAGCACATCATGGACAACGCCATAGCCGAGGGACGTGCCGTGCCCATGATTGTGGTCATGGAGAGCGGCGACATCAAAGCGCCCTTCCGCGGTGGTGACAATAGGGCAGGACGCAGCCAGTACGGAGCATCGTTCTACCCCGTGCTGCTCGACGACCTCATCCCCTACATCGACAAGACCTTCCGCACACGTGCCGACCGCGAGCACCGTGCCATGGCCGGACTCAGCTGGGGCGGACACCAGACCTTCGACGTGGTGCTCACCCATCTCGACAAGTTTGCATGGATGGGCACCTTCAGCGGCGCCATCTTCGGACTGGACGACGTGAAGACGGCATACAACGGTGTGTTCAGCGATGCCGAGAAATTCAACAAGCAGATACACTATCTCTACATGAACTGGGGCGAAGAGGACTTTATCAAGAACGACCGACTCGTGGAGCAGCTGCGGCAGCAGGGCATCAGGGTCGAGGCCAGCGAGTCGAAAGGCACCGCCCACGAGTGGCTCACCTGGCGGCGCGGTCTGGCGGAGTTTATACCCCATCTGTTTAAGTAACTGAACTTTCCCACCCCCATAAAGGAAGTAAAGTCTTTGTCTATCAAGAATTAGAGAATTAGAGAATTTACCCATGAAAAGAATTGATAAGA
>CAJOHP010000165.1 GCA_905234355.1 uncultured Prevotella sp. | reverse complement strand
TATACAGCCTTGCTCGACAGCGTGGCTTCCGAGCATGCCGCCCGTATGGTGGCCATGCAGACCGCTACGGACAATGCCGACGAACTGCTACGCCAGCTGAACCTGCAGTACAACAAGTCGCGTCAGCAGGCCATCACCAACGAACTCCTTGACATCGTCGGCGGATCGGTCAACAACTAATCGAGCGCTTCGTTTCGAGGCCTCTGTCCTATTATGCGGAGCCTTGGTACTTCCTGTACCGAGGCTCCGTACTTTTTTTCAAGAAATATCGAAGAAAAGATTGTCAATAGGGAATTTTTTTGTAAATTTGCAGCACAATAACGACAATAACGCCGAATCAAACCAATAATAAATAACTAACCCTTAAAAAAAACAAGACAATGAGAGTTACAGCTAAATTAATCCTGACGGTCCTCGCCATCGGCGCGGGCAGCCTCTGCTGGGCTCAACAGCCACAACAGCAACCGAAATCAACGGTGTGCAATGCCGACGGCACCGTGACCTTCACCTACAAGAACGACCAGGCCAAGAAAGTGGAAGTCGACGTGCAGTTTGCCGGACGCAAGCCCATGCAGCTCGACGCCAAGACCGGTCTGTGGACGGCTACCGTAGGCCCTGCAGCTCCCGACATGTACCCCTACTGCTTCGTGGTCGACGGCATCAGCGTCATGGACCCCGAGAATCCGCAGTACTTCCCCAACGAGGGCTTCAAGAACAGCCTGCTGGAGATTCCCGGCAACGGTTCCCTCCCCCACGACATCAAGGACGTGCCCCACGGCCGCATCGAGTATGCAAGCTACTACTCGAAGAGCCTCGGCGCTACGAACCACGCTGTGGTCTATCTGCCTCCGCGCTACATGCAGGATCGCGACAAGAAGTACCCCGTGTTCTACCTCATCAGCGGCACCACCGATACCGAGGAGGTCTATTACAAGGTAGGTCGCGTGAACTATATCCTCGACAACCTGCTCGCCGAGAAGGCTGCCAAGGAGATGATCGTGGTCATGCCCTACGGCAACCCGACGAAGCTGCTCACCAAGAAGCCCGAGGGCAACGGCATGCCGCAGACGCGCTTCGGTGGAGACCCCTTCAGCAAGGACTTGATTGAAGACCTCATGCCCTACATTGAGAGCAACTACCGCACCATCAACAACAAGGACCATCGTGCCATCGGCGGTTTTTCGCGCGGCGGTAACCAAGCCCTGTACAATGGTCTGACGAACCTCGACAAGTTCTCCTACCTCTGCTCCTACAGCTCGTTTACCTCGACCGACATTCCCAACGTCTATGACCAGGCCGACGACACGAACAAGAAGATCCGCCTGTTCTGGCTGGGCGTAGGCACCGACGACTTCCTCTACGGCAACGCCCGCGACTACATGGAGTTCCTCGACCAGAAGGGCATCAAGAGCGTGAAGGAGTTCACCTCCGACAAGTTCGGTCACACTTGGATGAACGCCAAGTACTTCCTCTACAAGTCGCTGCCGCTGCTCTTCAACAAGAAGGCTGCCGAGGCTGCGATGAAGGAAGGCAAGCCCGCTCCTGCCAAGACCGGCAAGGAACAGCAGTTCACGCCTGGCGTGATGGCCCGTCTGTTCCCCCGTGCCATCGTCTCGCCCGAATATAATGAGCGCGGCATCACCTTCCGTTGCAAGGCTCCCGAGGCCAAGAAGGTTGAGCTGGTGTGCGACTTCCTGCCTGAGCCCCGTGCCATGCAGCGCGACAGCGACGGCGTCTGGACGGTCGAGATGTCAGAGTTTGCCTTCGAGACCATCAAGTACTGCTTCGTCATCGACGGTACGCCTGTGGCCGACCCGAACAACATGTACCTCTCGCCCGACCGCGGCTTCAAGTTCAGCATTGCCGAGACGCCCGTCTCGTTCTTCAACTACGCCTCGCAAGGCGACATCCCCCACGGACGCGTCGTCTATGACCTGGAGCGTGGCGAGGCCAGCTACATGTCGCCAATGCCCCCGACACCCGTCATACCTACGTTCATCGAGCTGTTGCCTGGCAAGGACGACACGATGGAGAGCTGGTTCAAGACGGGCGGCGCCGGTGCCATCATCGACCGCATGCTGGCCGACGGTAAGGCCAAGCCTTGCTTCGTGACCACCAGCGACCTCGAGCAGTTCATGCAGGGCGGCCCGCAGATGCCCGGCTTCAAGATCTATAAGCTCAGTGCCGACGACTATCCGACGTGGTCGCTGCGTCGTCGTGCCCTCGTCAAGTTGCTCATCGATATAAAGAAAGCACCCGAACCTCAGTTCCCGGGCTTCGGTGGCGGTGGCTTCGGCGGTGGCCAAGGTGGCTTCGGTGGCGGTGCTCCTGGCGGCGGCTTCGGCGGCCCTGGCGGTGGCTTCTGATTTTCCGAAACTTTGAACATTTTCTAACAATAACACATGAAACTAAAGACAACTATTCTGGTAGCCGCCCTGGCGGCGGCTGCCACTGGACAGGCACAAACCTACAAGTATCCTTTCCAGAATCCACAGCTCGGCTACTCTGAGCGCGTAGAAAACCTGATCAGTCTGCTCACCCCCGACGAGAAAGTGGGCCTGATGATGAACAAGTCGGCTTCGGTCGATCGTCTGGGCATCCCCTCCTACAACTGGTGGAGCGAGGCCTGTCACGGCGTGCGCCAAGGCGGCTACACCGTCTATCCTCAGCCCATCGGCATGGCCGCCGCCTTCAGCGAGAAGCTCGTCTTTGATGTCTTCTCTCAGGTCAGCGACGAGGCCCGTGCCAACTGGAACCGCTCTGACCATAACATCTTCAACGTGCCGCAAGGCGTGACCTACTATCCGGGCAATCCCGAACTCTCGTTCTGGTGTCCCAACGTCAACATCTTCCGTGATCCCCGCTGGGGACGCGGTCAGGAGACCTGCGGTGAGGATCCTTACATGAATGCCGTCCTCGGCGTACAGACCGTGCTCGGCATGCAGGGCAACGACAAGCACTATATCAAGACCCACGCCTGTGCCAAGCACTACGCCGTGCACAGCGGCCCTGAGCCCCTGCGCCACTCGATGAACGTCGAGCCCTCCAACCGCGATCTCTGGGAGACCTATCTCCCTGCCTTCAAGGCCTTGGTGAAGAAAGCCAATGTGCGCGAGGTGATGTGTGCCTACCAGCGTTTCGAGGGGAAACCCTGCTGCACCAGCGACCGTCTGCTCATCGACATTCTGCGCAACAAGTGGGGCTACGACGGCTTGGTGGTTACCGACTGCGATGCCATCAACAACTTCTACAACCGCGGCCAGCACGAGACCCATAAAGACCCGCTCTCAGCCTCCGTCGATGCGGTACTCAACGGCACCGACCTCGAGTGCGGTAAGGTGTTCATGACGCTTGCCGACGGTTTGAAGAAGAACCTCATCAAGGAGAGCGACCTCGACCAGCACCTGCGCAAGACGCTCTACGGCCGTTTCGAGCTGGGCATGTTCGACCCCGCCGACCGCTTGCCTTGGGCAAAGATCACCCCCGCCACCATCTCCAGCGAGAAGCACGACGCACTGGCCACGCAGGCAGCCCGCGAGTCAATGGTACTGCTCGAAAACGGTATCATGAACGACGGTGCCACCGGCAAGATGAAGAATGTGCTGCCCCTCTCGAAAGACCTGAAGACCATCGCCGTCCTCGGTCCAAACGCCGACGATGTAGAACTGCTCAACGGCAACTATGGCGGCACCCCCACCAAGGAGCACCAGCACTCGCTGCTCGAAGGCATCCGCAAGGCCGTGCCTGGTACGAAGATCATCTACCGCAAGGCTTGTGAACTCAACGACGAATATACCACCGTCCATCACCTGCAGGACTTCAACGAGGGTAAGGGCGTGAAGGTTGAGTTCTGGAACGACAAGGATGCCCCCTTCGAGAATCCCGTCAAGACCGGCTATTACAACGAGCTCAACTTCTCCACCTTCGGAGCGTGGGGCTTTGCCGAGGGCATCAACAACGACAACCTCGCCGTGCGCGTCAGCGGCCAGTATAAAGCCACCTTCACGGGCGAGATGAAGTACACCCTTTCGACCGACAACGGCTATCTGCTCATCGTCAATGGCGACACCATCGAGGCCGCCAAGAACGAAGGGCGCCGTCGTGGCTTCGGCTTCGGTCGCCGCGTGGAATACAAGTCGTTCCCCGTCGAGTCGGGCAAGACCTACGATGTCGTGATTGAGTATCGTCGTGGCAACGGCAATTTCGCCATGCTGCGCGGCGACATCTGCGAGCGTAAGCTGGCCGACTTCACCGAACTGGCTGCCGATGTTAAGCAGCAGTCCGACGCCATTATCATCATCGGCGGCATCTCAGCCCGCATGGAGGGCGAGGGCGGCGACAAGCAGGACATCGAGCTGCCCAAGGTGCAGCAGATGCTCGTCAAGGCCATGCATCAAACGGGTAAGCCCGTCATCTTCGTCAACTGCTCAGGCTCAGCCATCGCCTTCGGTTCAGTCGAGGGTCAGTACGATGCACTCCTCCAGGCTTGGTATGCCGGTCAGGGCGGCGCAAAGGCTTTGGCCGACGTGCTCTTCGGCGACTTCAACCCCAGCGGCAAGCTGCCCGTCACGTTCTATCGTTCGAACAGCGACCTTCCCGACTTCCTCGACTACTCGATGAAGAACCGCACCTACCGCTACTTCACCGGCGAGCCCCAGTATGCTTTCGGCTACGGTCTATCCTACACCACCTTCGCCCTGGGCAAGGCCAAGATCTCAGCCAAGTCGGCTGCTATGCCGAAGGCCGCAAAGGCCGGAAAGCCCGGAACATCCGGAAAATCCGGAGACTCTGGAAAGTCCGGCAAACCCGCAGCCGCTGCCAAGAGCAAGCCTTTCTGCACCGTCACCGTGCCCGTGACCAATACGGGTAGCCGCGAGGGCGCCGAGGTTGTTCAGGTCTATGTGAAGCGTCTCGACGATCCGGGCGCTCCCATCAAGGCGCTCAAGGGTTTCCAGAAGCTTAACCTCAAGTCCGGCGAGACCAAGAATGCGGTCATCACCCTCGATTCTGAGGCCTTCGAGTACTACGACGAGCTCATCGAC
>CAJOHP010000164.1 GCA_905234355.1 uncultured Prevotella sp. | reverse complement strand
GTCAGCTCTCCGGCGGTCAGCAGCAGCGTGTTGCGATCGCACGAGCTCTGGTAAAAGAGCCAAGACTCCTGTTACTGGATGAGCCGTTATCCAACCTTGACGCACGTCTTCGTATCGAGATGAGAGAAGAGATCAGACGTATTCAGCTCGAGACCGGTGTCACGACGATCTTCGTCACACACGACCAGGAAGAAGCGATGTCGATCTCCGACCACATCATCTTAATGAAACTGGGTGTCTTACAGCAGTATGACAAACCGCAGTATTTATATGATCAGCCGGCAAACTGCTTCGTTGCCGACTTCTTAGGCAATCCGCCGATCAACAAGATCGAGGGTATCGTGAAGGATGGCAAAGTTCTCTTAGGCGATGAAGAAGTCGATTCCAGAGTAAGAGTCGACAACGTTCCGGATAATACGGAAGTCTTCCTGTCCTTCCGTGCAGAAAGTGTCATCTTGGACAACACATCTCCTTTGAAGGCAAAAGTCGTCATGACATCCGTCATGGGCAAAGAGATCATCACCCTCTCCAGCGGCGAGCTGCGCAAGTATCAGATAGCCAAGACGCTGCTGGCCGGTCCCACCACGCTCATCATCGACAACCCCTTCATCGGTCTCGACGCCGAGATGCGGCAGTCTGTGCGCGAGTTGCTCTCCACGCTGGCGCCACAGGGCATCACGCTCTACCTGCTGCTGTCGCGTCCCGACGAGGTGCCGCCTTTTGCCGACGAGGTGGTCAGCATGGACGCCGCCGCTACCGATGCCCCAGACGCCACAGTGTCCTCGCCAGTCGAGCTGCCGACGGCCACTGCCGCCGCCTCAGGCGAGCGTGCCATGGCGTCGCAGCCGGTGATAGCCCTGCACGACGTCACGGTGAGTTACGGCGACCGCACCATCCTGAGCCATCTCAGCTGGACGGTCATGGCGGGCGAGCGCTGGGCACTCACCGGCAGAAACGGGTCGGGCAAGTCCACGCTGCTCTCGCTCATCTGTGCCGACAACCCCCAGGCCTACGCCTGCGACATCAGCCTCTTCGGGCGCCGTCGCGGGTCGGGCGAAAGCATCTGGGAGGTGAAGCGCCGCATAGGCTACGTCTCGCCGGAGATGCACCGCAGCTACCGCCGTGCCATCCCTGCCCTGCATGTGGTGGCCAGCGGACTGAAGGACACGGTGGGGCTCTACGTCCACCCGAGCGCCGGGGAGCGCGCCGTCTGCCGGCAGTGGATGGCCGTCTTCGGCGTGGCCCACCTGGCCGACCGCCTCTTCACCACCCTCTCTAGCGGCGAGCAGCGCCTGGTGCTCCTGGCCCGGGCCTTTGTCAAGGACCCGCTGCTGCTCGTGCTCGACGAGCCGCTCCATGGTCTCGACGATGCCCACCGCCGTCGCGTGCGCCACATCATCGACACGTACTGCCAGCAGCCGGAAAAGACACTCATCATGGTAACCCACTACGACGACGAACTGCCGTCGTGCATCAACAAACGACTAACCCTCAGCCATCAGCAATGAAAAGACTCTTCTTAGGCCTTCTCTTGGCCACCGTCACCACCGTGGGCGCCAGCGCACAGCAAGTGTTTCTCGAGATGCGCAACAAGGCGCAGGCCATCGTGAGCAATCCCAGCACGGCCGTCATGGTCAGACAGCTCAACCAGTTCAAGGTCGACGCCCTGAACTACATGGGCATGAAGATGAAGGAAGAGATGCCCGACTCGTCGGCAGCCTTCCTCGACCGTCAGGCCTACGCCATGCACGCCTTCCTCACCCACTACATGCAGACGCTCCTGGCCCATCGCACCGCCCCGCAGAAAGTGCAGGTGGAGTATATCAGGCACTATGTCGACGCCAGCATTTCCAACCCGCTCTTCCGCGACAGCGACCACGAGCTGGTGCTGGCCTACTATGCCGACGGCAACAGCCTCACTCGCTTCTCGCTCGACACCGACTGGCAGCGCGCCCTTCTGGCCGTGAGCACCGAGAAGAAGTAGCACTGCACTGACGTCTCGGAAGCAGGGTGTACTATTTTGTTGGTTTTCGGACAGGCATAAAGCCCGTCCCTACAGTGTACCAATATCATGCAAAGGCTGGGCACAACAGATTGAACATTATCGCGTGTTCTATCTGTTGTGCCCAGCTTTTTTACTCACAACCGTGTCGCAGACTGTGCCTGGCTCTGCCTGCTCAGAACGTATAGTTGGCCGTGAGCAGCACCTGGTGGCGCTTGTTGCTCACCTTCATATCGCCCACGATATTGTCGTCGTAGGCTGTCTCGTCGTCCTGATAGGACGTGAAGGGCGAGAAGCGTCCGTTCTGTGTGCTGTACTGATAGGCCACGCCCAGGTTCCACTTGCTGAGCTGGAAGCCCAGGCCGCAGGTGATGCGGTGGGTCGACTCCCAGTTGGTGTAGTCGGTCGTCGTGCTGTAGAACACACCCTCGGAGTTGATGCCCGGGTCGAGATAGCCATCTTTCTTATACATGGGCGACACATAGTTGTAGCCGAAGCGCACGGCGATGGCTGCATCGGGCTTATACTCCACGCCAGCTTTCAGCGTCGAGACGCCCCTGAGCGTGGCCGAGGTGTGACGGTTCATCTCCTCGTCGCTGCTGCTGCGGTCGTAGTCGTAGCCTGTGTCGGTGATGTAGCGCGTGTCTATGCTGCCATAGTCGGCATAGTCGTAGCCCAGTCCGAGAGCCACCTGCGTGCCGATGGTGTGGCCCAGCGACAGGCCGAACTTCCACGGTGTGTAGAGCTTGAAGCGGTAGCGCTCCTCGCGCGAGGCAAGGTTGCGGTTGGCCGAAGTGCCGTCGGTGAAGCGGCCCTGTGAGGCCAGCGTGGTGTAGTTAGACGTGGTGAGGGAGTACCACGTGGGCGTAGCGACATAGATGCCGAAACGGAAGGGCGACTCCTCGATGGGCCTGACGATGGCGCCAAACTTGATGTCGGCACCCGTACCGGTGATGGTGCGGTCGTCGGCCACGGTGACGCCGAACTTGCCGGGGAAGTGCACATTGTCGCCCACGAGTGCCTCAGAGTACTCGCCGTAGTGCGTATAGTGCACGTCGTGCACCCCGACGCTGATGCCCCAGTAGAACGTGTTGTCCACATTGCCGCTCAGGCTGAAGTCGTATTCGCCCACATAGCCCTGATGGCTGCGGTCCAGCTGGTAGGCCTCGCCGTCGTAGTAGCCCCAGGGGTTGGGGTCCTTGCTGTCGTAGAGGAGGGTCTGCGCATACATGTCGTCGATGAGCGAGCACGACAGGTAGGGCCTCTCAAAGAGCGGACGCGTGCCGTTGTACTCATAGAGCAGGTCGTTGCTCTCCTTGTTCTTGGCAAAGCTCTGCTTGTTTTGCGAGGCATACTGCATGGCGTCGGCCGCGTGGAGGAACTGGTTGAAGTTGCGGCTCTTGTGATAGTTGAAGGCGAAGTTGACAAAGTCGGAGCTGTTGATCTGGTTGGCCCAGACGAAGCCCACCTGGTCGAAGCTGACGTTGGTCACGTTGCCTCCTCCGAAGTTCTTGCCTCCCTCCTGCGACACGATGCCAGCCGAGATGCTGAAGTTCGACTTGCGGAAGAGTCCCAGTCCTGCGGGGTTGGAGTGGATGGGGGAGATGTCGGCTCCGAGGGCTTCCATGGCGCCGCCCATGCCCACGTAGCGGGCTGTGCCGTTGAGGTCGTCGGTTGCCAGCTGGGCATTGACGTAGGTTTCCTGTGCCAGGACAGGCATGCAGGCCATGGCCACCGATGCTATAAGGATGCTTTTCTTCATTGCTGTGTGAGGATTATATGTGAACTATATATTATATATAATAGGTGTAAGATGCCTGTGGCTAAGCTGGTCGCTACTCATCGGCGCCCACCCGAGCGGCTTCCGCCGCCGAAGCCTCCACCGCCCGAGCGGCTGCCACCGCCACCGCCTCCGAAGCTGCCTCCTCCGGACCGGCTGCCGCCGCCGAAGGATCCTCCGGAGCTGCGCGTGCTGCTGCCGCCGCCATAGCTGCCCACGCTGCGACTCGACGAGCTGCCGCTATAGCTTGGTATGCTGCCATAGCTGCGCGAGGCCGACGAGCTGCCGGCGGCGCTGCGCACACCCATGCTGCGCGAGGTGGTGCCCACCGAGCGCGAGCCGCCGCCATAGGTGCCCGGCGTGCGGGTGGTGGCCTGCCGGCTGCCCAGTGTGCGGCTGCTGCCGAAGGTGCCGCCACCATAGCGAGTGCCCGTGCGCGAGGCTATGCCACGGCCGGAGGTGCCGCTGTGATGGCCGCCAGGACGCGTGCCGCTGCGATGGCCACCGTAGCTCCAGCCACCGGCGTAGCCATAGTAAGGACGGTAGTAGCCGTAATAGTAGGGACGATACCACGAGTAGTACCAAGGGTCGTAGTAGCCCCACGACCAGCTCCAGCCGCCGTACCAGGGGTCGTACCAGGGGTCGTACCAGGGGTCGTACCAGGGATAGTAGGAGCTGTAGTACCAGGGCGAGTGCCACGACGTCCAGGAGTCGTAGCGACCCTGGGCGTAGCCGGCCCAGTAGGAGTCCGACGAAGGGGTGTAGTCGTCGAAACGTGTCAGGTGGCGCGTGTAGCGATAGTCGCCCGTGCTGTCGGGATAGACACCCACCTCGCCCGAGAAACTGATGATGTCGGAAACGGAGTCGGCAGGCAGGTCCTGATAGTAGCTGCCATGACGGTTGTATTCGTCGACTGAGCGGTCGGAGCCCGAATAGTAGGGCTCTGTGGGCTGAGACTGGTAGTAGTCTGCACGCGACTGCTCGACGGCCTGCTTCGTGGGAACGAAGTAGACGTCGTCCTGAGCCGACAGTGTGGCAGGCATGAAGCCTATCAGAAAGCAGAACAATAGACTCTTCTTCATATCTCTTCAAACTTGTTTGGTTATACTTTCACGATGCAAAAATACTGCTAATTTCCATGCAAAGATACGGAAAAACCCTAAAACGTGATAGGTTTTTCCCTATTTTTTGTAATTTTGCACATAAATTATACAAGACATGAAGTATCTGAAAGCTATTTTCCACATTGCCACAGAGCCGTGCCTGCTGCAAGACGCACGCGACGTGGT
>CAJOHP010000163.1 GCA_905234355.1 uncultured Prevotella sp. | reverse complement strand
CAGAAAGGTATCTCAAACTCCTCGCGCGCCAGCCGGCGGTCTATCTCGGCCGAGTGCAGACGCCCGAAGATGCCGAGCGTGTCGTTGAAGCACTCCTCGCCATGGTCGGGCATGTAGACGACAATGGCGTCGTCGTCGCGGAATCGTCTGACGATCTGGTCGACCACCGAGTCGTTGTAGAGCACGGCATTGTCGTAGTCGGCGTTCATCAGCTGTCGCTCCGGCGAGAGGTCGGTGCGTCCGTAGTCGTCGGGGGTGAAGTGCCGGCGCGTGCGGCGTGGGAAGCGCCCCAGATAGTCGACGTGCTGTCCCATGAGGTGAAAGATGGTGAGCTGGTGCGGGGCTTGAGGCTGCAGTGCGTCGTAGCAGGCCAGGAGCGACTCGTCGTAGGTGTAGGTGCGCTGGTTGCGCACGTCGAACATGGTTTGGCTGAGCCTGGGGTCGTTGAGGAAGAACCCGCCGCTGAAGTCGAACACCTGCTCGCCCTTCTTCGGCACAAACTGGTTGGTGAGGAAGACCACGCGATAGCCTGCCCTTCGGAAGAGCATGGGGAAGAGCGGCGCTTCGCACCATGAGCGGCTGTCGCCCACGTTGTTCATGGAGAAGGCGTGCTTGAAGACGAAGCTGGTGAGATTCCACGGCGCCACTACGTCGGTGAAGGCTACGAGCGAGCCGTCGAGCATGAGCTGCAGCTGTCGGGGCGTGGTGGGACGGGAGTAGCCATAGAGCTGCGAGCGGTGGCGGTTGTAGCTCTCGCCGATGATGAGCACGATGTGTGGCGAGCGATAGTCGCAGCTGTCCACCCGAGCCTGTTGCACCTGTCCCATGAGCATGCTGACCTGCTGTGCCGCGAGCTGATTGGCGCGCAGGCTGAAGGCGAGGCGGTATATGGGCAGGTAGAGTGTGGCGTGTGCCTTGCGTGTGAGTTCGTGCTCCACCTCGCCGATGTTGCGGCCGGCCATGAGGCGGAGCATGGCGGCTTTGTTGGGCCAGCACAGGACGGCGCTCCAGGCCAGCAGCAGGACTGCGGCTAGGCCGGCGAGGGGCATAACCCAGTGGGGCATCTGGGGCTTCTGGGACTTCTGGGACTTCTGGGGCTCCTGGGACTTCTGGGGTTTCTGAGCGAACAGGGCGTTCCGTGAGACGGTGGCCGAGACGGCGTGAGCCAGTGCGATGAGCAGCACGGCTCCTACGGGCGACAGGAGCGTGTCGGCTGTGACGTAGGTGCCGAGAAACTCGGCCGCCTCCTGGCTGTTGGTCTCGAAGAAGAGCATGAGCATCGTGGGGGTGAGCGTCGACTCGAAGCGCACGTAGCAGAACATGTCGACGAGGGCAGCGGCATAGAGCACTGTGGCCACTGCCGGTCGCAGCCATCGGCGAGCCTTCAGCGGGACGAGTGTCAGGATGGCGCACAGGAGGT
Organism: uncultured Prevotella sp.; assembly: GCA_905234355.1. GTDB lineage: Bacteria > Bacteroidota > Bacteroidia > Bacteroidales > Bacteroidaceae > Prevotella. Next base: position 3,661 of record CAJOHP010000163.1, on the reverse strand, counting down.
AGAGGTCGACGAACAGCTCGGGTGCCGACAGGTCGTAGGGCTTAGCGCCGCGCAGGTGCAGCTGCACTTCGGTCTGTGTGCACAGCCATCCGAGCGCAAACATAAACACGAAGAAGCTTGCGTTGAGCTGCAGCGGTCTGGCAAAGAGCGTGAACAGAGCCGACAGTCGCTTCATGTGGCACAGGCATAAAGTCGTCTTACATCGTCGGCGATGGCGTCGGGCACGAGTCCGGCGATGCTCTCGCCGCACCTCACGCGTCGGCGCACCTCGGTGCTCGAGATGTCGAAGAGTGGCAGTGCGGTGTCTTGCTCAGCGCTGCCTCTGCGTGGGTAGACGATGATGGGGTAGTGCTTTCGGATGTCGTCGGCGCGATACCAGCGGTCGAAGTGCTGCCAGTTGTCGCCCCCGATGATGAGGGAGAAGCGGTGCTCGGGATAGGCCTGTCGCAGGGCCTCGAGCGTGTGCCAGGTGTAGGAGGGCCTGGGCAGGCGGAACTCGAAGTCGGATGCTACGATGCCGTCTTCGCCCTCGAGGGCCTTTCGTGCCAGGCTGAGGCGCTGCTCGTCGGGCAGCAGGTCGGCTTGCTGCTTCAGCGGATTCAGCGGCGACACCATGAGCCATATCTCGCTGAGACTGTGCTGGCTGAGCAGCTGTCGGGCCAGTGCGATGTGGCCGCAGTGTATGGGGTTGAACGAACCGCCGAAGATGCCGATGTGGGTCATGGGGCAGGGCGCTATACTAAGAAATCGGTGACGAGGCCGAGCATCTCAGCCTTGGCCTTGTCGAGGTCGTCGTTGATGAGGATGCGGTCGAAGTGGGGGGCAAAGGTCATCTCGTATTCGGCCTTGGCCAGGCGCTCTTCGATGGCTTCGGGCGTGTCGGTGGCGCGACTCTCGAGGCGTCGGCGCAGCTCGGCTACCGAGGGCGGCTGTATGAAGACGCTGAGTGCCTCGCTGCCGTAGTGCTTCTTGATGTTGATGCCGCCTTTCACGTCGACGTCGAACACGACGTTCTGTCCCTGCTCGCGCTGCCGTTCCACCTGGGCCTTGAGCGTGCCGTAGAAGCGGTCGGCATAGACCTCTTCATACTCGAGGAACTCGTCGTGCGCTATGCGCTGGCGGAACTCTTCTGGTGTGAGAAAGAAGTACTCCACGCCGTTCTGCTCGGTGCCTCGCGGCGGTCGCGAGGTGGCGCTGACAGAGAAGTAGAGACGCAGTTCGGGATGCTGCTGCATGAGCCACTGCACGATGGTGGACTTGCCGCTGCCGCTGGGGGCACTGACGATGATAAGCTTGCCTTTGGTCATGGGGCTAATGGGGCTAATGGGGCTGATGGCTAATGGGACTAATAGGGCTTCAGAGCGCTTACAGGGCGTTGAGCACCTGCTCCTTGATTTGCTCGAGCTCGTCCTTCATCTGCACCACGATGTTCTGCATCTCGGCGAGGTTGCTCTTCGATCCTGTGGTGTTGATTTCGCGGCCCATCTCCTGAGCGATGAATCCGAGCTTCTTTCCCTGTCCGTGTCCGTCGGCCATGGTCTCGCGGAAGTACTTCAGATGGTTGGTCAGGCGCTGCTTCTCCTCGCTGATGTCGAGCTTCTCTATGTAGTAGATGAGCTCCTGCTCGAGGCGGTTCTTGTCATACTCCACGCCGGGTATCTGCTGCAGACCCTCCACGATGCGCTGGCGTATTTTCTCCACGCGGCTCTTCTCCCAGGGCTCTATCTCGGCCAGGAGCCGCTCTATGTTGTCTATCTTCTCAGCAAACTTCTTCTCGAGCGCTACTCCCTCCTGCTTCCTGAAGTCCACGAGCGCCGCGATGGCCTGTTCCACAGCCTGGCGTGCGGCAGCCCACTCGTCGGCGGTGAGCTCCTCCACCTCTTGTTTAACGAGCACGTCGGGCATGCGCGTGAGCGTGGCAATCCAGTCCTGCGGCTCGGGTATGCCTTCGCTCTGGCAGATGTCGCGCAGCTGGCGGTAGTAGTGGGCCACGAGAGCGGCATTGATGGGAGTGGCTGCGCCGCCCTGCAGGCTCTCGGTCCAGAGTGCAAAGTCTACCTTGCCCCGCTCGAGAGCCTTGGCCACCATCTGCCTGATGTCCATCTCCTTCTCACGGTAGATGGGTGCTATGCGCGTCAGCAGGTCGAGTTGCTTGGAGTTGAGCGACTTGATTTCGGCGCAGATTTTCTTGTCTTTGTAGACCACGACAGCCTTGCCGTAGCCAGTCATTGATTGTATCATAGCCAGATAAAGTATAAATTTTCGGCAAAGGTACACAAAAAAGTTGAGACTCGCGCCCTTTTGGCAGAGTAAAGCGCGAAAAAGGTGGTCAATATGTTAAAAAAGGTACAAAAGTCGGTAAGATTTTGAGATTTATTTGCACGATTTGGCTTTTTTGCCTATTTTTGCAGGGAAATGAGCGATAAATAGGAATTCACCATTTTAATAAACTTAATAAAAAAACAACGAAGACAATGAAAAAGCAAATCTTTACGCTGTGCACGCTCGGTCTGAGCCTTGCACTGCTGACGGCCTGCCACAATTTTGATGCCGACGAAATGCCCGGAACGACGCCCACCCCGACGCCGACTCCGACTCCGACGCCTACTCCCACCACGGCAGCCACGACCTACTCCACGTCGTTCTTCAGCCTGGGCGGCGGTACGGGCAGCGGCTCGTCCAGCACGTTTACCGATGCAAGCTTCCCCGCCTCGACGTCGTCGGCCACGCTGACGGGCGTGACGATGAACAATCAGGCGCTGCAGGGCGGCATGAACTTCATCTCCATCGTGAGCCCCGTGCAGTATAGCAAGTTCTACATTGGCGTGGACGGTCAGAAGGGCTACTGGACCTACACCCCGAGCGCCAGTGAGGTGACCCAGCAGGGCGGCAACTACGTCTACAACATCCCTGTGAACTACGGCACCGGCTACAATCAGGACATCGACATGGTGGTGAGCGGTGTGGAGCAGTCCACGGGCAACGTGACCAAGCCTCACAAGACGAAGGTGACCTACGTGACGAGTCTCTCCGGCGACCTGAACATCAACCTGACGTTCAGCAACGCCAAGGATGTGGACCTGCACCTCTACACTCCGAGCGGCCGCCACATCTTCTGGGACGACCGTGGCGGCACGGTGACCGTGAACGGCAAGAACTACAGCTTCGGTCTGGACCACGACAGCAATGCCGGCTGCCAGATAGACAACCTGAACAACGAGAACATCTACATCCCCGCCGAGCTCATCGAGAAGGGCACCTATCGTGTGGTGGTCGACATGTATGAGAACTGCAACCCGTCGGTCTCTACCAACTGGTCGGCCGTGGCTCGCTACAAGGGCAACGTGATAGCCGCCTCGACGGGAGCCAACCCTGCCAACGGCGTCTATCCGGTGGGTGCCGGCAGCGGCGACATGACCACGGTGATGGAGTTCTACATTGCCGACGGCACCGCAACGCTGTCTACGCTGCTCACGCCCGAGCGCTTCGTGCCCGCTGTTCGCACCGATGTGGGTGAGATGAAGCACGAGGATTTCCTCTTGCGTCAGGAGATGAAGCAGTATAAGTAACTGAACTTTCCCACCCCCATAAAGGAAGTAAAGTCTTTGTCTATCAAGAATTAGAGAATTAGAGAATTTACCCATGAAAAGAATTGATAAGA
>CAJOHP010000162.1 GCA_905234355.1 uncultured Prevotella sp. | reverse complement strand
GACGGCATGGCCGTCTTCGCTGTGGAAGACACCGGCATCGGCGTGCCACCCGAAGAGGCCGACCACATCTTCGACGAGTTTGTGCAGCTCAACGACTACTATGACGGCACAGGTATCGGACTCACCGTGGCTCGCTCGCTGGCCCGCCGTCTCGGGGGCGACATCGTGCTCGACACGAGCTACACCGCCGGCGCACGCTTCGTCATGACGCTGCCGATTTCCTAAAATGCCTCGTCGCCTTATTCCGGACTGGCATAAAGCCCGTCCCTACTTTGACTTTGCGATTTGAAAAGAGTGTCCTTACGAACTTTAAATTTGCTGTTTGAAAAGAGTGTCCTTACGAACAGTGGGTGGCACGCCACCATGGGGGGATGTGTCGTTTGGCTCGTAGGGACGGGGTTTATGCCTGTCCGAACCCTCAAAAACGTCTGTCTGGTTGTCCGGGAAAAGTCACATTGCCCCTTGATACATGCTCCGTTACACTGTCATACATGCTCCGTTGCCCCTTGATGCATGCTCCGTTGCCCCTTGATACATGCTCCGTTGCCCCTTGATGCATGCTCCGTTGCCCCTTGATGCATGCTCCGTTGCCCCTTGATGCATGCTCCGTTGCAGAGCGGCGGGAGGTCGGTCACACACCTCACAGCATCACTTTGATGGGCGTGAGCAGGAGGCTTACGAGCTGTATGCCGTTGCACACCAGCAGTAGCGCGGTGAGCGCAGCGACGATGCAGCGTAGCGCCACAAGCCAGCTGTTGTGGCAGTGGCGGAAGGCGTAAGCCACGGCGATGGGCACCACGAAGAGCCAGTGGGGCGCCATGATGTGTATCTCGTTGAGACCGAAGCCCAGCAGCAGATGGACCACCGCGTCGATGCCGAAGACGGCCATGCAGAGCCACAGGAAGCGGCGACGACGGCCGGCCCAGATGCCTGCTGCGAAGAGCAGCACCACGACGGCCTCGACGGCGTAGGCCCACCAGTGGCGGTAGGCCACGAAGACGGGCCGGCCCACCAGCGTGTCTTCCAGGAAGTGTTGCTGATGGAAGAGAATGCTCTCGCCAAACATGTTCTCGTAGAGGCTTTGCCAGCGCGACGTGCTGATGTCGGTCCATCGGAGCACGCCCTCGCTGGCCACCGGTGTGCCGCTCTTTGCCGCCTGCTGCTGCAGCACGCGCTGTCGCCGGGCCTGTCTTCTCAGCGCTTTTTCTCTCTCCGCTTCGGGCAGTGCCGCTATGCGCTGCTCTTCCTGCAGGGCTTTCTGCTGTCGCATGGCTTCTTGCGACTGCTGCCGGGGCAGGGCTATGGTCTGCTGCTGCCACAGTGCCGCAGCCGTCAGCACCGCCGTGACCAGCGCCATGGGCAGCACGTAGGGGCGCAGCACCTTCAGGCCGGCGCGTGGCAGAGAGAAGAGCAAGGCCAGTCCCACCTTGGCGCCGTTGCTCAGCGTGACGCCTGCCGTAGCGAGCATCAGCAGGGCCCACTGCCAGGGCGTGGGGGCGTGGCCGCCAGTCATTGCCCGTCCCGCGGCGTAGAGGGTGAAGAGCAGCAGCGTCATGGACAGGGTGAAGTGGTCGGGCACTATCGGCGACAGCATGATGTAGGCCATGCTGAAGAAGAAGGCCGTGAGCAGCAGGGCATCGGTGCGCCTGACGCCCACCACCTCGCGCAGGATGCGCTGCAGGAAGAGCATGCTGTAGACGGTGGCCAGCGTGAGCACTGCGGCCATGATGAACTGTGTGCAGTTCACGCCAGCGAGGGCCTCGAGCCCCTTGTTCAGCTGGCTCAGCGGCCACATCAGCCAGGCCAGCAGCGGGTGGCGCAGACTGTTGTAGTAGTAGTCCCAGTCGCTCACGGTCCAGTAGGTGTAGGGGTCGTAGCCGCCCAGATGGAACTCGCGTTCCATAGCCTGCTTGTATGGCCCGATGCCGGGCTGGCGGAAGAGTGGGTTCAGACGCACCACGAAGAGCGCGTTGAGCACCAGGCTCAGCAGTGCCGTGACGAGTGCGGGCCAGCGCTCGTCGCGACGGATGCAAAGCGGGTGTAGCCTTTGTCTCTGCATAGTCAGAAAGTGAAGGGCGGCAGTACGGGCGGCTGCAGGAGCCAGCCCGCGAGTTGCACGCCATTATATATAATAAGGTATAGGGTGAGCATCGCCACTGCCCCCCGTATGACCCGGCGCAGCCTGCCGTTGCCGTCGGGCAGGAAGAGATAGCCCATGACGAGAGGGATGACAAATATCCAGTGAGCCGACATGATGTAGACCTCGTTGATGGCAAAGCCCAGTCCGATGTGCATCGTGAGGTCTGTGGCCGCCCATGCCAGCAGCATCCACAGCAGCAGGGTGCGGCGCGCCATCCAGCAGCCTGCCAGGCAGAGTGCCATGAGCAGCGCTTCTACGGCATAGTGCCACCAGCCGTCGTAGGCGAGCAGTACAGGCCGGTAGAAGACGAGCACATCCTCGAGCATGTGTTGCTCGTGAAACTGCATGCTCTCGCCCAGGAGGTTCTCCACTACCGTGTCCCATCGCGGCGTGGTGGTGTCGGTCCATCGCAGCACGCCCTGAGCCAGTTCGTGGCCTTCCGCAGGCTCGCCATAGCCTATGGGACGTCCCTTGTGTATCACCCATGGCGCATGGCTGTATTTCTTCCTGTTCTCGATGGCCTGTTGCCGCATCTCGGCGCGGTGGGCTTTGGCATATTGCTGCTGTGCCTGCTCCTTGGGCAGCACAAAGACGCGGTGCTGCACCCATGCCGCAGCCAGCACCAGCGCGAGGGGCAGCACTGCGGCCGTCAGCAGATGACGGGGCTTGAAGAAGGCGCGGCCTCGGGCGCAGAGCTGTGCCACGAGCACCTTGGCGCCGTTGGTGAGCGTCACGCCGGCGGTGAGCAGCAGGAGCGTGCCCCAGGCAGTGCTGCCGGTGCCGGCCGTCCGGGCAGTGCCGGCCCTTTCGCAGACTACGAGCAGTAGGAGCAGCGAGAGGGCGAAGTGGTCGGGGGCTATGAAGGTGGCCATGATGTAGGCCAGGGAGCACAGCAGCCAGCTCAGGAGCATGGCGTCGGCACGGGCGATGCCCACGATGTGGCGCTCTATGCGGTAGAAGAGCAGAGCGCTGTAGAGTGCACAGGCGGTGAGCAGCAGGCAGGAGAGCGGCATGGCGCAGTTGGCTCCCGTGAGCCACCACAGTAGGCGGTTGAGCAGATAGAGCGGATAGAGCAGCCAGGGCAGCAGCGGGTGGCGCACCACGTCGTAGTAGGGCCCCCAGTCGGTGAGCACCCGGTAGGTGATGGCATCGAAGCCCGAGAGGTGGAAGTACCGGCCGATGGCCTGATGGAGCATCGGCTCGTCCATGCCGGCGCTGAAGAGCACGCCATAGTACTTGCACAGCATGAGCACCTGCAGCAGGCTCACCCACAGCACCACGCTGAGCGCCAGGGGCCATTCGTCGCGTCGTATCTTCAGTGGGTTCATCGTCGGAAGGGTTTGTAGTGGACCTCGTCGGCCAGGGCGAGCAGTGCGGCGTCGCCACTGCTGTCGCCGAAGGCGGTGAGTCGGTAGCTGTCGCGGTCGGGACAGAGGGCCAGCAGCCGTCGCACCTTCTCCTCGCCGTGGCAGTTTTTTGTGGCGAAGCGGCCCGTGAGCACGCCATGGTCGGTGGCCACCTGTGTGCCCACCACGCGCACACCGGGCAGGAAGGGCTGCACCCAGTTCTCCACCGATGCCGTCACCACGAGCACCTCGGCGCCGTCGGCCTGTGCCTTGCTGATGGCCTCGAGGCCTTCGGGGCGCAGGATGTGGCTGCTGGCGGCAGCATAGCGGCGGCAGAGGTTGTCGAAGTCGGCGATTGCCATGCCGCGGAAGAAGTGGGCAAAGAGGCGCTCCTTGGCCCGTCCGTTGTCGTAGAGCCCCAGCAGTGCCAGGGCTATCCACGGCGCGAGCAGGAGCATGCCTGTCACGAAGCGTAGGCGTCCGGCACGGAAAAGCAGGATGCCGGCCAGGGAGTCGCTGGTAGTGAGCGTCCCGTCGAAGTCGAAGGCATATACTTCTTTCATAGCTTTGGTGCAGGTATCTGGTCGATGACTTGCTTCACGGCCCATGACAGGCTGACGGTGAGCACGACGTAGAGCATGAGTCCGTCGTAGATGCCGTCTTTCCATCCTATGGCGATGAGCAGCTTGCGTGCTATGGGGTGGGCCACAAACATGGCAGCCGAGAGCGTGCCGAGCCACACGGGCAGTGTGAGCCACGCCTGCGGCAGGGCCTTGACGAGGGCTATGGCAGCCGCCACGACCATCAGTGGCACCCATAGCCACGACTGGAAGGTGCAGCAGGCGGCAAAGGCTGCTGCTGTTGTGGCTATGCCGATGAGGCCCCATGCGTGGCGCGGCATGCGCTGCAGCCAGTGGGCGTCGGTGGCATGGCGTGCCGTGAGGATGCCTGCACCGAAGGGCAGCATGCCGCCCACGCAGTTGTAGCGTAGTCGGTTGAGTGTGTCGCCCGCAGGGTCGCACAGTGCCTGCAGGAGCCAGCACCCCGTCACGACGGCCACGACGAGCCAAGAGCGGCGCCGGTAGAAGACGAGGCGGTAGACCGCATAGAGCTCCATCATCAGTCCGAAGAACCAGTAGATGCCGGGCCAGATGATGCGGTCGGGCGTGGGCAGCAGGTTGATGGTCATGGTGAGCTGGGCCAGCACGTTCTGCCACTGGAAGTGGAAGCGGCCCGGGGTGAGCACGTCTATAATAATAAATAAGGTGAAACCAACGATGAGCATGCGCAGCAGCTTCAGGTAGTTGTAGCGCAGGAAGGACATGCCGGGCGTGTGTGGGGCACCGTCGGTCTCATACTTCCTGACCAGTCCGTAGCCACTCAGGAAGAGGAACACCGGCACGCCGTAGTGTCCGAAGAAGGACAGCATGTGTACGGGCAGCAGTGCGTCGGGCTGTGCGAGCAGCTGCCAGAGGCGGTCGTTGTGGGCGACGTGGTACAGGTATTCGTTCTCCTGCACGATGCCAGGCATGAAGTGGCAGTAGTTGTGCAGTGCTATGGCTGCAATGGCCAGGCCTCTGAGGGCTGTGCATTCGGTTCGGGAGAGTGTCATGGTCGGTGTGTTTGGGGTGGGG
>CAJOHP010000161.1 GCA_905234355.1 uncultured Prevotella sp. | reverse complement strand
GCTGCAGCTGCAGTCGAAGGAGTACACCGCCACCCTGCAGCTCGGCGCCACCACGGCAAGCTTCGACCGCGAGCACACCGTCGACATGACCTATCCCACGCGCCATATCACCCGCGAGCTCATAGAGCAGGTGCTACGCCAGTTTGAGGGCGAGACAGACCAGGTGCCCCCTGTCTACTCGGCCGTGATGGTGGCAGGCAACCGCGCCTACGAGCTGGCACGCCGGGGCGACGAGGTGGCCCTGCAGCCCAAGCGCGTGCGCATAGACGAGATAGCGCTCACACGATTCGACAGGCAGACCATGCAGATGGACATACGCGTGGCCTGCGGAAAGGGCACATACATTCGATCGCTGGCACGCGACATAGGCTGCGCACTGGGCTCGGGGGCATTCCTCACCGCACTATGCCGCACACGACTGGGCAGTGTGAGGATTGAGGACTGCCTCACGCTCGACCAGTTTCCTGCTTGGCTCGACAACAATATAGACGAATAAATATACCGCTATGAAACTATCGCAATTCAAATTCAAGCTGCCAGAAGAGCAGATTGCCCTGTATCCGCCGCACCGCGCCTTTGAAAACGAGGACGGCACGGTGGAGCGCGTCTACAGCCGCGACCAGTGCCGGCTGATGGTGGTACACCGCAAGAGTGGCACGATAGAGATGCACAAGAAAGATGCCGAGGGACACGACACCGACAAGCTGCTGACCTTCCGCGACCTGTGCAACTACTTCGACGAGGGCGACACCTTCATCTTCAACGACACACGGGTCTTTCCTGCACGCCTCTACGGCACGAAGGAGAAGACCGATGCAAAGATTGAGGTGTTTCTGCTGCGCGAGCTCAACGAGGAGCTGCGCCTCTGGGACGTGCTCGTGGAGCCCGCACGCAAGATACGCATAGGCAACAAGCTCTTCTTCGACGGCGAGGGACCGATGGTGGCCGAGGTCATCGACAATACCACCTCGCGCGGACGCACACTGCGCTTCCTCTACGACTGTCCGCACGACGAGTTCAAGCGGGAGCTCTTTGCACTGGGCGAGGCACCCCTGCCACGATACATCGTAGACCGGAGAAAGGCTGAACCCGACGACATGGAAAACTTCCAGACCATCTTCGCACGCAACGAGGGCGCTGTCACAGCACCGTCGACAGGCCTGCACTTCAGCAAGCAGCTGATGAAGATGATGGAGATACGCGGCTTCCACTTCGCCTATATCACCGTGCACTGCGGACTGGGCGCCTTCGACCCCATCGAGGTGGAAGACCTCACCAAGCACAAGATGAACTCTGAGCAGATGAGCGTGACCAAGGAAGCATGCGAAGTGGTCAACGCGGCAAAGCGGGCCGGACGAAGGGTCTGTGCCGTGGGCATCAGCACCACACGCGCTGCTGAGACTGCCGTGGGCACCGACGGAATGCTCAAGGAGTATGAGGGATGGACCAACAAGTTCATCTTCCCACCTTACGACTTCGGACTGAGCAACGCACTGCTCACCAACTTCTACCATCCGGAGTCCACGATGATGATGTGCACAGCAGCCTTCGGCGGCTATGACCTGGTCTACGAGGCTTACAAGCTGGCACTGAAACACGGCTTCCTGTTCGGCTGCTACGGCGACGCCATGCTCTTGCTCGATGACTAAGCATGAGCTCTACCTTGGCCTGGGCTCCAACCTGGGCGACGGTGAGGCCAACATCAGGCAGGCCTACAGCGAGATAGAAAGGCTGATTGGCACCATCACGGGCCAGTCGGCCTTCTTCGTCTCGGAACCGTGGGGATACGAGTCGGAGCACGTGTTCACCAACAGTGTCGTGCGCGTGACGACCACGCTCTCGCCACGGCAGGTGCTGCGCCGCACGCAGCAGATAGAGCGCAGCATGGGCCGCAGGGAGAAGTCGGTGCACACCAAGACCGACGGGCGCTGGACGCTCGCTGAGACACACGACCGCATCATCGACATCGACATCCTGCTCTACGACGACCTGCACATCGACACCCCCGACCTGGTCATCCCCCATCCGCTCATGCACGAGCGCCCCTTTGTGATGGTGCCGCTGCACGAGGTGATGGAGCAGGCGTAGGCTCGTTATCGTGCCGTGGCGAGACCGTCGGCCATGATGTCGGCCAGCGGCACCTTGTCCCAGCTGAAGAGAGGGAGCAGGTCGGACGGCGACACGGCGTCGGGCTGGCTGAGCAGTCCGGCGTGGAAGGCGAGCAGTCCTGTGAGCGCCTGTGGCGAGAAGCGCTGGCGCAGCGATGCCATGTCGAGGCTCTGGTCACGCTTGGAGAGTCGCTGTCCGGCAGCATTGCAAAGCAAGGGGAAATGAATGAACTGTGGCGGTGAGAAGCCCAGCAGACGCGCCACATAGATCTGCTGGGGCGAGGAGAGCAGCAGGTCGCGGCCGCGCACCACCTCGCTGACGCCCGAGAGGGCATCGTCGACGACGACGGCCAGCTGGTAGGCCCATGCTCCGTCCTTGCGGCGGATGATGAAGTCGCCCACGTGGCGGGCCAGGCTGACGCTGCACGGGCCATAGTGCCCGTCGGTGAAGGCTACCTCGGCGTCGCCAACGATGAGTCGGGTGGAAGCAGGCCGTCCTGGCAGCGGAGCGCGGTGGCGACAGGTGCCGGGATAGACCACGCGGCCGTCGCTCTCGTGGGGAGCCTGCGTGGCCAGCAGGTCGGCACGCGTGCAGTAGCAGGGATAGGTGAGGTGACGGTCGCGCAGCACGTCGAAGTAGTGCTGATAGACGGCCGAGCGCCGGCTCTGAAAGAGCGGCTCGCCGTCCCATGTGAGGCCCAGCCACTGCAGGTCGTCCATGATGAGCTGGGCATACTCTGGGCGCGAACGGGCAGGGTCGATGTCTTCTATGCGCAGAAGCCATTCGCCGCCCTGACTCTTGGCTGAGAGCCAGGAGAGCAGGGCGGCAAAGAGATTGCCTAAGTGCATGCGCCCCGTAGGCGAAGGGGCAAAGCGTCCGCGCACCGTGGCCGTCGGACCGTCTGCTGCATGTGTCATCTGAACGAGTCGGTGAGCAGTTTTATCTCTACCTGAGGCGAGATGCGCTCATACAATATATTATATACGGCATCAAGGATGGGCATGTTCACGTGGTAGTGGCGGTTGATTTCCTTCATGCACTTCGTGCCGAAGTATCCCTCGGCTATCATCTCCATCTCCATCTGTGCCGACTTCACGGAGTAGCCCTTGCCTATCATCGTGCCGAAGACGCGGTTGCGCGAGAAGTTGCTGTAGCCCGTGACGAGCAGGTCGCCCAGGTAGACGGAGTCGCCCACGTTGCGCTCTATGGGGTGTACGGTCTGCAGGAAGCGCTCCATCTCCTGCACGGCGTTGGACATGAGCACGGCCTGGAAGTTGTCGCCGAACTTCAGCCCGTTGCAGATGCCGGCAGCAATGGCGTAGACATTCTTCAGCACAGAGGAAAACTCGATGCCGATGACGTCGGTCGACGTCTTCGTCTTGATGTATTGCGAGGTGAGTACGTCGGCAAAGGCCTGTGCCTTCTCGCGGTCGCTGCACCCCACGGTGAGGTAGCTCAGACGCTCCAGTGCCACCTCCTCGGCATGCGAGGGACCGCCCAGACAGGCCAGGTTGGCGTAGGGCACGTCGAACACCTGATGGAAATACTCGGAGCAGACAAGGTTGTCGTCTGGCACGATGCCTTTGATGGCGGTGACGATAAACTTGTCCTTCAGTTTGGTCTTGAGCTTGCGCAGATGGTTCTTCAAGTAGGGTGAGGGGATGACGAAGACCAGCGTGTCGTAGAGCGCCACGATGCGGTTGAGGTCGCTTTCGAAGTGTATCTCTTGCGTGTCGAAGTGCACACTGGTGAGATACGACGGGTTGTGGCCCAGGCGACGGAAGTCGTCTATCTGGTCGTCACGGCGCATGTACCACCCTATGTGGTGCGTGTGCTGCACCACAATCTTGGCAATGGCCGTGGCCCACGACCCGCCGCCGATGATGGCTATCGAGCCGCACAGACCTTTGGCGTCTGCTCGCTTGAGGGCGGGCTGCCGGGTCATCTTCTCTATCAAGCCGATGTTCATAAGAGCATATTGACTGTCCGTCAGTGTCGTCCCTCACTTCCTCTCGGGAGAGGGACTGCCGTGTGCCTACTGAGCTTTCTCTATCCACTGCTGCACCTCGTCGACGCTGGGCTTCTGCAGGGTGAGCTTGTATTTCTTCACTATCTCGCCTATCTTCTGCTGCAGGCCCTGGGGCTTCTCCTCCCTGATGTCCTGGATGAGGTGGAATCCGGCCTTGCGCAGCACGTAGACCCAGTCTTCGCCTACACCCAGTGCCGCCCATTCCTGTATCGACGACTGCGGTGCCTTCTTCTCCGGCTTCATCTGCGGGAAGAGCATCACCTCGCCGATGGCAAACTTTCCTGTGAGCAGCATCACCAGGCGGTCGATGCCGATGCCGATGCCAAACGTGGGCGGCATGCCGTACTGCAGGGCGCGCAGGAAGTCGTGGTCGATGATCATGGCCTCGTCGTCGCCCTTTTGCGCCAGACGCATCTGCTCCTTGAAGCGCTCCTCCTGGTCGATGGGGTCGTTCAGCTCGGAGTAGGCGTTGGCCAGCTCCTTGCCGTTGACCATCAGTTCGAAGCGCTCCGTAAGCCCGGGCTTCGAACGGTGCATCTTCGTCAGCGGCGACATCTCCACGGGGTAGTCGGTGATGAACGTGGGCTGGATGAACGTGCCCTCGCAGAACTCGCCGAAGAGCTCGTCGATGAGCTTGCCCTTGCCCATCGTCTCGTCGACCTCCATGCCCTTCTCTTTGCAGAAGGCACGTATCTCCTCTTCGCTCTTGCCGTCACAGTCGAAGCCGGTCTTCTCCTTGATGGCATCGAGGATGGGCAGACGGCGGAAAGGTGCCCGGAAGGAGATGACCTGGCCGTCTATCTCTACCTCGGGCTTGCCGTTGACGGCGGTGCATATCTGCTCGAGCATCTGCTCGGTGAAGGTCATGCCCCACAGCAGGTCTTTGTAGCTCACGTAGAGCTCCATGCATGTGAACTCGGGGTTGTGGGTCTTGTCCATGCCCTCGTTGCGGAAGTTCTTGCCCATCTCGTAGACGCCCTCGAAGCCGCCCACGATGAGGCGCTTCAGG
>CAJOHP010000160.1:5714-7031 GCA_905234355.1 uncultured Prevotella sp. | reverse complement strand
CTCCAACAAATCCTCACGCTCTTTGTCGCGGGCATAGATTCCCTCTACTACAGGTATAGCAGCCTCGTAGTCCTGCTGTCGTCGCTCTAAGTATCCGTCGGCCATGGCTCACTTGAATTTGGCGTAGACCACGTTGATCTCGATGGGGGCATTGGGATTGTCGGGGCCGCCTACGAGCTGTGTGCTGGTGAGCGACATGTCGTGCTCTATATTGGTGACGGCAGCCGACGAAGCCGATGTCTTGTAGGTCACGGGCACGAGCACCACCTTGTCCCAGTTGGGGTGGTGGGCTTCCCACTGCGGGTCAGGGGCGATGCCTTTCTGCGGGTCGCCGTTGACGCCGCGCTCCTTCATGTTCCACAGGGCAGTGATGAGGTTGGAGATGTTGGTGAAGGTGTAGGCGTTGTAGGCCGACGAGAAGGTGGTGATGAACGATGTCTTGCTGTCGGGCACCTTGCTCTTCTCGAAGAAGGTGGCGAGGCTGTCCTGCTGCACCATGAGTATGGCGCTGGGTATGCCGAGCATGCGGTAGTCGCTCGAGTTGTTGTTCAGGCGCAGAAACGATATCTTGGCCGAGAGCAGCGAGTCGTTCTTGTGGCTCACGCCGTTGGCATCGACATAGTTCTTTATCTTCTCCACGGGCAGCTTCACCTGGGTGAACAGTCCGGCCGGCGTCTTCAGATAGGTGTGGGTCGTCTCTCGGTACAGGCTGTCGATAGCCTTAGGGTCGTTGGTCACACGGGTGGTCTGCAGCACCTCTTTTGTGCCGGCGAGGATGAGCGAGCTCATGGCGTCGGTGTCGCGCTTGATGGTGTAGTAGGACCGCAGCAGGATGTCGCTCACAGAGGCGTGGAAGCCCAGGCCGTCTGCCACCTCGAAGAAGAAGCCCGGGCACACGTTGTGGCTGAAGGCATAGGAGTTGCGGAAGTATTCGGGGTGCTCGAAGTAGGTGCGCAGCAGGTAGGTGCCGTAGTTGTTGTAGGGGGTGCCGTCCTTGGCCTTGTAGGGCTCGTTGAGCGAGATGGTGATATGCTCAATGTAGGATGTGCCTGCCTTGGTGCGTATGCTGTCGTTCTCTGTGAGATTCTTGAAGGTGAACATTTTCCCTTTGTTCAGTCCGCCCTCGCGCAGCATGTTCATCGCATAGGGGTTGAAGTTGGAGTAGTAGCGGTGTCCCTCCTCTACGGGCTTGTCCAGTTCGTGTATGCGCATCTTCATGGCCGTGAGGCTGTCTTGTGCCTTGAATGGCGACTGGAGGTAGAGCGTGAGTGTGCAGGAGTCGGCTGCCACCTTGCCGTCGTAGCGTGCCTTGATGCT
>CAJOHP010000160.1:5155-5709 GCA_905234355.1 uncultured Prevotella sp. | reverse complement strand
CTCCATCACATGAAACTGTGTGGTGAACTCGCTGGTGACGTAGGCCCCTGTCTCCGGGTCTCTGACCTTGCCGAGATAGCACTTGCTGCTCAGCGTGAGCACCGAGTCGGCCTTGATGGTGCGGGTGGTGTCGAGCAGGAAGGTGTGGGCCACCATGTCCAGCTGGTCGTTCTGGTCGGTGAGCGAGTTGCCTATGGTGAGGGTGTCGTCGTCACAAGAAATGGCCAGAGCCGCAAGCGCGGCACAGGCCATGTATTTGAACTTGGTCATTGAAATGATAGTCGTTGGCGTTGTTGAAGGTGCTGATAAAATTAAGGATGTGTCTCTTTTGTCAGGAAGTGGTGTTCCGACGGCCTATTCCTTGTCGGGGCATATCTGGTCGTAGAAGGCCTCGTAGGCATCGGCGAAGTCTTCCTGATAGCCCAGTATGGGTATGCTCTTGTCGCTGGCATACTGGAGCAGCTTCTGGTTGACCTCGCTGTCGGCCTGTATGATGCCGTCGGAGTAGTCGATGGCGAGCTTGCCGAGCTCCTCGATGTCGAAAGCGTCGCTAT
>CAJOHP010000160.1:0-5150 GCA_905234355.1 uncultured Prevotella sp. | reverse complement strand
ATAGGCGTCGAGCAGACTGGCTTTGGCCTCCCTGAACTCCAGGCTCTGCTTGAAGTCGGTCCCGAGGTCGTTGCTCAGACTCTTGGCGAAGAGCGACGACACCACCTTGGTCTCGGCAAAGGATGGCTCGTCGTTGTAGGCTTTCTTCACGTAGAAGGGCACCACGGCGCTCATCCATCCCTGGCAGTGTATCACGTCGGGCACCCAGCGCAGCTTCTTCACCGTCTCGAGCACGCCTCTTGCAAAGAAGATGGCGCGCTCGCCATTGTCGGCATATTCCACGCCATGCTCGTCGGTCTCCATCTGGCGCTTGCTGAAGTAGTCGTCATTGTCGATGAAGTAGACCTGCACGCGGGCCGACTGTATGCTGGCCACCTTGATGATGAGTGGGTGGTCGGTGTCGTTGATGATGAGGTTCATGCCCGAAAGCCTGATGACTTCGTGCAGCTGACCGCGCCGCTCGTTGATGTTGCCCCACTTGGGCATGAAGGTGCGTATCTCGTGGCTGCGCTCTTGCATTGCCTGAGGCACAGCACGGCCCATGAGTGACAGATGATTGTCGGGCACATAGGGCGCAATCTCCTGATTGATGAACAGTATCTTCTTCTTTGCCATTGTTTTGGTGTAATTTTACTTTGCAAAGGTACAAAAAATTCTGCACAGAACGGCATAAACCGTGCATTTTTAGGAAAAAGTGACATTTTATAGGGTTATTTTTAGTCTTTTTTTTCCTTATTTGCTAAAAATGTTGTTATTTTGCACCCCGTAAGCAACATTAGTTTGAATGTAATGAAAGTATTTCACAAGATTGTTGACCTGCAGAACGAATTGTTTGATGTTCGTAAGCAAGGTAAGAAGATTGGCTTTGTGCCTACGATGGGAGCTCTGCATGAAGGACACGCATCGCTCGTGCGACGTAGCGTAAGTGATAATGAGGTCACGGTGGTCTCTGTTTTCGTAAATCCCACACAGTTCAACGACAAGAATGACCTGAAGAACTATCCGCGCGACCTGGAGGCCGACTGCAGGCTGCTGGAGGAGTGCAGGGCCGACTATGTGTTTGCTCCTGAGGTGGAGGAGATGTATCCGGTGCCCGACACGCGCACGTTTGAGTATCCGCCTGTTTCGACGGTGATGGAGGGCGCTCATCGTCCCGGACACTTCAATGGGGTGTGCCAGGTGGTGAGCCGCCTGTTCTACATCGTGAGGCCGGACCGCGCTTACTTCGGCGAGAAGGACTGGCAGCAGATAGCTGTGGTGAAGGCCATGGTGCGCCACCTGCAGATCGGCGTGGAGATAGTGGAGTGTCCTATCGTGCGCGATGCCGACGGACTGGCACGCAGCAGCCGCAACACGCTGCTCGCTCCCGACGAGAGGGCCATCGCACCCCGTATCTATGAGGTGCTCAGTGCCAGCATAGACTATGCCAAGAACCACACCCTGCAGCAGACGCACGACTATGTGGTGAGTGAAATAGACAAGGTGGAGGGACTGCGTGTGGAGTATTTTGCCATCGTCGACGGCGACACTCTTCAGGACGTGGATGAGTGGGACGCATCACCCTACATCGTGGGGTGCATCACGGTCTATTGCGGTCGCACGCCCATCAGACTGATAGACCATATAAAATATAAGGAGGCATGATGATAGAAGTACTCAAGTCGAAGCTTCACTGTGTGCAGGTGACCGAGGCCAACCTGAACTACATGGGGAGCATCACCATCGATGAAGACTTGATGGATGCCGCCAATATGATAGCTGGCGAGAAAGTGCAGATTGTCGACAACAACAACGGCGAGCGCTTTGAGACCTATATCATACGGGGTGAGCGTGGCTCGGGATGTATCTGCCTCAATGGTGCTGCTGCCCGCAGGGTGCAGGTGGGCGACACCATCATCATCATCTCCTACGCGCTCATGGACTTTGAGGAAGCGAAGGCGTTTCAGCCCACCGTGGTCTTCCCCAAGGACAACAGGGTGTGACATCTCGGAGGTGCGGAGATATACAAAGGTGCGGGGGTGCGAGAATAGATTGTGCTATTCTCGCACCCCCGCACCTTCGTGCTCCGAAACAAATGACTACAGATGGTCCTTGACGAACTGCTCGAGTGCCTGTCCGCGCAGTCCCTGTGCCAGGATGTTGCCTTGGGCATCGACAACGACGATGTGTGGTATGCTCCTCACCTGGAACTCCTGTGCGGGCCGGGCCTCCCATCCTTTCAGGTCGCTCACCTGCGGCCAGGTGATGCCCAGGTCCTTGATGCCTTTCTTCCATGCGTCGGCATCGTTGTCGAGCGAGATGCCCACGATGCCCAGGCCCTGGTCTTTGTAGGTGGCATAGAGCTGCTTCATTGCAGGCATCTCGCCACGGCACGGACCGCACCATGAGGCCCAAAAGTCGAGCAGTGTGAGCTTGTGCCGGCCTATCTCATCAGTGACTGACAGCAGTGTGCCGTCGGGCTGAGGCAGGTTGCATGCACTCAGGTCGGGCTCGTGGCTGAGCATCTTTTCCAGCTCTTTCATCGCAGGGCGTTGGCGGTATTTCTCGGGCATCCTGGACACGATCTGTTGCCAGCGTGCGGGAGGCAGTGCGTCGTAGTCGTCGAAGTTGACGAGGATGAAGTAGCCCAGCTCGTTGTCTATGTTTTCCTCGGCCGTCGTGACGATGTAGTCTTTCATGGCGTTGGCGATGCTTTGCATCTGCTCGGCGAGGCGTTTCTGCTCATCGTCGCTCATCGGTTGCTCCGGGTTGTCGAGGGGTATGCGGCCGGGCAGCTGTTGCATCTTCCGTCCGTATTCCATGAGCGTGTCGTTCAGCTGCTGCCAGGCATCATTGGTGGCCGTGCCGCCCACGCGGCTGTGCTGCCTGTCGGTGGAGAGGGTCATGGCGATGTTGCCCGGCTCAAGGAAGAACTGCACGTTGTTGTCGGGCCGGCTTTGCGAGTAGACCATGAAGAAGCCGGTGGAGTCGGTCTCGCCTTTCAGCGAGAAGTGTCCTTCGCTGACGATGGCGGTGTCCAGTGGCGTGAGTTCATACATGTCGCTGGTGAGGAAGAGCGTGTCGCCGTCGCTGAATCCCTCGGCAGTGCCGTCGATGCTGTATGTGTTGCCCTGCCGGCAGGCGGTGAGTGCGGCGACCATGGCGAGACTGGCTGCAAGCGCTTTCATGCTGTTTGTTGTCATAGGGTTGATGGCCTTTGTGTGGTGAAATGCTTACGTTTGGTCATACGATATACTGGTCGCTGATGCTCTCATTGTTGATGACGCGCCTGATGGTCTCTGCAAACATGTCGGCCACGGATATCTGCTTTACCTTGGCGCAGCGCTGTGTGTAGGGTATAGAGTCGGTGAAGACAATCTCCTCGAGAGCCGACTCCTGTACGCGCTCGCTGGCCGGACCGCTCATCACGCAGTGTGATGCACACGCTCTGACGCTTTTTGCTCCCGACTGCATCATCAGGTCGGCAGCCTTGGTGATGGTTCCGGCGGTGTCGACCATGTCGTCGATGATGACCACGTTCTTGCCCACCACGTCGCCGATGATTTGCATCGAGGCCACCACGTTGGCCCTGGCCCTGGTCTTGTTGCAGAGCACGAGCGGGCACCCCAGGTATTTGGCGTAGGTGTTGGCGCGTTTCGAGCCACCCACGTCGGGCGATGCCACCACGAGCTCGTCGAGCTTCAGGCTCTGTAGGTAGGGCAGAATGACGCCAGAGGCGTAGAGATGGTCGACGGGCACGTCGAAGAATCCCTGTATCTGGTCGGCATGCAAGTCCATGGTGATGACCCTGTTTACGCCGGCCACCGAGAGCAGGTCGGCCACGAGCTTGGCTCCTATGCTCACTCTGGGCTTGTCTTTACGGTCTTGCCGTGCCCATCCGAAGTAGGGGATTACGGCGTTGATGGTGCGTGCCGATGCCCTCTTGGCTGCATCTATCATGAGCAGCAGTTCCATGAGGTTGTCGGAGTTGGGAAATGTGCTCTGCACGAGGAAGATATCGCGTCCGCGTATGGACTCCTCGTAGCTCACGGCAAACTCGCCGTCGGAGAACTTGGTGATTTGCAGTTTGCCCAGCGGGCATCCCAGACTTTGGCAGATGCGCTCTGCCAGGTATCTCGTGGCCGTTCCCGAGAATACCATGTAGGAGTTGTTGTCAGTCATATTGTTGCTCTGCTATAGATGAAATTGGTGCTTGTGTCAAATCGTGTTGGGTTGCTATATGTGCAAGAAAGAGTCTCTTATCCGGCAGCCTTGCGCAGCTTCTGGAAGTGCAGCAGCAGGCTCTTGTAGTCGGTCTCGTGGTGTATGTTGAAGCGGTTCCAGAGGTCGCCGCAGATGACGACGGCTCCGAAGCCCAGGTCGCGGGCGATGTGCAGGTTGTCCAGGTTCATTCCCCCCATGGCGCACACCTTCCGGTCGATGAGTCCTTGCCGGGCGGCCTGCTCCAGCTCGCTGTACGACAGCGACTGTTTGTCGGCGGGATTGGTCTGGCTGTCGAAGAGTGTCTTCAGGAACACGTAGTCGTATCGGCGCTTGCTTTCACGCAGCTCTGCTATGCTGTGGCAGGTGCAGCTCACGGGGCCATGGTAGCCGGGAGGAGGTGTGTCGGTGGTGCGGTTGAGGTGTATGCCTTTCAGCTTGAACTCTTCTTTCAGGTAGAAATGGTCGTGCACCACGATGCGGCGTCGGTAGCTGTCGTCGATGAGTGACAGCAGCCGCTCCGACAGGATGGGCTCAGCACCAGGCTTATAGAGGTGCAGCAGCTCCATGCCCTCGTCGAAGAGGGTGGTGAGGATCTTGTCTTCTTCCACGAAGAAGGTGGTCTGGGTCATTATGATGAGTTTCATCTGTTTCTCTCTGCGTAGTGTTTCTGTTCAGTTGAAGAAGTTCCACGACACGCCGAAGTGCAGGACGGAGGTGTTCTGCGGATAGTGGGCGGTGAGGAAGTTGTTGCGCGTCATGGAGTTGCCGGTCACGTTGGTCATCATCACAAAGAACCGTGCGTGCTTCAGGTGGAGGTTGGCGTAGACGTCGACGAAGGGCTGGTTGCCCATCTCCACTTTGCTTTCGGCTTTTGTCTGCACGGCATACTGGTTGAGCTGCGGGCAGAAGTCGGGGGCTTCGTACTCGGTGAAGAAGGTGCAGCAGGC
>CAJOHP010000159.1 GCA_905234355.1 uncultured Prevotella sp. | reverse complement strand
GCTCCGTCGGCTGTCGCAGGGCCTTCGGCGGGCCGCATGCCCCCGTCGAGGGCCACACAGTCCAGCCAGCGTGCCAGGTCGGCCTGCGGTATCTGGCGGCCGAGCATGCGCTCGAAGTTGACTATGAGATGAAACGCCACCTCGTCGGCGTAGTCGGCGTCGACGATGATGGCGTTTCTTGTTGTTTCCTGTTCCATGTCCTGCTACTTCTCTTCGGCAATAGCCACGACGGCGCGGTTTTTGTCGTTGTCGCTGAAGGGCTGCTCGGAGTCGCCCTTGGCATCGGCCGTGATGCGCGAGACGCTGACGCCGCGGCGCACGAGGGCGTCCTTTACGGCTGCGGCACGCCGCTCGGAGAGTGCCTGGTTCACCCGGGCATTGCCCGTGGCGCGGTCGGCATAGCCCGTCAGGGTGATGGTCGCGGTGGGGTGGGTGTTGGCCCACTGGGCTATCTGGTCTATGGTGGCTGCCTGCTGGCTGCCAATGGCGGCGCTGCCCAGGAGGAAGAACACGTTGTCGGTGCGGCGCTCGGGCGTCTTCGCCACGGGTGCCGGCTCGGGCCGGGGCTCAGGCTTCTTCTGCTCCACGACGGGTGCAGGCACCACGGCAGGAGCCTGCGGCTGCTCGGTCATGGCCTCAGTCTCGACGACGGGTGCTGGTGCTGCCGGACGGCTGATGCGCCGATGGCCGAACTTATAGCTGACGCCGGCCATGAGGTAGGGCCACCACTTGTCGGCCTTGAAGCCGTGCCAGTGGTCGTGCATGTACTGGTAGCCGCCCTCGAGCTGCAGTCCGAAGTGCTTGGCCAGGTTGACGTCGAGCTGTCCGCCCAGGCGTCCGCTGTGCATCCAGCGGTTGCCCACGTCGCTCAGGGGAAACATGTGGGCCGTGGGCACCTCTGCAAACTTGGCATACTGCATGCCGTAGCCAGCCAGGAGCACCACGCCCAGCAGATTGTTGCGCGAGGGGAAGAGCAGTCCGCTCAGGTTGAGCAGCAGGTCGGCATCGCCGCCATACTGCTTGGTGTTGTATGTGCCATCGGAGAGGCGCCGGTTCTGGTCCCACGTCCATCCGTTGCCCTGCAGGCGCAGGCCCAGCCAGGGGGTGAAGTATGCCCCCACCGACACGGCCCCCATGGGAGCCCACTGGCGGTCGAGCTGTGCGTGGGTGAACGTGCGGGTGGCACCGCCCTGCACGCCCACAAACAGGTAGGGCGTGAGCTTGTAGTCGCGTCCGCCGGCCGGCTGCTGAGCATGCAGGCCGAGTGCCAGCGCAAGCGTCAGCACGGTGGCGGCAATGATTCGCTTCGTAGTCATATTGATGTCGTATAAAAGTATGGTTACACTGGTTTTGTCCGTGCAAAGTTACATATAATAATTGTAACGGCCAAGTTTTTGCGCTACAATATGCCGAGGGTGTGCAGCGGCTAATTGATTTAGGTCAAGCGGGATGGCATAAAACGGGGTAGAAAAATCAAATAGTCGTGTCTGTTGCCAATTATTAGGCTTACCTTTGCAGCGCAATTGAAAAACCTGCAAACGAATAAAGCAAACAATGAAGAGTATCTTGGACAACCGTCCTCAGCTGAAGGCCG
Source organism: uncultured Prevotella sp. (assembly GCA_905234355.1). Lineage (GTDB taxonomy): Bacteria > Bacteroidota > Bacteroidia > Bacteroidales > Bacteroidaceae > Prevotella. The sequence continues at coordinate 3,598 of CAJOHP010000159.1, read as the reverse complement.
AGGTCGAAAAGATAGCAGAGGTGGCCGGCTACCTCTGGCAGAACGGATGGGCCGAGCGCAACGGCGGCAACATCACCGTGAACATCACTGAGTATGCCGACGACGAGATGCGGCAGCTGCCCGCTATCAGCGAGGTGAAGCAGATAGGCATCACGCTGCCGGCGCTGAAGGGCTGCTATTTCTACTGCAAAGGCACGGGCAAGCGCATGCGCGACCTGGCGCGCTGGCCCATGCAGAACGGTTCGGTCATCAGGATTCTGGACGACTGCGCCTCCTACGTCATCATTGCCGACGAGGCCGTGATGCCCACCAGCGAGCTGCCCAGCCATCTGGCCGTGCATGCACACCAGATAGAGACGGGGTCGGCCTATAAGGCCACGGTGCACACCCACCCCATAGAGCTGGTGGCCATGAGCCACAACCGTGCCTTCCTGGGCAAGGATGTGCTCACGAAGATACTGTGGTCTATGATACCCGAGACGAAGGCCTTCTGTCCCTTAGGACTGGGCATCGTGCCCTACACCCTGCCCGGCTCCAACGAGCTGGCCGAGGCCACGCTGCGTGAACTGGAAGACTACGATGTGGTGATGTGGGAGAAGCACGGCGTCTTTGCCAAGGGCATCGACGTGATGGACGCCTTCGACCAGATAGACGTGCTCTCAAAGAGCGCCAAGATATACATCAATGCACGCGCCATGGGCTTCGAGCCGGAAGGTATGAGCGACGAGCAGATGCAGGAGATGACACGAGCATTCCATTTACCAAGATAACACACACCGGTTCTCAAAACAAACAACAACTACTAAGACGAATAGCAATACACAAAAAAAGAGACAGACTCCTCTCGTTGTGAAACGAGGGGAGTCTTTAGTTTTGTTCTTGCTATATGTATGGAACAGCGGCAGGCCCGGATTAGAAAGGCAAGCCTACGGCGAAGTGGAAGGCCATGTCGCGCGACAGGCGCGGCTGCAGCAGCGGGTAGTGCTCCTGGTCGTCGGTGTGGAAGGCGGGGTTGACAGCCTTCATGCCCAGGTCGAAGCGCAGGATGAAGAAGTCGAAATTGAAGCGGAAGCCCATGCCGTAGCCCACCGCCAGGTCTTCCAGGAAAGTGCTCAGCTGGAATTGTCCGCCTGCCTGGTCGGGATAGTCGCGCAGCGTCCAGATGTTGCCGGCATCGACAAACAGGGCGTAGTCGAGTTTCCAGAACAGGTGGGTGCGGTACTCGGCGTTGAGGTCGAGCTTCATGTCGCCCGTCTGGCTGATGAAGTTGATGCGTCCGTCGCTCTCCTTGTAGCGTCCTGGGCCGAGCGAGCGCACGCTCCATCCGCGCACGCTGTTGGCCCCGCCTGAGAAGTAGCGTTTCTCGAAGGGCAGGATGTGGCTGTTGCCGTAGGGATAGGCCACGCCGAGGCCGAGATGCAGCACGAGACGGTTGGTGGCATCGAAGGCGAAGGAGTGGGTCAGGTCGAAGTCGCCCTTTACATACTGGGCAAAGGCGATGTTGAAGAGACGGTACTGTCCGGCGTCGTCCTTGCTTGCGCCCGTGAGGCTGGAGGCCAGCGAGAGCACGTTGCCCGACGTCTCCACGCCCCATTTCAGCGCCGTGGTGTTGTTGCTGTAGCTGTAGGCGAAGCCCGTCTTGGTGATGAAGAGGTCCTCGTAGTTGTAGCGCAGGATGGTGTTGCGCGACGTCTCGCTATCGAGGAACTCGCGTCGGAAGGTGTCGGATATCCACGGCATGAACACGTAGTTCAGGTCGAGCAGGTCGACCTGGTAGCGGTCGTGTCGTCCGTGGAAAGCCCATTTGTATCGCCATGATGCGGAGAGCACGCGGCGATGGAACTCCGGTCGGTTCTGCGTGTCGTAGAGCAGTGCCACCTCGCTCGTGGCGTTGGTTCGCCGGCGCATGTCGCTTCCCACGAAGGGCACGATGAACCGGGGAAAGGCCAGACGTGTCTCGACCGACGTCTCGAGGAAGTCCTGGTTCTGGTAGCCCTCCAGACCGCGTATGGCTTCGTAGGCACCGCGCAGCTCGATGCTGAGCACCTCGCTGCCGCGGAAGAGGTTGCGGTTCTGGTAGGTCAGCTTGGCGGCGGCGCCGAGGTCGCCGGCAGTGTTGGTGCCCTCTGGCTCCAGGCTGATGGTCGAGGGCTTGTTGGTCTGCAGCTGGATGTCGCAGTCCATCACGTCGGTGCCGGGGCGGTTGTCAAACGAGATGTTGGTGTATCTCACGGCCTGCATGCGCCCGAAGTGGTTGTAGGTGTTTTGCAGGTCGGCCGCTGAGTAGAGGTGGTGCTCCGAGAGGTGGGTGCACTCCTCGAGCACGTGGCGTCGCAGGTGTATGGTGCTGTCGGCAGCGTCGCCGCTGCGGTAGGCTATGCGCCCTATGCGGTAGACGGTGTGAAGCGTGTCGGGATGGTCGTTGCGACGGTAGAGGCCCAGGTGGAGCGTGAGGTCTATCATGCGCGATGCGCTGGTGGTGTCGGCCGTGTAGGTGATGAACTCCTTGTGGAAGCGGGCATAGCCGCGGTTGCATAGCACCTGTGTGATGCGCTTGCGCTCGTCGTCGAGTCTGGTCACGTCGAGGCGCTGTCCCTCGCGCAAGAGGCGGTGGGCGCTGTCGCCGATGGCCGTGAGTAGCTGCCCGATGTTGGGGTCCTGGATGTCGTAGGCCACGCGCCGCACGAAGAAGACCGGCCCGGGATGGAGCTTGTAGGTCACGTCGACCTTCTTCTCGCTCCGCAGCCTCTGTTCCATGTCTACTGTGGCGTGCATGTAGCCCATGTTCTGCAGCTGTCGGCGCAGGTCGTCGCACGTCTGCCGGGCGGCGAGCGTGTCGAAGACCACGGGTGGCTCACCCATGGAGCGCAGCGTGCGGTTGAGCCAGCGCGTGGAGTCGCGCCCTGACAGCGAGTAGGTGGCCAGGGGCAGCTTCAGCAGCGAGAACCACCGTGTGTTGGGCGACTGCCGCACGTAGCTGCGCAGTGGTGCCACGTCGACCGCCGGCTCTGTGGCGTCGGTCACTATCTGCACACGACGCAGCAGCCGACCGCCCTCCGGCACATAGCGTGTGGTGCTGCACGCTGCGAGCAGCACCACGGCCATCGCCGTCAAGACATGCAAGATTATTCCTTTTGGCATAATGCGGTGCAAAGTTACGGAAAGTCGAGAGAAGGACAAAACAAATTCATTTGTTTTTTCTTCCGAGACGGAACAACTTCGCCGATTTATCGGCAAAGTTACGGAAAAAAGTTGTAGTTACGAAGCGATTTTGGAAGATTAACGCAATTCAGCCTGAAATAAAGGCAAGACGGGGAAGAACGAGGAAGTTCAAATAGGGACTAAAAGCAAATTGGGGAGGATTGGTGAAAGAGATAGGTTTCTAATTCGTAACCCGAAAACACCTTGCCGCCTAATAATATTAAGGTAGCACACCATCATTGCGGTAGTCCTGTAGCGTTCGTCTACTGACCTTCAGGATCTGCGCCACCTCTTTATCTGTCAGATAGCGCTCACCATCAAGCAATGGACGATAATTGCCTATCACCTTCTTGTATAGGGCCAGCACCTCCTTCATGTTCTCCAGTGCATTCTTCAC
>CAJOHP010000158.1:6242-8513 GCA_905234355.1 uncultured Prevotella sp. | reverse complement strand
ATAGAGCGTCTGGTAGGTCATGTCGCTGGGGTGCTGGCGGGCCAGCTGCTCCATCTCGCTGACGGCGGCCGCCCTGTCGTCGAGCTGCAGGTAGAGCTGGCTCTTCGACACGGAGATGCGCTCGCTCTTGCCGTCGACGGCCTCCATGCGGTCGAGCACGCCCACGGCCTGCGCATACTCTTTCTGCTGCACATAGAGGCGGTAGAGCGTCTCGAGCAGGTCCTGACGGCTCTTGTCGATGGCATAGAGCTGCTCAAAGACACGGGCCGCCTCGGCATATTTCTCTTCGCCCACATAGGCCTGGGCCAGAGTCTCCAGGTAGGTGGTGTTGCGCGGCTCCAGTTCGACGGCCTGCCGGAAGAAGTCCAGGGCCCGGTCCGACTGCTTCATGTGGGAGTAGTACTGGGCCATGAAGTAGCACACCTCGCTGGCCTGCGGATTGATCTCTCGGCATCGGGCCAGCAGGTCGAAGGCCGCATCGGGGTGGCCGCTCTCGCGCTGCACCATAGCCTCCATGAAGAGCAGGTCGAAGCGGCGGGCATCGTCGTAGGGCAACGCCGTGCGCGGGGGCACTGCCGCAGCAGCCTCCCCACCCCACTGCATGACGGCCGTGACGGCCAGCAGCAGTAGCGATAGTATTCTCATCGTGTTGCCCATCGTCAGCTCACACCTGTGTGTCCATAGCCGCCCTCGCCGCGCTCGGTGCTGTCGAGCGAGGACACCTCCACCAGCTCGGCCTGCTCGTAGCGTGCCACGACGAGCTGTGCGATGCGCTCGCCGTCGCTCACCACGAAGTCGCGGTCGGACAGGTTGACCAGCACCACGCCTATCTCGCCCCGGTAGTCGGCATCGATGGTGCCAGGGGCGTTGAGCACGGTGATGCCATGCTTCAGGGCCAGACCGCTGCGCGGCCGCACCTGGGCCTCGTAGCCCTCGGGCAGGGCGATGTGCAGGCCGGTGGGGATGAGACGGCGCTCCATGGGGCGCAGCGTCACGGGGGCATCGATGTTGGCCCGCAGGTCCATGCCGGCACTCTGCACCGTGGCATAGGCGGGCAGCGGCTGGCGGCCTTTGTTCTGTATCTCTATCTTCATTTCTCTGCTTGGTTCTGGGCGTAGAGTCGCCATAATGCGTGCAAAGTTACGAATAATGGCTGAGACCACAAAGCGTTTTGGGAAGATTAACGATAGGAAGTTTTGTGCTTTCACCTTTTTTGTGTACTTTTGCAGCCGACTTTCAATCAACACGCAAACTATGAACAGAATAATCCTGACACTGCTGACCGTGCTCTGCTCGCTCGCTATGAGAGGGCAGATGGTCGACCCCGTGCACTTCACGTCGCAGCTGAAGATGCTGCAGGGCGATGAAGCCGAAATCATCTTCAGCGCCACAGTCGACGACGGCTGGCACGTCTACTCCACCGACTTGGGCAGCGACGGCCCCACGCCCGCCACGTTCACCGCTGTGAAGCTGGAGGGAGCCCGGCTCGTGGGCAAGCTCACGCCGCGCGGCAAGGTGGTGAAGCAGTTCGACAACATGTTTGGCATGGAGCTGCGCTTCTTTGAGAAGAAAGCCACGTTTGTGCAGAAGATACGCTTCACTCAGCCCGACTACGACATCGAGTGCTACCTGGAGTATGGTGCCTGCAACGACGAGATGTGCATGCCTCCCACTCAGGTGGAGCTGAAGAAGAAGGGTACTGTAGCCCTGTCCGCCCCTGCCCCGCCCGTGGAAGAAAAGGAAGCAGGAGAAGCTCCGGCAGTGCCTGAAGCCCCAGCAGACTCGGCAGTCTCTGCGGTCTCAGCAGGCTCTGTGGCCCCAGCCGACTCAGCAAGCTCAGCAGCCACAGCGGCCCCGGCGCTCTGGGCACCTGTCGTCGACGAGCTGCGCCAGGCGGGCGGTGCCGACGACCTGGCTGGCAGTTCGCTGCTCTACATACTCCTCATGGGCTTCGTGGGCGGACTGCTCGCCGTGATGATGCCCTGCATCTGGCCCATCATACCCATGACCGTGAGCTTCTTCCTCAAGCGCAGCAAGGACTCCAAGGGCAAGGGCCTGCGCGACGCCATGACCTACGGCGCCAGCATCATCATCATCTATATGGCACTGGGACTGATCGTCACGGCACTCTTCGGCAGCGACACGCTCAACGCCATGTCGACCAATGCCGTGTTCAACGTGTTCCTCTTCCTGTTGCTCGTGGTCTTCGCCCTGTCGTTCTTCGGATGGTTTGAAATCAAGCTGCCCGACGGCTGGGCCAACGCCGTGGAC
>CAJOHP010000158.1:0-6223 GCA_905234355.1 uncultured Prevotella sp. | reverse complement strand
TCTTTCTCATGGCGTTCACCCTGGTGCTCGTGTCCTTCTCGTGCACGGCGCCCATCGTGGGCCTGCTGCTCGTCGAGACCACCACGAGCGGCAACTGGCTCGCACCGGCACTCGGCATGCTGGGCTTCGCCGTGGCTCTGGCACTGCCTTTCACCCTCTTTGCCATGTTCCCCTCGTGGCTGAAACAAGCACCCAAATCGGGGTCGTGGATGAACACGCTGAAGGTGGTCTTAGGATTCGTCGAGCTGGCCTTCGCGCTGAAGTTCTTCTCGGTGGCCGACCTGGCCTACAGCTGGCATCTGCTCGACCGCGAGGTGTTTCTCTCGCTGTGGATTGTCATCTTCGCCCTGCTGGGTGCCTACCTGTGCGGCTGGCTGAAGTTCCAGAGCGACGAGGCCGGCGGCGACCTGCACCGGCCCATGCCCGTGGTCTGCATCATGGGCGGACTCTGCTCGCTGGCCTTCGCCGTCTATATGGTGCCCGGACTGTGGGGTGCCCCCTGCAAGGCCGTGAGCGCCTTCGCACCGCCGATGAACACGCAAGACTTCAACCTGAACAGCCACACGGTCGAGGCCCGCTTCACCGACTACGACGCCGGCATGGCCGCCGCACGCGCCGAGGGCAAGCCCGTCTTCGTAGACTTCACTGGCTTCGGCTGCGTGAACTGCCGCAAGATGGAGGCCGCCGTGTGGACTGACCCGCGTGTGGCCGACAAGCTGACGAAGGACTATGTGCTCATCTCGCTCTTCGTCGACGACAAGACGCCGCTGGCCGAGCCCATGATAGTCAAGGACGAGCAGGGCAACGAGAAGACGCTGCGCACCGTGGGCGCCAAGTGGAGCTATCTGCAGAGCCATAAGTTCGGTGCCAACGCACAGCCGTTCTACGTGCTGCTCGACGCCGAGGGCCGTCCCCTCACCGGCAGCCGTGCCTACGATGAGGACGTCGCCGCCTATCTGGACTTCCTCGACAAAGGCCTCAAGCAGTACAACAGCGCTACACGATAGGCAGCGAGATGCCGCATATCTTCTGGTAGACATCGAGGGCATAGACGTCGGTCATGCCGCTGATGTAGTCGATGACGGCCATGACGCGCTGCTCCAGGTCGGTGCTCTCTATGTCGTACTGGCTGCTCACACGCCCTATGAGCTGCTGTGAGTAGTAGCGGTCGGGATGCTCTATGGCCTCGAGCATCAGCTCCATGAGCGTGGCCATGATGCGGTAGCCCGAGAGCTCCACGTCGAGCACGGGTTTGCTGCGGTAGATGCGCGCCTTCGACACCCGCACGCAGTGCTCGTAGGCCTCGTGCTCCAAGGGGCCGATATGGTCGATGAGACTGCCGTCGAACGTGCCGTCGAGTATCCTGTCCTCGTTGTCCACAAACGCTTTCACACACGCATTCTCCAGCTTGCCGATGACGCACGCCCGCAGATACTGCATCTGCTCGTTCTCGTCGGTGAGCTGCTCGTCGCGGATGCGCTGCATCAGCCGCTCCTGCACATCGGCAGAGAAGAAGCCAAGAAGCAGGCGCGCCGTCTCCTCAAACGAGAGTATCTTCAGCTTCTGGGCGTCCTCCAGGTCCATGATCTCATAGCAGATGTCGTCGGCCGCCTCAACGAGATAGACCAGCGGGTGGCGCGCATAGCGTAGCGGCTCGCACGGCGCCGACAGCTGGCGTATGCCCAGCTCCGAGGCGATGCGCTGATAGGTCGGGGCCTCGCTGCAGAAGAACCCGAACTTGCCCTTACGCCCTGCGGCCGACGAGGCATGCGGGTATTTCACGATGGCGGCCAGCGTGGAGTAGGTCATCACAAAGCCGCCCGGACGCCGCCCCAGAAACTGATGGGTGAGCAGGCGGAAGGCGTTGGCATTGCCCTCGAAGTGGGTGATGTCGTCCCAGAACGGTGCCGACACCCCGTCGCGCAGGTACTGACCCTTGCCCTCGGTGAAAAACGTCTGGATGGCTTTCTCGCCACTATGGCCGAAAGGCGGATTGCCCATGTCGTGGGCCAGACAGGCCGTGGCCACTATCTGCCCCAGCTCGCCCACCAGCGGGCTGAGCCCGGGATGCCGGCGCTGCAGCTGTGCCGCCACATCGTTGCCCAGCGACATGCCCACGCTGGCCACCTCGAGCGAGTGGGTCAGGCGGTTATGCACGAAGACGCTGCCAGGCAGGGGAAACACCTGTGTCTTGTTCTGCAGGCGACGGAACGGGGCCGAGAAAATCAGACGGTCGTAGTCGCGCTTGAACTCGGTGCGGTCGTCGTGGCGCTCCGGATGGCGGTGCTCCTGGCCCAGACGACGGTTGGAGATGAGTTGGTTCCAGTTCATCATTTTATTGCGGTTGCACGATTATCGGATGCAAAGGTACAACAATTATGCGAGACAGCCACCCCGTGCTGTGCAAAATCTTGCGCACAACTGTCCCGAAAAATTGGTCATGTCACGGAAAAAACGTAAATTTGCACACTACAAAACAAAATCCCACCTTATATATATATTATGGCAAAGAAGAAACAGAAGAACAGCAAGACGCCGCAGCCTACGCTCAGCGACGAGCAGTTTATCAAGCAGCGCATCAGAAGCGTGGAATAAGTTAATTAATGACAAAATGTAAGCAACGGCCGAAACTTTTCGGCCGTTTCCTTTGGTACATAACGGATTTTTGCCTAATTTTGCGGTGTTCTTTTTACAAACCGACAATCTATTAAATCGTAACACTATGGAAGTAGAGAAAATCATGCAAGGCCTGGAGCGCAAGCATCCGGGCGAAGTGGAGTTCCTGCAGGCTGTGCGGGAAGTGCTTGAGTCTATCAAGGACGTCTATAACCAGCACCCAGAATTTGAGAAAGCCAAGATTGTGGAGCGCATCGTAGAGCCGGAGCGCATCACCACCTTCCGCGTGCCCTGGGTCGACGACAAGGGCGAGGTGCAGGTCAATATTGGCTACCGCGTGCAGTTCAACAGCGCCATCGGCCCCTACAAGGGCGGGCTGCGCTTTCACCCCTCCGTCAACCTGTCCATCCTGAAGTTCCTGGGCTTCGAGCAGACCTTCAAGAACGCCCTGACCACACTGCCCATGGGCGGCGGCAAGGGCGGCAGCGACTTTGCCCCCCGAGGCAAGAGCGATGCCGAGATCATGCGCTTCTGCCAGGCGTTTATGACAGAGCTCTACAAGGTCATCGGCCCCGACATGGACGTGCCCGCAGGCGACATCGGCGTGGGCGGACGCGAGATAGGCTATCTCTTCGGCATGTATAAGAAGCTCACCTCGCAGTTCCACGGCGCCACGCTCACCGGCAAGGGACTGGAGTGGGGCGGCTCCATACTGCGCCCGGAGGCCACCGGCTACGGCGCGCTCTACTTCGTGCACCAGATGATGGAGACCCACGGGCTCGACATCAAGGGCAAGACCGTGGCGCTCTCAGGCTTCGGCAACGTGGCATGGGGCGCCGCCAAGAAGGCCACCGAGCTGGGCGCCAAGGTCATCACCATCAGCGGGCCCGACGGCTACATCTACGACCCGGCCGGCCTCGACGCCGAGAAGATAGACTACCTGCTGGAGCTGCGCGCCTCGGGCAACGACATCTGCCAGCCCTACGCCGACGAGTTCCCCGGCGCCACCTTCTTCGAGGGCAAGAAGCCCTGGGAGCAGAAGGCCGACATCTATCTGCCCTGCGCCACGCAGAACGAGCTCAACGGCGACGATGCCGACCAGATACTGGCCCACCATCCGCTCTGCGTGGCCGAGGTGAGCAACATGGGATGCACGGCCGAGGCCGTGGGCAAGTTCATCGCTGCCGGACAGCTCTTCGCACCAGGCAAGGCCGTCAACGCAGGAGGCGTGGCCACCAGCGGACTGGAGATGACACAGAACTCCATGCGCATGTCGTGGACGGCCGAGGAGGTGGACCAGCGGCTGCACCACATCATGTCGGGCATACACCAGCAGTGCGTGAAGTATGGCAAGGAGCCCTCAGGCTATATCAACTACGTGAAGGGTGCCAACGTCGCCGGATTCATGAAGGTGGCCAAGGCCATGCTCGCACAGGGCATCGTGTGAGATGAGAGATGAGAGATGAGAGATGAGAGATGAGAAATATGATTAGACTGCTATTGCACGGTGTGTCTTGTGCCGTGGTAGAGATACGGCCGGCGGGGCGGCCAGAGAGGGCAGCGCAAGGCAAGTGCGCAGTGCTCGGCACAGCCCGCAACGTCACGCTAAGAGCCTGTCTCATCATATTTCTCCTCTCTCACCTGTCATTCCTCCTCTGCCCGCTCATGGCCCAGACACAGCGCGGCATTGCCTCCTACTACTCCAAGCGGGCCACGGGCCGCAAGACGGCCAACGGCGACCGGCTGCACCACGACAGCCTGACGTGCGCCCACCGCACCTTTCCCTTCGGCACGCTGCTGAAGGTGACCAACCCGGCCACGGGACGCGTGGTGGTGGTGAAAGTAAACGACCGCGGACCCTTTGGCCGCGGCCGCATCATCGACCTCTCGTGGGGGGCAGCCCGCGAGCTGGGCATCCTCTCGCAGGGCGTCGCCTCGGTGGTCGTCGAGCGCATAGGCAATGCACACACGCCCCTGCGCGACACCACACACATCAGCACACCAGAGTTTGAGCTCGCCTTTCCCGAGAACGACACGCTCCTGCGCCCCGTGTGGCAGCAGCTCAGGCCTACCGAACGCCTGAAGCTCCGTATGCCTTCTTCCGCGTCGGGACGGTAAACTCCTTTATCTGCGACGTAATCTCCCTGTTGTTTTGCGCCACGGCGATGCGTATGCTCACCTCGCCGTCCTTCAGACGCCCGTCGGCCAGCACCGTGGCCGTATAGCGCACGCCACGCCCTGGCAGGATGCTCTCCACGCGCAGGTTGGGCGATATGTGCACGTGCTTGTTGCCTGTCACGTCGACCACCGTGGGCTGTATGTTGTAGAGCGTCTGCGAGCTGTTGTTCATAATCTCGAAGACCACGCTGCATGCCTCGCCGCGTGTGAGCACGCCGTCCTCGTTGGCATCTATCACGCGGGCATTGCGTATCTCGATGGCGGGGTTGAGGTGCAGGCGATAGCCGTCGAAGGAGCTGGCCACCTCGGCCGTCGGATCCACCGTGCGGGCCGGCGAGAGGGTGTAGCCGCGCGAGCCTCCGGCACCCGAAGTCTATGCGGTCGTCGCCGCGTCCCTGCGGGTCGTAGCCGCTGTCGCCCTCGCCCTCGTAGCCGTAGCTGTCGTCCTGCCGGCGTGCCTGCTGCTGGCGGCGCACCTCGGCACGGTGCTCGCGCACCTGCTGACGGTTGTTGTTGTCTACCGCAGCACCGATGGCTGCACCCGCGGCAGCACCGCCTATGGTGCCTATCAGCGAACCCACGTCGTGTCCATAGCGGCCGCCCGTGATACCGCCGATGGCCGAACCTATCACATGGCCAAACTGTCCGCCCACAAAGGCGCCAGTGCCTGAAGCTGTGCCGCAGCTGCTCAGCACGAGCATGCCGCTAAGCGAGAGGGCTATTACCTTTTTCATGTCTTGTCGCATTTATTCTGAATAGTCGGTCCTGAAAATGGCTGACGGTGATAACCGCCGTTTGCCAGTGTCGGTTGCAAAGATACGGATAATTTTGCACATGGCAAGTGGTTTTTCCCGAAAAGTGGATAGGGAAACCCCTAACAGTCTGCCAGCAGCCGCCCGTAGGTGTCGATGGCGTGGCTTATCTCCGAGCGGCAGATGTACTCGTCGGCCGAGTGGCTGCGACTGCTCTGTCCCGGTCCGAGCTTCAGCGAGGGGAAGGGCATGAGTGCCTGGTCGCTCAGCGTGGGCGAGCCGAAAGGCTCCATGCCCAGGTCCCGGCAGCGCCTGACGAGCCAGTGCCCGCTGTCTATGCACGACGAGTGCAGCCGTGTGCTGCGCGCCACGAGCTGGCTGCGGCACCGCTCTTGCAGGAAGCGAAGCACCTCCTCGTTGGTGTAGCGCTCGTTGGTGCGTATGTCTACGACGAAGTGCAGCCTGTCGGGCACCACGTTGTGCTGTGTGCCGCTCTCCACCTGCGTGACCTGCATCAGCGTGGGGCCGAGCAGCTCGCTGACGCGCTCGAAGCGATAGTGGCGCAGGAAGCACAGGTCGTCGAGCGCCTCGTAGATGGCGTTCACGCCCTCGGAGCGCGCCGCATGGCCGCTCACGCCGTGGGCATAGCCGTCCACCACCATCAGGCCCTTCTCGGC
>CAJOHP010000157.1 GCA_905234355.1 uncultured Prevotella sp. | reverse complement strand
TGAGCGACGGCGCCGTGGAGAGCGACGGCATCGTGCTCGACGGCGACCAAGTCATTGTCAAGGCACTCAACAACAAGGGCTACCTCTTCAAGGAGTGGAGCGATGGCAACACCGAGGCCGTGCGCTCCATTGTCGTCGACGGCGACCTGGCGCTCAATGCCATCTTCGAGGAGCTGCCCGCCAAGCAGACCATCGTCTACCTGCCCCTCACGGCCAATACCAACGTCACCGTGAAAGAAAACTGCAATCCCGAGTTCATCTATGCCGACCTCGACACCGAGAACGGCTTCACACTCAATGGCGAGGCTTCGTTCTTAGGCGAGAACATGCAGCAGTTCCTCTATCCTCAGTACGACGCTGCCGACCTCTCGACAAAGAAGGACTCTACGTTCTATATCAACATCAACCCCAACATTGGCGAGGGTGAGGTGTTTGTGCTGCGCAGCATCGAGTTCAACGCCGTGCGCAATGGCACCGATGCCGGCGACTGGCGCGTGAGCGTGGTGCGCGACGGCGACGAGGAGAATGCCGAGGTCGTTGCCGAGGACTTCAAGGTGGAGCGCAACACGGTGAAGTATCTGCCGCACTACTACTTCAACGTGACCACCGACCGCGTGGCTGAGCAGAGCGCCGAGGTGCGCATCACCATCTGCGCTGCCGGCAACAACAAGAGCTACAACCTCGGCAAGCTGCGCATACAGGGCTACGTGTGCGACAAGACCGCCGTGGGCATCAGCGAGGTGAAAACCGTCAGCACCGACGCTGTCGGCATCTACAACCTCGCCGGACAGCGTGTCAGCGCTCCGCAGAAGGGCCTCTACATCCGCGACGGAAAGAAATATGTGAAGTGATGGTCGTCGCTGCGGCTCCTGCGCGGAGCCATTCGCAGAGTACGGACCGTCCGGACATAAACATATCCTTATCGCAGGGACTTCTTGGGACAGCCAAGGAGTCCCTGCTTTTGGTGCTCAATGCCGGTCCGCCATGGTCCGGCAGACGGACGTTTTGTTTTCGGACAGGCATGTGTCCATACGGTGTACCGGCATCATGCAAAAGCCATTGAACAGCCTGCTCCCGAAACATCAGTCATTTGTGTGCTGATACTCCGACAGCACATAAAAAAATGTCGCCAGACTCTCGTCTGACGACATTTTCCTTTTGCATTAATCTTGTCGTAAAGCTATTAAGCCTCGGGGGCGGCAGCAGCAGTGGTGTCAACAGCTGCAGTGTCAACAGCAGCGGTATCCTCAACCTCAACAACGGCCACGGTATCCTCCTCAACGGCGGGAGCCTGAGTCTTGTTACCACACGATGCGAACGAGATAGCTGCAACAGCTACGAACATTAATACTAACTTTTTCATTTCTTTGCTTTTTTAAATCTGTAAAACAATCATTTGTTTATTAAAACGCTGCAAAGTTAGGCATTTTTTCAATACGACGATAACTTTTTTCCGTTTTTTTTTGGCCTCTTTTTGTAACTATTTAGCAAAGTACTGTAAATCAGAAGGTTGTGAAATGTTAAAAATTGGTATCAAAAATACACAATTACGATTCTTCACACTTTATCCGTGTATTTGCCAAAAAAGTATTACCTTTGTATCTCCTAAGCAATACTTACTTTTCACTACTGTCTATGATAGATACTTCAGCCTTCCAGGGAAAGTCGGCAGCCTACTATACGCTGGGCTGCAAGCTCAACTTCTCCGAGACCTCCACCTTTGGGCAGATGCTTGCCGGTATGGGTGTCAGGGCGGTGCGTCAGGGTGAGCCGGCCGACCTAGTGCTCATCAATACGTGCTCTGTGACCGACGTGGCCGACCGCAAGTGCCGTCAGGCCATCCACCGGCTGGTGCGTCAGCACCCCGGTGCCTTCGTCGTCGTCACCGGGTGCTATGCGCAGCTCTCGCCTGCAGCTGTGGCAGCCATCGACGGCGTGGCACTCGTGTTGGGTTCCAACGAGAAGGCAACGCTCCTGCAGCACCTCTCCGAGCACTGGACAGGCGCCAGCCAGCCCCATGGCGGCACTGCCGACAGCTGCGACACCGCCACACCCGCAGCCCCCTGCTATGTGAGCAAGACCAAGGACATCACCTCCTTTGCCCCCTCGTGCTCGCGTGGCAACCGCACGCGCTACTTCCTCAAGGTGCAGGACGGCTGCGACTACTTCTGCACCTACTGCACCATACCCTATGCGCGGGGCTTCAGCCGCAATCCCACCATCGCCTCGCTCGTGGCTCAGGCAGAGCAGGCGGCCCGTGAGGGAGGCAAGGAGATCGTGCTCACGGGCGTGAACATAGGCGACTTCGGCAAGTCTACCGGCGAGCGTTTTGCCGATCTGGTCAAGGCGCTCGACGCCGTGGAGGGCATCAGCCGCTATCGCATCAGCAGTCTGGAGCCCGACCTGCTGAGCGACGAGCTCATAGACTACTGCGCTCACAGCCGTGCCTTCATGCCCCACTTCCATATCCCCCTGCAGAGCGGCAGCGACACCGTGCTGCGGCTCATGCACCGCCACTACGACAGGCAGCTCTTTGCCGACAAGATAAGCCGTGTGAAGGCGCTTATGCCCCATGCCTTCATCGGCGTGGATGTCATGGTGGGGTGTCGGGGCGAGACGCCCGAGTGCTTCGACGAGACCTATGCCTTCCTCGACGCACTGCCCGTCAGCCAGCTCCACGTCTTCCCTTACTCCGAGCGTCCGGGCACCTCGGCACTGGCCATACCCTACGTCGTGGACGACCGCGAGAAGAAGCGGCGCAGCCAGCTCCTGCTCGACCTCTCTGAGCAGAAGACGGCCCAGTTCTATGCCGCCCATATCGGGCAGCAGGCGCAGGTGCTCTTCGAGAGAGCCACCAGAGGGCGTGCCATGCATGGCTTCACACCCAACTACATACGTGTGGAACTCTCGCCGGCACAGGCACAGCCCGACTTCGACAATCGGCTGCTCAGCGTCCGCCTGGGCCACTTCAACCGCGACCACTCGGCCCTCACCGCCGACCTGCCCGACGAGCAGCAAGACAACAACAAGTAATAACCAAAGTAAACACCTGATAGAGAAAAATGGACAAGTTAGCTATCGTCATCCTCAACTGGAACGGAGCCTCCATGCTCCGCACCTATCTGCCCTCTGTGCTGCGGCACTCGGCCGACGAAGCCGTGGTCTACGTGGCCGACAACGACTCTACCGACGACAGTCTGCAGCTGCTCGAGCGCGAGTTTCCCGAGGTGCGTCGCATCGTGCTCGACAAGAACTATGGCTTTGCCGAGGGCTACAACCGTGCACTTAGTCTCGTTGAGGCCGAGTACTATCTGCTGCTCAACAGCGACGTAGAGGTCACGCCCCACTGGCTCACGCCTCTCATCAGCTTCATGGACAGCCACCCCGAGGTGGCCGCCTGTCAGCCCAAGCTGCGCTCTGAGTCGCAGAGAGACCACTTCGAGTATGCCGGTGCTGCCGGAGGCTACCTCGACTTCTATGGCTATCCCTTCTGCCGGGGGCGCCTCTTCGACACCGTAGAGCCTGACGAGGGACAGTACGATAGTCCCGCCCCTGTGCTTTGGGCCACAGGGGCAGCACTCCTCGTGCGCGCGCGTCTATTTAAAAAGGTGGGAGGATTCGATGCGCGCTTCTTTGCCCACTGCGAAGAGATAGACCTCTGCTGGCGTCTGCGCCTGCTCGGCCATGCCATTTACTGCGTGCCAGAGAGCTGCGTCTACCATGTGGGAGGGGGCACGCTGCCCAAGAGCAACCCGATGAAGACCTTCCTCAACTTCCGCAACAACCTCACCATGCTCTACAAGTGTCTGCCCGACGGCCAGCTGCAACACGTCATGTTTGTCAGGCGGCTGCTCGACTATGTTGCTGCATGGCACATGTTGCTGGTCAAGCACAATGTGGCCGACTTCGTTGCTGTCTATCGCGCACGTAATGCCTACAAGCAGTGGAAGAAGCAGTTTGCCGAAGACCGTTTCCGCATACAGGCCACACGCACCACCGACCAGCTGCCCGAGCGGCGTAATTTCTCGCTGCTGTGGCAATACTATGTAAAGCGGCGCACCCTCTACTCCAAGCTGAAGGAGTAGAGGGCGCGCGGGAGGGGGCTATTCCTCTCTCTCCTTTAGACATTGCTCATGCCAAGCGTACAACAATGTGCTCCCCGGCTGAGGTCACTCAGCCGGGGAGATTGAGATAATAGTCAGGAAAAAGGCATTATAAATCAACGGACTCTTTGACCTGTTGATTCGACCGAGCTATTGAAAAATCTGTGTGATTCTGCGATAATATCGCGGAAATTGATTATCTTTGCACCATCGAAACCAATTCACATAAAGGAAATGTTATGAGTACAGCGACACTAACAAGTCTTCTTGACTATCTCTATGGCACACTCTCGCCGAACAATATGCGCTGGGTGGGGGAACATCTCATAGAGCAAGCAAAGAAAGAGGAAAACGAGCAGTTGCGCCCCTACACGATACAAGAGATTGACGAAATGCTTGACGAGGCAGAAGCCGCCTTTGAGGCCGGTGAGTACCTGACAAACGACGAAGTGTTCCACCACAAGGAAAAAGTAACCGTATGAAGATTCACTGGCATATGCGAGCCGCCATCCAGTTGCATCAGGTAGAAGAATACGTTCTGCTGAATTTTGGCGAGCGCATCCGTCAGGAATTCATGAACGAGGTTGAACAGACTACGTATGCCATAGCCGACATGCCCACAATGGGCAAGATTGACCCTCTTTTCGCCCATCGTAAACAAACCTACCGCAGCATCATAGTACGTCGGCTCAACAAGATCGTCTATTATGTTAAAGGCGATGTCCTCCACATAGCCGCTTTCTGGGACACCAGACGTGAGCCAAAGGCACAAGCCATACAGACAAAATGAACCACAAAGGAGGTCATCCCCGAAAGCCACGGAACGTTCAGGAAGAACGATATATACCCTACAAGAGGGCTGCGGACTACTCCGCAGCCTTCTTGCTATCGGTAGGGTGATGAACTTTGCGACCCGATGGTATCTTCGGGTGGCGCATTGACAAAGTCAGGTGGCAATACTATGTAAAGCGGCGCACCCTCTACTCCAAGCTGAAGGAGTAGAGGGCGCGCGTGACTATTTCTCTCTGTGCAGGGAGGTGCCTGCGGCTATTGTCTTTCGGTCTCAGGCTCTCTCTTCACCACGCGCTGCATGGCGAGCGACGTGATGAGTCCAGCGGGCGATATGCGCGCCGTCACGCGGTAGGGCGTGGTTTGCTCGGCGGTCTCCTCGCCTTTGCGTGAGCGCTGCTCCACGTTGAGCGTGACGGTGTAGGCAAACATGCCCTGCTGCTCGGTGGGTGTCTTGGTGATCTGCATGTCGTCGGCGATGGAGTAGTTCAGCGACTTCACGTCCTGTCCGTCAAAGAGG
>CAJOHP010000156.1 GCA_905234355.1 uncultured Prevotella sp. | reverse complement strand
GCTGTTCGAGCATCTCTCCTTCGAACTCCCGCCGGCCGGCATCGTGGGCGTCATCGGCCCCAACGGCGCGGGCAAGACCACGCTCTTCCGCCTCATCATGGGGCTCGACCAGCCCGACAGCGGCACCTTCAGTGTGGGCGAGACGGTGCGGCTGGCCTACGTGGACCAGCAGCACAGCGAGATAGACCCGCAAAAGTCTGTTTATCAGGTCGTCAGCCAGGGCAACGAGACCATCCGCATGGGTGGCCGCGACGTCAACGTGCGTGCCTATCTCTCCCGCTTCAACTTCACCGGCGTGGACCAGGAGAAGAAGTGCGGGGTGCTCAGCGGCGGCGAGCGCAACCGCCTGCACCTGGCCATGGCGCTCAAGCAGGAGGGCAATGTGCTGCTGCTCGACGAGCCTACCAACGACATCGACGTCAACACCCTGCGGGCCATCGAGGAGGGTCTCGAGGCCTTTGCCGGCTGTGCCGTTGTCATCAGCCACGACCGATGGTTCCTCGACCGCATCTGCACACACATCCTCGCCTTCGAGGGTGCCGCCTCCGGCAATGCCGACGACCACAGCGTCTTCTTCTTCGAGGGCAACTACTCCGACTACGAGGCCAACAAGGCCATGCGTCTCGGCACCGACGAGCCTAAGCGTGCCCGCTACCGCAAGCTGATGGAGGAATGACGAAGGCCGGGATAAGACAAATAATAATATAATGAATCCGCGCACGTATGAACGTCAAGTTTAAGATGCCCAAGTTCGGGCGCCAGCTCACTGGCAAGGGATTTCTCAAGGAGATAGGCATGACCACGCTGGCCACCACCATCTCCATCGTGCTCACCTTCGGCACGGCCGCACTCATAGAGCAGCACCAGAAGAAGCAGTCAGGCCGGCAGACGGCGATAATGGTCATCCACGACATCGACGAGAACATCGTGCAGCTGCGCGACATCATACGCGACGAGCAGGCTAAAGGCGACCTCGCCAGGCAGGTGCTACAGCATGCCGGCCGTCTCGATCTCTTCTCCTCCGACTCGCTCTATGCTCTGCTGAGCTATATCACAGAAGACGACCCTTTCGCCTTCGACCATTCGAAGGAACGCATTTTCCACAGCAGCCAGGAGGCGTGGAAGACCATCGACTCGCCGCTCTTCATCGACCTCATACAGCAGTTTTATGCCGAGCGCCACCAGCTGGAGGAGACTGTAGGCAACTACTTCCTCTTCCGCAAGCCAGTGAGCAACGACCAGTTCTACCGCGACCTGCTGGCCTCGCCCGGCTTCAACATCCATCAGAACTTACCAGCCATCCTGTCACCCCATCTCTCTGCCACAGAGACCCGCAACTACATCACCTTCTCTTTATGGCGCGCCAACCACTACTCCAAGATAGCCAACGAATGGCAGCGCAAGAGCGACCAGCTCAAGTTTATCATGGGCATCACCGACGATGAGCTGTCGGCCTATGTGGAGCGTCAGGAGCGCACGGGCAGCCCTGTGGGCGACAGGCAGCTCGTGGGACGGTGGAGAGCCACGTCGACGTCGGACGAAGCGCCGGAGACCATCGAGTTTCACGGCGATCACACCTTCACCCATATCCACCGCGAGGTCTTCCCTTCCATGCTTTACAGCGGGCATCTGGTGCGCCTGCATATCATGCGCGGCACATGGAGCATCCAGGGCGACTCGCTCGTGCGCGACTATCTGCCGGGCGACTCACTCTGCCTTGACGCGAGCAAGATAGACTATCAGCCGGAACTGAAGGACACCGTGCAGCGCTACCTCGCACAGATGAGCGAGCGACTCGCTGTGGTGCAGGAGCAGCGTCGCGACCGCTCGTTGGGACATCGTGTCAACGCCTGCTTCATCGACACCTCAGGGCGAAAGATAGAGCTGTCGCGCATTGCCGAGGACGACGATGGCACCAACCAGCGCGTCGCGCAGTATATGGTCAGGGAGTGAGACGGAAGGCAGCTCACACAAGAAATATCAGAAAAAGAAACAAAACGATTATGTCAGAAACACGCAAGCAAGAAGGCCTGCAGCACTTAGGTCAGAAGACCCAATACTCTATGGACTACGACCCCACGGTGCTGGAGACCTTTGAAAACCTACATCAGGAAAACGACTACTGGGTGCAGTTCAACTGCCCCGAGTTCACCACGCTGTGCCCCATCACCGGCCAGCCCGACTTTGCTGAGATAAAGATACTCTACCTGCCAGGCGAGCGCATGGTGGAGTCGAAGAGCCTGAAACTCTATCTCTTCTCCTTCCGCAACCACGGCGACTTCCACGAGGACTGCGTCAATACCATCATGAAGGACCTGGTGCGGCTGATGAACCCTAAATATATAGAGGTGGTGGGACTGTTCACCCCCCGAGGCGGCATCAGCATCTATCCTTTTGCCAACTACGGCCGTCCCGGCACCAAGTATGCCGGTCTGGCCGAACAGCGCCTGCTGAGCCACCAGCTGCTTTAGACAGGCAGACGGTCTACTTCCGCTCGTCGGTGCCGGTTGCTTCGAGGTGCGACTGCCTGTAGTAGCCCTGCTGCCTGTCGGTAAAACGGAGCACAAGGGTGTCGGGCGTCAGCGCCACAAGCACGGCAGTGTCGGTTGCCGTGGGACGCTCCTGCCCGAGCGAGTCGCGCTGTGTCTCGACAAGCACGAGGCGGCCGTTGTAGACAAACCACTGACGGTAGCTCCTGCGCTGTGGATACTCCACCGGACTGTCGTCGTCCTGGCCATGCGGATAGAACTTGCCAGCGAAGCTCACGCGACCCTCGCCCCTGATTTGCATGCCATACTCGCGCGGCACCACCAGCGAGTCGCGCAGCGTGTCGGGCATCAGCCGCAGCAGCTGAGCCTGCGTCAGATCGCCCAGGTCGGGACGCGGCCGCAGCGTGGGCATCACCTCGTAGAACCACGAGCCACGCAGCGTCTCCATATTGATCACCAGGTCGGCCACGGTCGTGTCGGCCGCATTGCGCATCACGGCCAGCTTGTCGCCGATGGACGGTCGTCCGAACACACGATGACGCCGGGTGGCCTCGAGCACGTTCAGCGTGTCGGGGTCGCCGCCTATGCTACTCAGAAAGACGAGGATGGTGTCGGTGCAACCGTCGCAAGCCAGCCCGTAGATGGTCGAGTCGCCCTCGTGCTGCAGCGTGCTGGCCACCACGTCGTCGGCATCGGCAGCGCCGTCGGCACCGGCCTCAGAGGTGCCGCCCCCGCAGCCCGAGGCCACCGGCATGGCCAGGCAAAGGGCGAGCACGGAAAAGATGTTTTTCTTCATAACGATATGAGTGCCGCCACCTGTTCTCTATGGCTACGGCGCTGCAAAGTTACAACTTTTTTCCGACATAGCCCGCCTCTCGCCGCCACGAAGCGATGCCGGCGCTGTATGAATTTATGTTAAAAGGAAAGAAAAAAGTGAGAGTATCTGTCCGTCAACTCCTAACTTTTTCATAACTTTGCATCAATTATCCACAAACTAACCCAAAAAAACATCAGAATCTATCTATGGGAAAAAAGAAAATCAAGTTCAGCCTGGTCTATCGTGACATGTGGCAGTCGAGCGGCAAGTTCCAGCCCCGCAAGGACCAGTTGGAGCGCATAGCCCCGGCGATTATCGACATGGGTTGCTTTGCCCGCGTAGAGACCAACGGCGGTGCCTTTGAGCAGGTGAACCTCATGGCCGGCGAAAACCCCAACGAGGCCGTCAGGGCCTTCTGCAAGCCGTTCAACGAGGTGGGCATACAGACACACATGCTCGACCGCGGACTCAACGCCCTGCGCATGTACCCCGTGCCCGACGACGTGCGCGAGCTGATGTATAAGGTGAAGAAAGCCCAGGGCGTAGACATACCCCGCATCTTCTGCGGACTGAACGACACACGCAATATCATCCCCTCCATCCGGTGGGCCAAGCAGGCCGGCATGATACCGCAGGCCACGCTCTGCATCACCACCTCGCCCGTGCACACCGTCAGCTACTACTCACGCATCGCCGACGAGCTCATCGCGGCCGGAGCCGAGGAGATATGCCTCAAGGACATGGCTGGTATAGGGCAGCCCGCCATGCTCGGGCAGCTCACCAAGGCCATCAAGACCAAGCATCCCGACATCGTCATACAGTATCACGGACACTCCGGACCGGGACTCTCCATGGCCTCCATTCTCGAGGTGTGCAACAACGGTGCCGACATCATCGACACAGCCATTGAGCCGCTCTCCTGGGGCAAGGTACATCCCGACATCATCTCCGTGCAGTCCATGCTCCGCAACGAGGGATTCGAGGTGGCCGACATCAACATGAACGCCTACATGCAGGCACGCACGCTCACACAGGAGTTCATCGACGACTGGCTCGGACTCTTCATCAACCCCGCCAACAAGCACATGTCGTCGCTGCTGCTCGGATGCGGACTGCCGGGCGGCATGATGGGCTCGATGATGGCCGACCTGGGACCCATACAGAAGATGATCAACAAGCTGCGCACGCAGAAGGGCGAGCCCGAGCTCACCATGGACGACATGCTCGTCAAACTCTTCAACGAGGTGGAGTACGTATGGCCCAAGGTGGGCTATCCACCACTGGTCACGCCCTTCTCGCAGTACACGAAGAACATTGCCCTGATGAACCTCCTCACCATGGAGCAGGGCAAGGGGCGCTACGTCATGATGGACGACGCCATCTGGGGCATGATACTCGGCAAGAGCGGCAAGGTGCCCGGCGAGATTGCCCCCGAGCTGAAGGAGCTGGCACAGAAGCAGGGACGCGTCTTCACCGATGCCGATCCCCACACGCTCATTCCCAACGCGCTCGACACCTTCAAAAAGGAGATGGACGAGCAGGGCTGGGACTACGGACAGGACCAGGAGGAGCTCTTCGAGCTGGCCATGCACCCAGAGCAGTACCGCCCCTACAAGAGCGGACAGGCCAAGAAGCAGCTTCTGGCCGACATACAGAAGGCGCGCGACGCCCGACTGGGCGGCACGACGGTGAAGCCCGAGGAGCTCGCAGCATTCAAGCATGCCAAGGCCGACGCACTCGTCAGCCCGTCGGCAGGCGAGATATTCTACGAGTTCGGAGGCGACGGCGAGTGCGCACCATGCATAGAGCCCTTCATCGGACAGAAGTATGCCGAGGGACAGACCTTCTGCTACCTCGTCGAGAAGTGGGGCGAGATAGTGCCCATACCCGCTGCACTCGGCGGCAAGCTCGTCGACATCACGGCTCGCCAGGGCGCCAAGGTGCGCAAGGGCGACGTGCTCGCATGGATAGAGAGAGACGCGAAATAAGCCCTCACTGCCTGCTCATGGACTGTCAAGCCCTCATCGGCAAATACTACCCTGCGGACGATGCGCTGCGCAGGCTCCTGCTGTTGCACTCCCGACAGGTGGCCCAGCGCTGCCTGTCCGTGTGCGACAGCCGGCCTGAGCTGCACATCGACCGCACGTTTGTCGGGCAGGCCGCCATGCTCCACGACATCGGCATACGCTGGTGTCAC
>CAJOHP010000155.1 GCA_905234355.1 uncultured Prevotella sp. | reverse complement strand
ACCCCACCCCCGACCCCTCCCCTACAAGGGAGGGGAGTGCCATGCGGTCTGTTTCGCTACCGGTTTACCGACGTTCAGACTTTTTCAAGTGGACTCAAAATTTGTGTGGACAACACCTAAATATCAGTCTGTTCAAGTACCAGGCATTGGTAGCGTGAGTACCAGGCTTTGGTAGCGTGCGTACCAGGCATTGGTAGTGTGAGTACCAAGCTTTGGTAGCGTGAGTACCAGGCATTGGTAGCGTGAGTACCAAATATCGGTACGTATTTTGGTACTGCATCCTCACCCACACGAAATCTGGTAGAGCCGTTTCATAAAAATACGACAGTAAAGCTTGTTTGGTGTCAACTGTAGGGCATAGTCCTCTCTATAAAGCCCGTTACCGCGCCTCTTGGTCGTAGGCCTCGTAGGCGCTGACGATACGCGTGACGAGCTTGTGCCTTACAATGTCTTGCTGTCCGAGATGCACCACGCCGATGCCCTCCACGTCGCTCAGTATGTGCAGCGCCTCGATGAGCCCGCTCTTCTGCGTGTGGGGCAGGTCTATCTGTGTCATGTCGCCGGTGATGACCATCTTGGTGTTCCACCCCATGCGGGTGAGAAACATGCGCAGCTGTGCGGGCGTGGTGTTCTGGGCCTCGTCGAGTATGACCACGGCGTCGCTGAGCGTGCGCCCACGCATGAAGGCCAGGGGGGCTATCTGTATGATGCGCTTCTCCATCATGTCCTGCAGGCGAGCCGCAGGCAGCATGTCCTCCAGGGCGTCGTAGAGCGGCTGCAGGTAGGGGTCTATCTTGTCCTTCATGTCGCCGGGCAGGAAGCCGAGCTTCTCGCCGGCCTCGACGGCAGGGCGCGAGAGGATGATCTTCTTGGCTGTCTTGTCCTTCAGCGCCTTGACCGCCAGGGCTATGCCCAGATAGGTCTTGCCAGTGCCGGCAGGCCCCACGGCAAAGACCATGTCGTTCTCGCGGAAGGCGTCGATGAGCCGCTGCTGGTTTGCCGAGCGCGCCTTGATGGGGCGACCCGAGGTGGTGTAGCACACCACGCCCTCTGGCACCTCGTCGCGTGTGCGCTTGCCGCGGAGTATGTCGAGGATGTCCTCCTCCTTGAGCGAGTTGAAACGCACCACGTGCTGACGTATCTTCTCCACACCGTCGGCGAAGGAGCCCATCTGCTCCTCGTCGCCTATGATCTTCAGCACGTTGTCGCGAGCCACGATGCGCAGCTTGGGATACAGCGCCTTCATCATCTGCAGGTGGGCGTTGCCTATGCCATAGAACACCACGGGGTCTATGTCCTCCAGTACGATATGCTTCTCTGTCAATGTGTAGTCTTCTTTTATATATATAATAAGGTGTAACCTGACCGTCGCCCCCCCACGTTCGTTCTGATATGATTCTCCGGCGGGGCATCGGCCGCCCCCGGGCGTCATGCTGCCAGGGCGAGGTGAGGGGGCCGCAGGAAAAGTGCTGCAAAGTTACGAATTAATTTACTAATCACGAAAAAACATGCCACGAAATTTTGCGTTTTCATCGTTTTGTGCTACCTTTGCAAGAACAAACCAAAAACAAGACATCCACCAAAAAACGAAAAGCGATGAAAGACCTGAAAGGAACCAAGACAGAGCGCAACCTGCAAGAAGCATTTGCAGGCGAGTCGATGGCGCGCAACAAGTACACCTATTTTGCCTCCAAGGCCAAGAAGGACGGCTATGTGCAGATCAGCAAGATTTTTGAAGAGACGGCTGCCAATGAGAAGGAGCATGCCGAGCTGTGGTACAAATATCTGAACGGCGGCAAGGTGAGCGACACTGCCACCAACCTGGAGGCCGCTGCCCAGGGCGAGAATGCCGAGTGGACCGACATGTATGTGCGCATGGCACGCGAGGCCCGCGAGGAGGGATTCGACGAGATAGCCGACAAGTTTGAGGGAGTGGCCGCCATAGAGAAGGAGCACGAGGAGCGCTACCGCAAGCTGCTGGACAACGTGAGGAAGGAGTGCGTCTTCTCCCGCGACAACGACGTCATCTGGCAGTGCTCCAACTGCGGACACATCGTCGTGGGGAAAAAAGCACCCGAGGAGTGCCCCGTGTGCAACCATGCACAGGCATACTTCCAGGTGAAGGCCGACAACTACTAATCAAGGCAAGCCTCATTGCCCCAAAAACAGAGTGAAAACAATGAGCCAGACATATTCGCCCTACTTCAATCCCGAGCTCGAGACCATGCCGCGTGGCGAGCTGGAGGCACTACAGCTGCAGCGCCTGCAGCAGACCGTCAGACACTGCATGAACGCCGAGTTCTACCGTAGTAAGTTTCAGGCACTGGGCATCACGCCCGACGACATCCGCTCGCTCGACGACGTGCGCCGCCTGCCCTTCACCACCAAGGAGGACCTGCGCGAAAACTATCCCTTCGGCCTGGCCTGCGTGCCCATGAAGGAGTGCGTGCGCCTGCACTCATCGAGCGGAACGACCGGCAACCCCACCGTGGTGCTGCACTCGCAGAAAGACCTCGACGAGTGGGCCAATGCCGTGGCGCGCTGTCTGTGGATGGTGGGCAGCAGGCCCGACGACATCTTCCAGAACTCGGCCGGCTACGGCATGTTCACCGCTGGACTAGGCTTCCAGTATGGCGCAGAGCGCGTGGGCATGCTCACCGTGCCGGCATCGTCGGGCAACACCACAAGGCAGATAAAGTTCATTCGCGACTTCGGCACCACCGTGCTACACGCCATACCAAGCTATGCCTCACGCATTTACGAGGTGATGCGGCAGGAAGGCTGCGACCCGAGGCGCGACACCAAGCTGCGCGTGCTCTGCATCGGAGCCGAGCCACACAGCGAGGAGCAGCGACAGCGCATAGAGCAGACACTCGGCGTGAAGGCCTACAACAGCTACGGCATCAGCGAGATGATGGGACCCGGAGTGGCCTTCGAGTGCCAGGAGCAGAACGGACTGCACATCTGGGAAGACTACTTCATCGTGGAGATCATAGACCCCGTGACCCTCGAGCCGGTGCCCGACGGCGAGCTGGGCGAGCTCGTGCTCACCACCATCAACCGTGAGGCCATGCCACTGCTGCGCTACCGCACACGCGACCTCACACGCATACTCCCCGGCGACTGCCCCTGCGGGCGCTCCCACCGGCGGCTCGCACGACTGCAAGGACGATCCGACGACATGATCATACTCAAGGGCGTCAACATCTTCCCCATACAGATAGAGAAAATACTGCTGAAGTTTAAGGAGCTCTCCACCGACTATCTCATCACCCTCGAGTCGACCGTCGACGGCGACACGATGACCATCGACGTGGAGCTCATACAGCCCAGCGACGACTACGCGCAGCTGCAGGCGCTCACAAAGACCATCACACGGCTGCTCAAGGACGAGATACTCATCACACCCAAGGTGAGGCTCGTGCAGAAAGGCACTCTCGCCGTGAGCGACGACAAGAAAGCTGTGCGCGTGAAAGACTTGAGAAAACTATTCTAACTAAGCGAACCACAAACTGTTATGACTATCCATCAGCTTTCCATTTTTATTGAGAACCGTTCGGGAACACTCGTCAAGGTGCTCCAAGTGCTCAAACAGGCCCAGATACAAATCATTGCATCGACCATCGCCGACACGGCCGAGTATGGCATCTACCGCCTCATCTGCTCGGAGCCGCTGCGCGCCTACGAGGAGCTGCAGAAGGCCGGTGTGGCCGTGGCACTGAGCGATGTCGTGGCCCTCGAGCTCGACAATACGCCCGGCCGCGCCGCCGACGCCATCGAGGCTTTCAGCAAGGCGGGCATCAGCATCGCCTATATGTACACCTTCCTGCTCGCAGGAAAGGGCATACTCATCTTCCGCACCGACAATGCCGATGAGGCTAAGAACGTGATACTGACCAACGGGCTGAAGTTTGTAGAAGAAAAAGACCTCGCCTCACTGGCTGAATAGCGTCGTGAGGCGAGGCATGTGTGTCAGGGATTGAACATATCCTTGCAGTAGAAACTCATGATATCGTCAAGCATACGCTTGGCCTCGGCAGCCGGACTGTCGGGGTCAAGCTTTGTTGCTTCTATATAGCAGTTGATGGCTTCGCCAAACTGGCCGCGACGGCGGTAGTCGTTGCCCTGCTGGTAGAGGGATTGTGCTTCCTGCTTGTTCATGCTGATGGCTCTTGACGGTCGTCGTCGATCATGGACAGAAACTCCTCCTCGCCCACGATGCGTATGCCCAGTTTCTCTGCCTTCTGCAGCTTGGAAGGCCCCATGTTGTCGCCGGCCAGGATGAAGGAGGTCTTGCCGGAGATGCTTCCCACGTTCTTACCCCCGTTCTGCTCGATGATGAGCTTGTACTCGTCGCGCGAGTGGTGGGTGAAGACGCCGCTGATGACGACCGACTGTCCGGCGAGCTTGTTGCTCCGCGCTGCCGTCGCTCCTGCGTCGAGGGCAAACTGCAGTCCGTAGCCCCTCAGCCGCTCTACGAGTGTGCGGTTCTTCTCGTCGTGGAAATAGCCTACGATGCTCTTGGCCATCACCTCGCCGATGCCTTCCACCTCCTGCAGCTCCTGCAGGCCGGCGCTCATCAGAGCGTCCATCGACCTGAAGTGGCGGGCCAGCAGACGGGCCGATGTCTCGCCCACAAAGCGTATGCCCAGAGCAAACACCACGCGCTCGAAGGGCACCGTCTTCGACTCTGCTATGCCGTTGACAATGCGCTGCGCCGACTTGGTGCGGCTGCCGTCGCCATTGATTTGCGGCACTGTGATGTCGTAGAGGTCGGCGGCATCGTGCAGCAGGCCGCGGCGGTAGTAGTCTTCCACGGTCTCAGGTCCGATGGAGTCGATGTTCATGGCCTTGCGTGAGATGAAATGCTCTATGCGCCCCTTGATCTGTGGCGGACAGCCCGTGTCGTTGGGGCAGTACCAGGCGGCCTCGCCCTCATAGCGCACCAGCGTTGTGCCGCACTCCGGACAGCGCCTGATGAACTGCACGGGCTGGGCGACGAGCGGGCGGCGCTCCACGTCGACGCCCACTATCTTGGGGATGATTTCGCCACCTTTCTCTACGTAGACATAGTCGCCGACGTGCAGGTCGAAGCTGCGGATGAAGTCCTCGTTGTTGAGCGTGGCCCGGCGCACGGTGGTGCCGGCCAGCTGCACAGGCTCCATGTTGGCCACGGGAGTGACGGCACCGGTGCGCCCCACCTGATAGGTGACCTCCAGCAGGCGGGTGCACTCGCGCTCGGCCTTGAACTTGTAGGCGATGGCCCATCGTGGCGACTTGGCGGTGAAGCCCAGTGCACGCTGCTGCCGCAGAGAGTTGACCTTGAGCACGATGCCGTCGGTAGCCACGGGCAGCTGCTTGCGGGCTGTGTCCCAGTAGGCTATGTAGTCGAGTATGTCGTCCACGCAGGTGGCCTTCTTCATGCCCTCGCTGATCTTGAATCCCCAGGCGCGTGCTGCTGCCAGGTTCTCGTAGTGGCCCTCGGCGGGCAGACGGTCGCCCAGCAG
>CAJOHP010000154.1 GCA_905234355.1 uncultured Prevotella sp. | reverse complement strand
TACCAATGTTATACAAACGATGAAACATTAAGATGGAAGAAATACTGAAAGTGGAAGGGCTCAGCAAGACGTTCGCGCTGAGCCGGAAGCAACAGAAGATTGAACGCACGCAGGCCAAGAAGAAAGTGGCCGTGGACGACCTGACGTTCAGCGCCTACCGCGGCGAGATATTCGGTCTGCTCGGCCCCAACGGCGCCGGCAAGACCACTACGCTGCGCATGCTGAGCACCCTGATAAAGCCGGACAGCGGCGATGCAGTGCTCGACGGCTGCAGTGTGGTGCGCGAGCCGGAGGGGGTGCGGACGAAGATTGGGTTCCTCACCAGCGAGCTGAAGCTGGAGGACTTCTTCACGCCCAACTACCTGTTCGACTTCTTCAGCGAGTTGCACGGCGTGGACCCGCAGACCTGCAAGGAGCGCAAACAGAGGATGTTCGAGCGCTTCGGCATAGACAAGTTCGCCGAGGTTAAGGTGGCCAACCTCTCGACAGGCATGAAGCAGAAGCTGAGCCTTGTCATATCGTTGGTGCACGACCCCGAGGTCATCATCTTCGACGAGCCCACCAACGGCCTCGACGTGCTCACGGCGCGCACGGTGACCGACTACCTGCAGGAGCTGCGTGCCGAGGGCAAGACCATTATTCTGAGCACGCACATCTTCTCGCTGGTGGAGCGCCTGTGCGACCGCGTGGGTATAATAATTGACGGCCGTCTCATCATGTGCGGCAGCCTCGACGAGGTGTGCAACGGCATGAGCATTGAGGACCGTTTCTTCGAGATATACAAAGAAGTGAAAGGAGGTGAAGAATGAAAAGCAACACATGGACAATAATCAAGAAAGAGTTTGCGCGCTTCTTCGGCGACCGGCAGCTGCTGTTCACCACGGTTATCATGCCGGGCCTGCTGATATACATCATCTATAGCCTCATGGGCAGTGGCATACAGAAGATGATCACCGAAGGGGCCAACGAGGTGGTGACGATGCGCGTGGAGAATATGCCGGCAAGCTTGGCGCCGATGTTCAGCGCCATGGATAGCAGTCTGGTAGTGTTGGAACAGCCTGTGGCTGAGGAGGACATTGCGATGCTCGAGGACAAGGAGCTCAATGTGGTGCTGGTGCGCTTCCCGGAGCGGTTCGAGGAAGCTATGGCCGGCATGCAGGTGGCCGACAGCGGCGTGCTGCCCAACGTGGAGATATACTACAACAGCACCAACAATGCCGCCAGTCGCGTCTACATGACCGTCAGCACGGCGCTCGGCAATATCGGACGCACCTTTACGGTCAACGTGCCGCAGGAGGAAGGACAGCGTTTCGACCAGGCCAGCGACGAGAGCATAGGTGCCATGATATGGAGCAAGATACTGCCGATGCTGATAATCATGATGCTCTTCAGTGGCGTGATGGCCATAGCGCCCAGCAGCATTGCCGGCGAAAAGGAGCGCGGCACCATAGCCACGCTGCTGGTGACGCCGATGAAGCGCAACGAGCTTGCACTGGGCAAGATTGTGTCGCTCAGTGCCATCGCGCTGCTCAGCGGCATCTCGAGTTTCGTAGGCATAGCCCTCTCGCTGCCCAAGATGGTGGGCATGGATGAAGGGGTGGATCTGGGATTCCACTATACCACGAGCGACTATGTGGCCTTGCTGCTGGTTATCCTCGCCTCGGTGCTCATCATGGCCTCGGCGGTGAGTCTGCTGTCGGCGCTGGCCAAGGACGTGAAGAACGCCGGTACCATGGTGACGCCATTCATGCTGGTGGTGATGCTTGCAGGCTTGCTGCCGATGTTCCAGAACGGCGCCTCCGAGAGCCTTGTGGTGTACCTTATACCATTCTATAACAGCATAGAGGTGATGACGGCGGTCTTCTCGCACGAGCTGGAATGGGGTGCTGTGATAGTCACTTTGGTCTCCGATGTGGTTTATACCGGTATAGCGGTGTGGGGCCTCACCCGGATGTTCAACAGCGAGAAAGTGATGTTTGCCCGATGAAGAAGAATTTTGCACTGCGGATTGACTCGGAGGTCTACGACGCCATTGAGAAATGGGCCGCGGACGAGTTCCGCAGTGCCAACGGGCAGATAGAATGGATTATAGCCGAGGCCTTGAAGAAGGCCAAACGATATCCCAAGAAGAAAGTGGCGGAGAAGACAGACGGCCACAATGTAACAAAAGAGACGGAGTTATGAAACGATTTGCTATGATTGGATTGCTCCTGTGTGCCGCTTTTGCCGCGCACGGGCAGTGGTATACCGGCTGGAGCCGACAGACAGGACTGGCGCTGAGTCTGCACCTGACCGACAGCATGCCGGTGCTCTACAGTCCTATGCAGAGCCCCGACCCCCTTGTCACCAGCTTCTCCAGCCGTCGTGGCGACACGCTGAACGTCGAGTGTGCCTCGGTGGGCTTCCGCATGTGGCTTGTGCCAGATGGTGAGTGCCTCCGTGGTGTATGGCGCCAGGGAGTGCTGAAAGAGGACATCACCTTCTGTCCTGCCGACACACTCTTCCAGTTGCGTCGTCCGCAGACACCCCAGCCACCATTCTCCTTTGATGAGGAAGCAGTTGAGGTAGACTATACCGACAGCCAGGGCAATGCCGTCCACCTCAGCGGCACTCTGGCCCTCCCACGCAATACCGGCCGCCGCTTCCCCACGGTGGTCATGGTGAGCGGCAGTGGTCAGCAGAACCGCGACGAGGAGCTGATGTTCCACAAGCCCTTTCTCGTCTTGGCCGACTACCTGGCCTCGCGCGGCATCGCCTCGGTGCGCTACGACGACCGAGGCGTGGGGCAGAGCACGGGCCCGCTCGACAGCGCCGATACGCGACTCTTTGCCGAAGATGCCGAAGCAATCCTTTCTGCAGTCATGAAAGACAAGCGGGTGGACCGTCGGCAGGTGGGCCTCTTGGGTCACAGCGAGGGTGGCGCTATAGCGGCCATGGTGGCGGCACGCAACCGCGATGTTGCTTTCGTGGTGATGATGGCTGGCGCTGGATGTGCCGGCAAGGACATCCTCCTCCAGCAGAACGAGGCCATATATGCTGCAGCCGGTGTTGCAGACAGTCTGGTAGCGGTGCGCATGGCCTGCATGCGCGAGGCTTTCGATATGCCACCTGGTAGCAGTCAGAAAGACTATAAAGCCCTCATCGACCGCCACACCGTCAGTCTCGACAAAGAGCAGAAAGAGAGCATTGGCCTCGGCCGTGGCGCCGCCTCGTCCCTCAGGCAGCAGATAGAAAGCCGATGGATGCGTACCTTCCTCGTCTTGGACCCTGCCGAGTATCTCACCAAGTTGCGCTGTCCGTTGCTGGCCTTGAACGGCAGCCGAGACTGCCAGGTCGTCGCCGCGCCTAATCTGGACCGCATACGTGAGGTTACAAAGCATCGCGCCCAGTGCTACGAACTGCAGGGCCTCAACCACCTCTTCCAGCACTGTACTACAGGTGCGCCTGATGAATATGTGAAGATAGAGGAAACCATGGCGCCAGAGGCCATGGCGGCGGTGGCGGAGTGGGTGCTCAGCCTTCGAAAGTGAAACTCAGGAGGAAAGTGCGCGATTTCAGCCCATCGAACGAGCTGATGTAGACATCAGGGTCTTCCACCTTTAGGTCCACCAAGCCGAAGGTGGCCTTCAGTTCGATGGCAAATTTGACGTAGCGCAGGAAGACGTCGAAACCCACGCCGAACGAGTAGCGTAGGTCGCTGGGCTCGAGACGCACTATAGACTGGTTGGTCTGGTTTCGGTTCTTGCGCAGCGAGGCGAAATCGAAGCCGTAGCTGGCTCCCGCTGTCAGGTACGGCCTGAAGTTGGTCCACCGGACAGCACGGAATTTAAGTTCGATAGGTATGTCGCCGTAGACGGATTCCACGTTGCGACTGCGCTCTGCAATGACGTGGCTTTCAAGGTATCCTTTCTCCCACGAGTAGCTGATTTCGCGTGTTACGAGGGTCACGCCGGGAAGAATGCGCAAGTTGAACCATCGGCCCAGCCTCATGTCGCCGATGACGGCTATGTGAAACCCAGGTGCATAGTACGAGGTGACCCCTTGCAGAGTCCGCCGTAGGCTGTCGTCTTGGCTGAAGCCAAGGTCGAACTTGGATTGAGTGTAGCCAACCTGGATGCCGTAGTGCAGCAGACGGCTGTCGAACTGGCCGAGGTTGCCAATCTGGCACACCCCCTTCGCCGGACATATAAGTCCTATAAGCACACCAAGTCCTATAAGCCCTATATGCTTCATGCCACGGTGTTTTATTCTGTAATCTCGCCGCGAAGCGACTGGCTGAGACGCAGTTTTACGTGTTCCTTGTCTGAGGGGTAGTTCCCGAGCAGGTACATCATCTTGGTGATGGCGGCTTCTATTGTTATGTCGCCAGCCCCGATGACGCCTATGCGGTCCATATCACAGCTGGCTTCATACTGGCGCATTTTCACGGCTCCGGCTTTGCATTGTGTGACGTTCATCACGATGATGCCGTCGTGAATGGCTTTTTCGAGGGCCGAGATGAACCACTTGTCGGTCGGGGCGTTGCCCGAGCCGTAGGTCTCTATGACGAGGCCTTGCAGACCGGGGGTACCAATGACAGCGTTCACCACCTCGGGTCCTATGCCAGGGAAGAGCTTCAGTACGGCGACGTGCTGGTCGAAGTGTGTGCGCACAGACAGCGGTCCAGTGGGCATGGGAAGGAAAAGGTGGGTACGGAACGAGATATTGATGCCTACTTTGGCCAGCGATGGGTAGTTGTAGCTCTCGAAAGCATCGAAGTTTTCGGCGTTGATTTTTGTGCTGCGGTTGCCGCGGTAGAGGTGGCTTTCGAAGAAGATGCACACCTCCGGTATCACGGCCAGGCGTGTCGAGGCTATTTCGAGGGCGCAGATGATGTTTTCGCGGCCGTCGGAGCGCAGCATGCCGAGCGGGAGCTGGCTACCGGTGAGGACGATGGGTTTACCAAGGTTTTTGAACATAAAGCTCAGGGCCGAGGCTGTGTAGGCCATAGTGTCGGTGCCGTGCAGTACCACGAAGCCGTCGTAGTTGTCGTATTCGCGCTCTATGATGGCAGCAATGTCAGCCCACTGTGCGGGCGTCATGTTGCTCGAGTCGATGATGTTGTCCAGCGTCACGGAGTCGATGCGGTAGCTGCAGTGTTTCAGTTGAGGTACGGCGTCGTAGATGCGGTCCAGCGCAAAGGGGTGGAGCGAGCCGTTCTCGTCCTGCACCATACCGATGGTGCCGCCAGTATAGACAATAAGGACTTTGTTTGTCATTGTGTCGGAATAAAGCCATTAGGAGTCAGAAAGACTCTATGGAACATAAAGCCCTTTCTGACTCCAATGTCCTTCAAGACCTTACTTGGTCGAAATCACAAGGTAGTCTGTATATTTCCAGAACTGCGTCGGGTTGAGGATGCGCAGGTAGGCCGTGATGGCGGGATTTGTCTCGTCGGCCACCAGTTCGTAGCTGTCCTCCGGATGCTGCGATACGACGCGGGCTTTCTTCTTGTCTATCGTGATGGTGGTTACCTTGGTGCGGTCTATTGCCGTGAAGAGCTCGGTGTTCATGTTG
>CAJOHP010000153.1 GCA_905234355.1 uncultured Prevotella sp. | reverse complement strand
GACCCCACCCCCAACCCCTCCCCTACAAGGGAGGGGAGTGCCATGCGGCCTGTTTCGCTACTGTTTTGCCGTAGTGCAGACTTTTTCAAGTGGACTCAACACTCTAATTCATAAAAAAGTTGTCCGTTATGTTTTTTTTGCAATTCAAGGTGCGTGAAAAGCATTTTTTTTTGTAATTTTGCATTTGCAATCGGGGAGAAATCCGAGAAAACAATGCATTAGCTTATTATTTCGCACTTACCGAAGAAGCCTAGGAAACTAATTTGGAATAGTTCGAATTAAGAAGCAAAGGGAAAAGCCTGTGAGAGGTTATTCTTCACTTCAAGCATTAGCTATGCACACGCCCATGGCGTGAGGCATTCTTATAATGAAGTGAGGGGTTTCATTTTTCCTAGGCTCGCCCCTTAGGTAAGTGCATAAGGGTGGCCACGCCATTCTTTGTACCCATCTGTGTGCATTTATGTTTAACTTAATAATAAGCGAAAATGAAAAAGATTCTTTTGTCTGTGATGCTATTTTCACTTTGCACATTCTCCAATGCGCAACGGAAAGTGGAAATAGTAGAGCCTGTAAAGCAAGATTTGGCAGATACAGGCGGGCGTATCATTAAGCGTAAGGTGGCTATTGGCCGTTTTAGTAACGAAACACAGTATGCCAAAGGTATTTTCTACGACAAAGAGAATGATCCGATGGGCAAGCAGGCCCTTGACATTTTGTCTGCCAAATTAGCAGCCTCTGGGAAATTCCTACTTCTGGAGAGGAGTGATATTTCTTCGTTATTGGAAGAGGCAAAAAAAAGTGACAATGGGTTGGCAACGATTGGTGCCGACTATATGATCATTGGTTCTATTACAGAGTTTGGCCGAAAGAACACAGGTAAGAGTGGTGTTTTTACAAATGTTAAGACACAAACCGTGGAAGCTACTGTTGCCATTCGATTGGTAGACGTTGCTACAGGTCTCATCATCTATTCTGATGAGGGTAAAGGTTCAGCAGAGCTTACGACAAAGACGACTATGGGTGTTGGAGGCCAGGCCAGCTATGATGCTACGTTGAGTGATAAAGCGATTTCGGAAGCCATAGGTCAGCTTGTAGAGAATATTATCAATAAGTGTACCGACAAACCCTGGCGTACATTCTTCCTTTCTTACGATAGCGATGCACAGCTGATTGCCGGCGGTGCCAGTCAAGGAATAAAGGTTGGAGATGTTTTTGCTGTGAAGGTGAAAGGTAAAAGAGTAAAGAATCCTCAGACTGGTGTTATGATAGAACTACCAGGAAAGCAGATTGGCACAGTAACAGTGTCTGCTACGGGTGGTGACACTCCAGAGACAGAGTATTCTTTTGTCTCGTTTATTCCATCTGGTTCATCGATTAATGCCGAGAGGCTTACTGATTATTATATTGAAGAAATCAAATAGTACTACTCTATGAAAGCAAAAGTATTTTTTACATTGATAGTCGTTGCCTTTCTCATGGTTGGATGTAAGGCTAACTATCCTGTCGCCCAGCAGAGTGGAAAGGAGGATATGGCATATTTGGTGTTCGTTGGTCCTTCTGAAACTTATGGTAACGGTTCAAAACTTGTGCAAGTTGACATTGATGGCGTCAAGTTTGATGCCAAGGTTGTAAAACCAAAGACAGCAAACAGAAAAGGTACTCAGTATGCAGTAGCTACTGGACGCAGGAATATTAAAGTAACATTTAATAGCCAAACAGTCTATCAGAAACAATTATTCTTATCAAGTCAGGAAACTAAACTTATCAATTTGCCATGAAGAAATTCATAATGTCAGCCATCTGCGTGATGGCTATGGTATCATGCCAGACACAACAGTCGCTCTATTCTTGGTATGACTCCGAGGATGCGACTTATACCTATACCAAACGTGGTACGGAAGAGGCCCTTGCTGAGGCAATGGCTCAGTATGAAAAAGTAATCAGCAAGCAGAATGGACTGCGCAAAGTAGTTCCTCCTGGAGTGAACGCGGAATACGGATATCTTTTGTGCAAGGCAGGAAAGAAAGAGGAAGGTTTGACGTTGTTACGGGCAGAAATCAAAGCCTATCCCGAATCAGAGAAATTCATATCAAGAATCATTAATCAGTTGGAAAAATGAAAAAATACGTTATTCTTGCTCTGGTGGCATTGTTTATATCATCATGCGCCACAAAGCAAATTACTCGTCTTGAGCAATATCCTAAGATGTATGAAGAAAAGCCACTGACAATTGCAGTGATGCCCCCTATCAATCGGACAAACTTTGTCGAAGCTAAGGATTATTTTTATACTACTCTTTATGCTCCTCTGTGTGAGAAGGGCTATTATGTCTATTCTCCTATGTTGACGATGGAGATGTTTCAGTCTGAAAGTGCCTACGATGCAGAGCAGTTCATCGAGGCAGACCTTTCCCAGTTCCGCAATGTTCTTGGAGCTGATGCAGCTATGTTTACTATTATCAAATCTTGGAATAGAAACAAGGTAGGTGGAAAATTGACTGCTGGAGTAGAATATATCCTACGTTCTACAAAGACAGGAGAAACCCTATACAAACGTGAAGGTTTGATAAGTGTTGACACCAGTGTACGTACTGGCAGTGGAGGGCTATTTGGGGCCTTGGTTGACTTAGCGGCAACAGCAATCGCTACTGCAGCCACAGATAAAGTTGTTGCAGGTAGGATGTGTACAGTGTATGTCCTGAGTGACATGCCTGAGGGCAAATACGGAAAGATGTACGACCAGGACCAGAAAGCGCCAGCTGGGAAGAGCTATATTAGAGGCACAGTGAGATGAAATAGTGCTTTAGTCACAGCCTGTGACTTGCTGTTTCTAAAACGAGGGCGGGGCTGCACCGACATCCGTTGGACTTGGCTACCCGCCTTCGCTGTGTTTATAAAGTAGGCTGTCCAGTGTGTAGTATCCAGTTTTTTGATGTTCTTGCGAGCCAAGCGGTAAAGCCGAGTCCAGCCCCACCCCCGACCCCTCCGCTACAAGGTAGGGGTCGGGGGGGCTGTATATTCTTCATTAAGGTGAGGGGAGTACCACTAATCTCCATGAATCGACCACAAATCTGCCATTGAAACTATATTGTTTATATGGGCGATTATATGTTCTCACCCTCGTAAACATTCTATGAGTCTTTATTTATCCCGAATTAGAGAAGGAGAGAATTTTTATGAATTGCACCCACAAGGGGCGTGAATACCACGGGAGAAGCAAAAATGGCTTGCCATTTTCTTCTCTAATTCTTTTTAATTCAATGGTATGAGAAATTCTCTAATTCGCTAATTCGTGATAAAAAAGATGGGAAACTTGAATCATGAGTCCACTTGAAAAAGTCGCTCACACGTTCGAGTGCCATGCGGCCTGTTTCGCTACTGGTTTGTCGTAATGCCGACTTTTTCAAGTGGACTTAGTTATATGTTTTAACAACAGGCATGCATAGTACGTAATGTTTTTCCTGACTTCGGGAATATTTTCCTGCAACCACACATTTCGATATTTTCTCCGGATGCTTGGGAGAACTTCTCCGGAGCGTCCGGAGATTTTCTCCCAAAACGACGAAAATACTTGGGAGAATTATTATGCTGATTACTAAGCTTTTAGCGCTTTTTACACTTCTAATCCACTACTTCCTGTAGAAGCGGTTGAGCTGCCTCATGGCCTCGTTGAACTGGCGCGGACTGACCTGATAGCCGGTCACGGGGTTGAGCTGTGCGTCGGTCACGTCTATATATCCTGCGCCCTCCTTGGTGAGTATGGTGTCGCCCTCGACGAGGAAGGCATAGCGCAGCTCGTTGCCCACGAAGTGCCACAGGCGTGGAGTGGTGTCGCTCAGCAGGCGGCCGCAGCAGTAGTCGGAGGGCGCGTTCTGCACGCCCAGGTAGTCGTGCATGAGCGTGGGCACAAAGTCGTAGTGGGTGGTGCGGTAGGTGTGGCGGGCGGGGTGCTGCAGCGCCGTGTCGGGGTAGTGCACGATGAGGGGCACGCCTATCTGGTATTGCGAGAAGTTGCCGTTGTGGCCCCAGTAGTTCTTGTGGTTCTCGTTGTACTCCTGTGCATGGTCGCCGGTGATGAAGAGCAGGGTGCTGTCGTAGAGGCCCAGCGCCTTCATGCGCTCGATGAGCTCGTTTATCATGGCGTCAGTCTGATAGGCCGAGTTGCGGTAGAGGTTCCAGAAGGGCGTGGGGTCCATGTCGTTGTGCAGTCGTGCAAAGTCGCCATACTCCCACGACGGCTGAAACCGGTTGAGCAGCTCTCGCGGCAGGCTGTAGGCATGGAGCAGGTCGAAGAAGATGAAGGCGAAGAAGGGCCTCTGCTGTGCCTTCAGCCGTGGCAGGTCGGCGAGCAGGTCGTCCTTGATTTTCAGGTCGCGCTCATAGGCCGTCTCGCCGGGTGTGCTTACCCTGAGGTGTGGCACCCGCTGGAAGAGCATGCGGCTGAAGGGCGGGTCGAGCAGCGACGCGCTGGGGTAGGCGCGGAAGTCGTAGCCCTGGCGCAGCAGCTCGTCGACGAGCAGTGGGCTGACGCGGTCCGACTGAAAGGTGGTCCAGTAGTATGGCTGCAGTCCGGTGAACATGCCGAAGACGGAGAAGGACGTGCCGTTGCCGCAGCTCACGTGGTTCTGATACCACTGCTCTTCGTGTGCCAGCTGCCACAGGTGGGGCATGCACTCCTGTGTGAGCGAGCGCCGGCTCCAGGAGTCGATGAGTATCATCACGATGTTGGGCCGGCGTGCCGCCGCCGTGTCGACCACGAGTGGTCGCAGCGGGTAGAGCAGCTCTCCGCCCGCCTCGCCCTCGCCCAGGTCGGGCACGTGGCGCTCCATGCCCAGCACGTCCTGCATGAAGCTGCTGGCCGAGAGGGGGAAGTAGTAGGGCACGAGCTGTGCGCTCTTCATCACCGACGGCTTGACGACAAACGAGCCGTAGACGTAGCACGCGTTGGCCACCGCGAGCAGCAGGGCCGGCAGTGCGGCGCTCAGCCACAGCTGGCGGCGCCCCCAGCGCTGCGACAGGCGGCCGGCCAGCCACCACAGCGCCACACACACACCGGCGATGGCCAGGGCGATGGCCGCCTCGGTGAGGTAGAGCTGCACGGAGAAGTCGAAGATGTCACGGGCGCCGGGGCCTGTGAGCATGTTGAGGATGAAGCCGTTGATGTGGAAGCGGTAGATGCGGTAGACCTGCATGTTGACAAAGGCCGCCATCGTCGTGAGGCTCACCGCCGCGACGAAGAGCGCGGCAGCCACGCGGTGCCAGCCCAGCAGCTGCCACGGCACATAGCCCAGCAGCAGCGGCACGAGCAGCACCACTGCGGCGTGGCCCACGCACGAGGTGAGGAAGAAGAGCCACCCCAGGGCGTCCATCGACGGCGCCACGGCGTCGCCCACCATGTAGCACATGAGCAGCAGGCCCACGAGGAGCACCGACAGCACGTAGTAGATAAAGCCTTGCTTGAGTCGTTTCATGCTGCAAAGGTAGGAAATAATTGTGAATAATGCGTGGCGCATTATGAATTATTTAGTACCTTTGCACTCGAATTAAGCATCGTTCAGTGATTATGAAGCATCTCCGACTGCTGTGGCCCCTGTGTGCCATGCTCCTCGACCTGGGCCTGGCCTACGTGGTCTACTTCGTGGCCCGCATGGCCTTCTACATAGAGAATCACGCGCTCTATAGCGACATAGCTTGGAGCCACTTCGCCGAGCTGCTGCGTGGCGGCGTGGTGTTCGATACGACGGCCATCCTCTACACCAACGCCCTCTGGGTGCTGCTGGTGCTGCTGCCCGTGCCCGTGAGGCCTTCGGCCGTCTACAGCCGCGTGTGTCGGGCGCTGTTTGTGGGGGTCAACGTCGTGGCGCTGACCGCTGGCCTGTGCGACGCCGTCTACTTCCGCTACAGCATGCGGCGCACCACCACCACCATCTTCCAGGAGTTTCAGCACGAGGGCAACCTGGGCGGCATCTTCCTCACCGAGGCCCTCAGCCACTGGTACTTCTTCCTCCTGGCTGCCCTCGTGGGCTGGGCCCTGTGGCGTCTCTACCGCGAGCCCAACGGCCAGGCCGACGAGCGTCGCCGATGGCTCTTCCCCACGGTGCGCATGGTCACGCTGCTGGCCTTCGTGCCCTTCTGCGTGGCAGGCATGCGCGGCGGATGGACACGCGACATCAGGCCCATCACCATCTCGAATGCCAACAACTACTGCGACCACCCCACCGAGGCGGCACTGGTGCTCAACACGCCCTTCGCGCTCATACGCACCATAGGCAAGAACAACTTCGAGGTGGTGGCCTACTACAGCAGTCGTGAGGAGCTCGAGCGCGTCTACGACCCTGTGCACCGCCCCGTGCCCTCGCACCCCTTCCGCAAGAAGAACGTGGTGGTCATCATCATCGAGAGCTTCGGTCGCGAGTACATCGGCGCCTACAACCGCCACCTCGCCTCGCAGGGCTACCAGGGATTCACGCCCTTCACCGACTCGCTCATCGAGCGCGGCGGCGCACTCACCTTCCGCTACAGCTACTGCAACGGACGCAAGTCCATCGACGGCATGCCCAGCATACTCTCAGGCATACCCATGTTTGTGGAGCCGTTCTTCCTCTCGCCCTACTCGGTCAACGACGTGTCGGGCCTGGCCGACTGCCTCGGGCAGAAGGGCTACCAGACGGCCTTCTTCCACGGTGCCGAGCGCGGCTCCATGGGCTTCATGGCCTTTGCCCGCGCCACCAAGTTCCAGCACTACTACGGCCGCGAAGACTACGCCGCCGACCCGCGCACAGGCGGCGACAGCGACTTCGACGGATGGTGGGGCATCAGCGACGAGCCCTTCATGCAGTACTTCTGCCAGAAGATGAGCGACATGCACGAGCCGTTTATGACCGCCCTCTTCACCCTCTCGAGCCATCACCCCTTCCGCGTGCCCGACCCCTATAAGGATGTGTTCAGGGAGGAGAACCCGCAGATGCCCATCTACAAGGTCATACGCTACACCGACATGGCGCTGCAGCACTTCTTTGCCGCGGCACGCCGGCAGCCGTGGTATGCCAACACCATCTTCGCCATCACCAGCGACCACACCAACCAGAGCAACTTCGACGCCTACCGCTCCGACCTGGGGGGCTTCGCCTCGCCCGTCATCTTCGTCGACCCCTCGGGCCAGATGGGCAGCGGCATGCGCGACGCCATAGCCCAGCAGACCGACATCATGCCCACGCTCCTGGGACATCTGGGCTACGACCGTCCCTACCTGAGCTTCGGCGTCGACCTGCTCGCCACGCCGGCCGACAGCACATGGGCGGTGAACTATCTGGAGGGCACCTACCAGTATGTGAAGCACGGATACGTGCTGCAGTTCGACGGGCAAGAGACGCGGGCCGTCTACAGCCTGTCCGACTCGCTCATGCGCCACAACCTCGTGGGCCGCGTGCCGCAGCAGCAGCAGATGGAGCGCGAGCTGAAGGC
Source organism: uncultured Prevotella sp. (assembly GCA_905234355.1). Taxonomy (GTDB): domain Bacteria; phylum Bacteroidota; class Bacteroidia; order Bacteroidales; family Bacteroidaceae; genus Prevotella. The sequence continues at coordinate 1,210 of CAJOHP010000153.1, read as the reverse complement.
CATCATACAGCAGTACATGGAGCGCATGACCGAGAACAGGCTCGTCACTGGTAAATGAGAAATTCTTAGATGAGAAATGAGAGATGAGAGATGAGAGATGAGAGATGAGAAATATGATTAGACTGCTATGCAGGGAAGCGAGATGACAGCTGTAGGGACGGGCTTTTCGGACAGGCATAAAGCCCGTCCCTACGGTGTGACACCGCACATGGTTTTTTCGGACAGGCATAAAGCCCGTCCCTACGGCGTGCCGACATCTGAAACAATCACGGACTATCTATAGCAGTCTAATCATATTTCTCATCTCTCATCTCTCATTTCTCATTTCTCATTTCTCATTTCTCATCTCTCATTTCTCATCTGATACCGTTCCATCAGTTCTTTCTCTCGCTCGCGTGTCTTGGCCATAAAGTCCTGATAGTCCTGGCTCTCGGGGTGGAACGGCTTGTGGGCGAGTGCCTCGCGCCCCCCTCTCCACTCGTCGAGCCACTGGCGGGCCTGCGGGCTGAAGCAAGCCTCGACGAGCCGCTCCCACAGGTAGTCGACGGCCTGCTCCGAGGGGTGCAGCATGTCGGGCGCATAGAAGCGGTAGTCGCGCAGCTCGTCGCACACTATCTCATAGGCCGGGAAGTAGTGGCAGGCGGCACCGCCGGCCGGCGTGGCTGCCTGCTCGCTCACCACGCTGTGGGCTGCCAGGAGCAGCGTGGCCTTGGAGAGCTGACTGCCGTGGAACCCGTATTTCTGATAGCGTATGGGACTGACGGTGAGCACCACCTGCACGTCGCTGCGACGGCACTGCAGCATGCCGACGGCGCGGCGCAGCCAGAGCGCACACTGCTCCACGCTCAGCTCCTCCTCGCTGAAGAGACGCTGCGGCCGCTTCTGGCAGTTGTCTACTATCTCGCCCGTCGACTTCAGGCGGTACACGTGGTTGGTGCCCAGCGTGAGAAAGACCACACGTGGCGGCACCGTGCCCGCTTCGTCCCACTCACGGCACAGGCGCTCCACAGTGTGCAGCACCGACACGGGGTTGTACATCGTGCCATAAGGATTGCACACCGTGGGAAACCGCTCCTGCTGAAAGCGCCTGCCCATATTGTCGGCAAAGCACGACCCTACGAGCAGCACGCGCTCCAAGGGTTCTATCTGCAGGCCGTCAGACGCTACCTGCACCTCTGTTCTGAACTTCATGGCTGTGTTGTTTAGTAAT
>CAJOHP010000152.1 GCA_905234355.1 uncultured Prevotella sp. | reverse complement strand
ATGCAAATACAGACCAACCCGCTCATCGCGGCCTATCGCAGCATGCCGCTCATCAACGCCCACGCCAAGCAGGACGACGGCTCCGTGCTCTCGCGCTTCGCACGCTACGACGCATGGAACGTGAGCAGCATCCCCACCCTGCCCTACAACAACGTGAGCAACCCGCTGGCCATCGTCGAGACGGTGGCTGGAGGCGACAAGATATACGATGCCAACGCCAACGTGGGACTGCACTACAAGTGGAACGACTGGCTGAAGCTCTCGGCACTGGTCAACCTCTACTACAACTACACCGAGGAGACCATGTTCGTGCCCGGCATGACCGACCACGCCATCATGCCACAGGTCTTCGGCAAAGGCATCAACAAGGTGGCCGAGGGCGTCATACGCCAGTCGGTGAACACCTACCAGCTGCAGGGACAGTACAACCGCACGTTCGACAAGATACACGAGCTCAGCGCCCTGGCCATGGCCCGCGTGATGACTCGCGACATCGAGACCGACGTCTCTGAAGGCTACAACACCGCCAACGACTTCTACAAGACGCTCGACAACACCAGCACGGAGAAGACCACCACAGGCGACAATGTGCAGTGGAACTACATGAGCTTCGCACTCCACGGCGACTACACCTACAACCGGCTGCTGCGCGGCACCCTCGGACTCTCTGTCGACGGCTCCAGTGTGACCGGTGCCGACGCCGCACGCTTCGGGTTCTTCCCCTCGGCAGGCCTCACCTTCATGGCCGCCAACACCGGGGCGCTGCCCACATGGCTCAACCTGCTCAACGTCTCGCTCGAGGCCAGCCTCAGCGGCAACAGCAGGTTCTCGTCCAACTACGGACGCAACTACTACCAGTCGGGCAACCTCTTCGACATCGGCTCCATACGCCGCTCCAACGTGCCCAACGGCAAGCTGTCGTGGGAGAAGAAGCGCCAGATAGACTTCGGCGTAGACCTCACCACCTTCAGCGGGCTTGTCAGCCTCGGGGCCACCGTCTTTGCCAGCGAGAGCTATGACCTGCTGCTCAACAGCGAGATATCCTCTGTCTACGGCTCACAGACGTTCTACGACAACAAGGGCAAGATCACGGGCAAGGGCCTCGAGCTCTCGCTGCGGCTGAACCCTGTCCACACGCGCGACTTCGATGTGGTGGTCGCTGCCAACATGGCCACGGTGAAGAACAAGATCAAGTCGCTCGGCGACGATGAGCAGCTCCTCGTGAAGTACACCGACTATGCCGGCGACGACGCACAGATGGTCATGGCCGTCGACCACGACCCCTATGAGTTCTTCGGCTACGAGACGCGCGGCGTCTTCTCCACCACCGCCCAGGCCCAAACGGCAGGACTGCGCAACAGCGCCGGCGAGAGCTATCAGGCCGGCGACGTGTGGTTTGTCGACCAGAACGGCGATGGTGTCATCAACGAGGCCGACAAGGTGTCGCTCGGCAGCAACCAGCCCAAGGTCTTCGGTGGCATCAACCTCTCGCTGCGCTACCGGCAGTTTGTGCTCGACGCCGACTTCGGCTACACCATCGGCGGCAAGCTCTACAACGCCACACGCCGCGAGACTGAGTCGATGGAGAAGTTCTACAACCAGTCCACCGCCGTGCTCAACCGCTGGCAGGTGGAGGGACAGCAGGCCGCACTGCCACGCGCCAGCTATGGCGACCCCATGGGCAACAACCTCTTCAGCGACCGCTGGATAGAGAAGGGCGACTACCTGAAGCTGCGCTCCGTACGCCTGACCTACCACTTTGAGAAGCTCTTCAAACTTGTGCGCTCAGGCTCCGTCTTCATCGCGGCCGAAAACCTCTTCACCGCTACCAAGTACCTGGGGACCGACCCCGAGTTTGCCTACTCCTACGACGAGCGCCTGCGAGGCTTCGACTATGCCAAGATGACTCTGCCCGTCACGGCTAAGATAGGTTTCAATCTCAACTTCTAAGCGACCTTCCTACTGAATGTAAACGGACATTGAAAACAAAGCAATATGAACACCAAAAGCATAAGAAAGCAACTGACAGGACTGTCTCTCATCATTTGTCATCTGTCATTTAGCCTGGCCCTCGCGTCCTGCTCCGACTTCTTCGAGCCCAACCCGAAGAACATCATCAGCGAAGACGATGCCTTCGACACCGAGGAGGAGATGTACAAAGGCATGCTCGGCATCTTCAACCGCATGCAGGAGGCCGGCGACCAGGCCATCTGGCTCACCGACACACGCTGCAACTTCCTCGAGACCACGGCCAACGCTCCCGACGCGCTGAAGAGCATCTACAACTACGAGCCCACACAGGGCAACGAGTATGCCGACCCCACGTGCTACTACGCCATCGTCATAGCCTGCAACGACTATATACAGAACATGGCCAAGTATCACCACAACGTGGGCGGACTGAGCGAGACGGCCCAAGCCAATTTCGAGGGCCTGCTCGCCTCGGCCCTGCGCATCAAGGTGTGGGCCTACCTCACCCTCGGCCGCATCTACGGACAGGCCTACTGGTTCGACTCGTCGCTGACGGAGAAGGCCGACCTCACCGACACCTCCGTCTTCACCCACTGCAACATGCAGCAGCTCGTCGAGAAGTGTCTCACGCTGCTGGAACAGGGCATCGACGTCGACGGCAAGCACATCGACGCCGCCAAGGTGATGGAGTGGTACACCTGGCTCGACGAGACCAGCAACGAGGATGCCTATGCCAAATGGCAGTATCTCACGCCTCCCTACCTGCTGCTGCACAGCGAGCTGCTCTCCTGGCGCTGCTGCTACCTCGACGAGGCTGCCGCACAGCCCTACTGGCAGACCGTGCGCGACGACCTGCTCAGCTATATGAACGGCGTGCAGACAGGTGCCATCAAGGTGACCAGCATCGACAACAGCGCCGAGACGGCCGACTACCTCGGATTCACCTATCAGTGCAACGTGCCGCTGAGCACAGGCGACATGGGACAGAACTACATCAGCATCTTCAGCAGCACTAGCGACGTGGGCAACAAATACCAGTTCGTCTGCGGCATCATGTACGACTATGCCAACCACCAGCGCAACCGCATCGTGCAGTATCTGTGCCCCACCTACCCCGATGCCGACGCCTTCTTCCTCCAGCCATCGCAGTACGGACTGAAGAGCCACAACCCCGACGACATACGCTCCCTCGAGCAGGGCATGGTGCTCAACACCCTGGGAGGCAAGCCTGCCGTGACGAAGTACTACTACTTCTACAACACGGAGAGCACCGTGCGCAACTACCAGTACAAGAGCGACAACATCTTCGACATCGAGCCCACCGTCATCATCTACCGCGGCCACGACTTCCACTTCCTCCTGGCCGAGGCCGAGGCCCATCTGGGCAACTTCCTGCGTGCCAACATCATCCTGAACATGGGCATGGAGAACTACATCGCCGACCGCGAGAAGGCTCAGAGCGGCGAGGGACTGCCTGCCGACTGGCCCAAGGGCTACGCCAGCTGGTTCGGCCGCAGCGGCGGCTATGGCAACAACGGCATCGTGGGCGCCGCCCGCGGCACCGTGCACCAGCTGCCCACGTCGGCTGCCGAGGCAGGCATCAGCGAGGACAGGCTCAAGCAGATGTACGACTGGGCACTGGCCGACGAATATCTGAAGGAGTATGTGGCCGAGGGCAAGTCATACAGCTACCTCTGCAAGATGGGCGAGCGATGGTCGCAGGCCGGGCGGGGCTCGCTCACCGAGGCACGCGACAGCGTAGTGAGCCGCATAGCACCCAAATACACCTCGGCTGCTGCACAGGCCAAGGTGCGCGCCTACATCGCTGCCAACGGTTACTTCATACAGTGGGACCTGAAAGACGCAAAGCAGGCCGTCGGCAGCGTAAAGAATTGACTGCCCCCATCTAAAAAAATGCCAATATATTTCACCGATTCAGAACTTTTTACTAACTTTGCAGCGGAATTACTACAAAAACATCTTTATTAATAATTAAAACTTACTCGACAAATGAAAAAAATCTTTACTCTTCTTGCAGCCGCCCTGCTCACCACGACTGCTGTGAAAGCACAGGAGCCCATAGAGGTGATTGCCGACAACGCCAGCAAGGTGACCAGCGCGCTCACGGCTCCTTACGAGCCCGGACAGGCCGTCTACATCAAGATCACGACGTCGGACTACCTGAATCTGAAGAACGTGAACCTCGGCCCCTCCGGCAACTTCCACATCATCGGCATGAGCGACGCCGAGGACGGACGAGCCCACATCGGATTCGAGATGGTGCTGCCACGCGGCATGGACGAAGAGGGCAACTACATCAGCAACAAGGAGGGCGACAAGTTCTCCATACACTTCGAGAACCTGAAGATTGTAGACTACAACGGGGCCATGGGCAACTCCAAGCACCTGATGAACTACAAGGACACGCTCGAGCACTACATCGACTCCGTACAGTTTGTCAACTGCGAAATCACCGACATCTGCCGTTCACTCTTCCGCGAGGAGACACAGGCACGCCACGACGGCACGCAGTTCGGCGGCACGATGAACTACTTCGAGATGAGCGACTGCCAGGTGCACTACGGCTCCATGCAGAGCAATGCCATGCCGCTCATCTACATCGGACAGCCCACCACCGAGATGGTGTTCTGCAACAACACCTTCTACGACCTGCCCTACCTCAACCAGCTCGTCACCTTCGCCTACATGAACGAGAACACAGGACGCACCACGCTCAACTTCAAATTCAACAACAACACCGTCTGCGCATGGCCGAAGGGCACCCTGCTCGGCTTCGGCAACTTCGTGCAGGCTGACTCGCAGTTTGAAATCAACAACAACGTGTTCTTCGGACCCTACTGGAGCGACGAGTGCAACAACCCCGACATGACCGAGGAGGACATCGAGGCCAAGACACACCGTCCCATCGCCGGCATACAGTACGGCATCGTCAACATCAACAACAACCTGCTCTTCAACTACAAGCCGGCACAGGCCGTGCTCGACGAGGAGGGCAACGGCGACTTCCTCATGGGCGAGGAGCTCAACGACATCGCTATCGAAAACCTCGACCTCGACCTCACCAACTTCTCTGCCTGGGAGGAAGACCTCTTCCTCATCGCCAAGCAGGGCGACAACCTCAGCGCCTTCTATACCGCCGGCGTCGGCGGCGCACCTATCGGCGACCTGAACAACTACACCGACGAGGTGCTCAAGTTTGTGCATGTCACGCCCATCGTCAAAGGCTCGCAGTCGGCCTTCGTCACTGTCGACAACGAGGCTCCCACCTATCAGGCCGGCACCACCATCACCCTCACGGCCAACACCAACGGCCGGCTCAATAAGTTCCTCGGATGGAGCACCGGCGAGACCACAGAGAGCATCACCATCACCGTGCCCGAGGAGGACATCGAGATTGTGGCCAACTTCGAGGAGCTGCCCTACATCGCTGCATGGAACCTGCAGCAGCTCAGCAAGAACAACCAGAAGCTGGCTGCTCCGCTCGCTCCTAACTTCGGCGACGAGACGCTCACACTCAACTACGCCCGCTACAACGCCGCAGCCGAGGCATACGAAGACGTGACCACCGACGCCATCGAGACCCGCAACAACAAGGTGTCGGGCGACCTGC
>CAJOHP010000151.1 GCA_905234355.1 uncultured Prevotella sp. | reverse complement strand
AGCGTCGCAGTGGCTCGTGCCAGTCAAAGTAGTCGGAGTATTTTGCTGCCTCGTCGCTGTCGGCCTTGCTTTTCACCACTTTTGATGTGATGACGGCCTCACGGCGGAAAGCGGCGCGCACCTGCTGGCGGCATTGCTCGTCTTCGCTCACCATCTCTGCGATGATGTCTTGTGCGCCCTTGATTGCTGCCGTGGCGTCGGCCACGTCGTCCCTGACGTAGGGCTGTGCCGTCTGCTCTGGATTGGCACAGCCCTTCAGCAGGAGCATGGCCAGCGGCTCCAGGCCCTGTTCGCGGGCTACTTGTGCGCGGGTGCGCCGGCGCGGCTTATAAGGCAGGTAGATGTCTTCGAGCAGGGTGGCGTCCCAGCATTGTGCTATGCGCTGCTTGAGGTCGGGGGTGAGCTTGCCCTGCTCGCCGATGGTCTTGAGCACGGTGTCTTTGCGCTTGGCTATGTCTTGCAGACGGCTGTACTGCTCGCTGATGGCGGCTATCTGCACCTCGTCCAGTCCTCCGGTGGCCTCTTTGCGGTAGCGGGCGATGAAAGGTATGGTGCACCCCTCGTCGAGTAGCTTCAGCGTGCCGGCCACGGCGGTCTCGCTCAGGTGCAGGCTCTGGGCTATCAGCCCGGCAAACAGACTGTCCATTTCACTTCTGAGGCTCTTCGCCCTCCATGTCGCCTTCGATGTAGAGGCGTGTCATTTCCACTGCGCCGTTGGTGCGCACGGTGATGCTCTTCTTGAAGTGTCCGGGAAACTTGCCTGTGCCGTTGTAGGTCACCTTGATGATGCCCTTCTCGCCTGGCTTGATGGGTGTCTTGGTGTATTCGGGCACTGTGCATCCGCAGGAGGCCACGGCCTGGTTGACCACGAGAGGCGACTCGCCCACGTTGGTGAAGGTGAACTCGCAGCTCACCACCGGGCTCTTGTCGCTGAAGGTGCCGAAGTTGTGGGTGACCTTGTCAAAATGGATTTCGGCCGGCTTCTGGGCCAGGGCTGTGGTGAGGCCGCAGAACAGCATCATCGTGAAAAGTAACAGTTTCTTCATGTTCCTATTATTATTTCTGTTATACTTGTGTCGTACTTAAGGTGGGTCCTATTAATTCCCACGGTTTGGTTTGACATAGATGGGGTATTAAGGCTCTTTTGCCTCCATTTTGTAAGTCTCATCAGAATCCCGAGCTACGCTCGCCTACCCGTAGCCTTTCGTGTAGCCCGCTACACTCCTTCTTCCACTTACAAAATGTGAGTCAAAATAGCTCAGAAATCAGCCAAAGCGAATTGATAGAACCCACCTTAGAACGTGGCAAAAGTAATAAATAATGTGGAGATAACGCGCATAACGCCGAGTCTTTTAATATTATTTTACTTATTCCCCTTCAGCAGCTTGTAGTACTCGGTAGCTCCGAGCAGGAAGCATCCGGTGCCATAGTCCTCGAAGTCGGGTATCTTGGTGTAGCTGAGTGGCTGTCCTGCTGCCGGGTCCTTTCCTGTGCCCTGCATCCATCCTAGGAATCCGTCGGCATGTACGGCCTGTGTGGCCATGGCTTGCCAGGCTTTGTCGGCTAGGGGGCGGTAGACCTTCTCTTTGAGGTATCCCTGCCGCATGCCCCAACAGATGCCGTAGAGGAAGAGTGCCGTGCCGCTGGTCTCGGGCATGGCATAGTTGGTCGAGACGAGGCTGGGGTTCCAGAATCCGTCGGGGCGCTGGCATTTGCGCAGTCCTTCGCTCATGAGGAGGAAGTCGCGCTTGAGCTCCTTATAGGCTTTCTCCTTCTTTGGCAGCTCGTTCATGGAGCGCACCAGTGCTGCATAGACCCATCCGTTGCCGCGGCTCCAGTAGCAGTCTTTGCCGTCGGGCTCTTTGTAGGGTGGCACATAGTCGGCGTCGCGCCACCACAGCCCGTCATGCTCATTGAAGAGTCCGCCGCCGCAGGTGTTGCGGCTCCATCGATACATCTCCATGCCGTGGTCGCGGTATTTGGCTTCGCCTGTGATGCGGTACATCTGCATGTAGACGGGCATGGCCATCTGTATGGCGTCTATCCAGGTCCACCAGCCATAGAGCGCGCCTTTTGCCTTCGCGTTGGGCGTCTTCATCTGGTGGTCCAGGTTGTCGCGCGTGGGGCGCAGCATCTGCTGGTCGCCGGTCTTGTCGTAGCGCATGAGGTAGGTCTGGGCACAGCACTGGTCGTCGGCATCGCAGGTGCTGATGCCGTTGCGTGGAGTCCACTGGTGGAACGATGCCCAGCGGTCGGTATAGTCGATGTAGCGCTGCTGCGGGTCTATGTCGTAGAGGGCCATCAGTCCTTCGTAGTAGACGGCACGTGTCCAGAGACTCGACGGCCTCACCTTCTTCACGTTGGTGGGCACGGTGGGGTCGGCGTATTTGGCCATGAAATAGTCGTTGGCGCGACGGGTCACGCCGAGCACGTCGTCGGCCGTGGGCTGGGCCATGGCGCAGACGGCCGTGGCTATGGTGCAGAAAAGGGTAGTCAGTCGGTGGGTCATGGTGGGGTGGGGGGATAGGGTTAGAGGTATTGCTTTATTTTCTCAATCATCTCCTGGTACTGCTCGTTGCTGAGGTAGACCTTTCCGGGATTCATCTGGAAGGTGCCGCCGTAGTCGGGCCCGTCCACATATTTCGGTGCAAGGTGGAAGTGCAGGTGGGAGAGCTTGTCGCTGTAGGCGCCATAGTTGATCTTCTCCGGCTGGAAGGCCTGTTGCATGGCGCGGGTGACGCGGGCCACGTCGGCCATGAAGGCGTTCCGCTCGCTGTCGCTCAGCTCGTTGAGGTCGTTCACATGGCCGTTGTAGGCCACGAGGCAGCGCCCGCGGTAGGTCTGCTCCTTGAAGAGGAAGGCGCGTGAGACGGTGAGCGGACAGATTTCAATCATCAGGTCGTGCAGGGTCTGATTGTTGGTGCAGTAGAGGCACTCTTTGGGATCGCTATGCATAAGTCAATAAAGTTTTGTTTGTAGTTTGTAGATGTTTGTACTTTTTAGGAAGGCAAAGATAATGCTTTTTTCCGAAATGACAAAATTTTGTGCATTAAATCAGCTTATATGCCGCCTTTTCGGAAAAATGTTGTACCTTTGCAGCCGACTCTGGGAACGCGGACACCCTCGCCCGCTACAGATGCGGGCGAGGGTGCCCGTGCTCCCCAGACAAGCTGACTGGTAAGTAAGAGAAGAAATAAAAATAACGACAGAGAAGAAAAGTGATGAAAAAACTCATAGCAATCATCGCCTTTGCGGCGACCACCTCTTTGCATGCTCAGCCGTTTACGGCACAGTCGGCGGATGCCGACACCGTCGTTGCCTCGGCTGCAGCTGTCCCGGCCGTGGCCGGCGATGACCTGACGGCTGCCGACTCGCTGCTCAGCACCGACGAGATGGCGGCACTCTCAGAGATGGCAGCCACCGACGGCGGACTGCACATGCAGCTGAAGACCAAGTTTGTGGAAGGCTCGGCCGGATTTATGTCGCTCGTGGCGCTGGCCCTGGTGCTGGGCCTGGCGCTGTGCATAGAGCGCATCATCTATCTCACGCTCAGCGAGATCGACGCCAAGCGCCTGCTGGCCGACGTGGACAAGCTGGTGGAGGCCGGCGACATAGCGGGTGCCAAGGCCATCTGCCGCGACACGCGCGGCCCCGTGGCCTCCATCTGCTATCAGGGACTGATGCACAGCAGTGAAGACATGGCCACCGTGGAGCGTAGCATCATGAGCTACGGCGCCGTGCAGTCGGCAAAGCTCGAGAGGGGATGCTCCTGGATCACACTCTTCATTGCCATAGCACCCTCGCTGGGATTCCTCGGCACCGTCATCGGCATGGTCATGTCCTTCGACCAGATACAGCAGGCGGGCGACATCAGCCCCACCATCGTGGCATCGGGCATGAAGGTGGCCCTCATCACCACCATCTTCGGCATCATCGTGGCCTTGATACTGCAGGTGTTCTACAACTTCATCCTCTCGAAGATAGAGCACCTCACGTCGCAGATGGAAGAGTCGGCCATCACGCTGCTCGACAGTATCATGAAATACAAACTGCGCCAGCAACATGATTGACACCTCTTCGCCCCTGTTTGTCGATGTGCTGCTCATCAGCATCTACGTGCTGATAGCTTCCGCCGTCGTGCTTGCCGTCGGGTCGGCTGTGCGCTCGGCCTGGCTGCACCGTCGTGAGCAGCGCGGCTCCAGCCGCTTGGCATGGGCCACGGCACTGCTCACCGCCGTGCTCCTGCTGCTCACCTATGCCATGGGTGGCACAGAGCCCATCGTCATCAACGGACGTCCCTATACCGACACGTTCTGGCTGCGCACGAGCGACATGCTCATCGACACCTCGCTCTGGCTCATCGCCATAGCGGCCGTGTGTGTCGTGGCCTGCTCGTGGCATGTGGGCCGCCGACTAAAGAAATAATCCTCTCCTGCACTTAGAGATATGCCCCTATTCAGACATCACACACGGCAGGTGCCGCAGCTGAACACCACGTCGACGGCCGACATCTCGTTCATGCTGCTCATCTTCTTTCTTGTGACCTCGTCGATGGATACTGACAAGGGGCTGCCCCGGCAGCTTCCTCCGCCCCAGGACGAGACACAGGAGCAAGAGCTGCTGGTCAAGGAGCGCAACGTGCTTGAGGTGGCGCTCGATGCCGCCGACCGACTGACCGTCGGGGGCGAGGCGGCCACTACGGAGGAGCTCAGGCGGCGCGTGGCAGAGTTTGTGGCCAATACGGCCGATGACCCCTCACTGCCTGAGCTGAGCATGCGCGAGGTGAACTACTTCGGGCGATGCCGTGTGAGCGACCGTCACGTCATCAGCATACAGACCGATGCACACACCTCCTACGATGCCTATTTCCAGATGCAGAACGCCATTGTGGCTGCCTACAGCCAGCTGCGCAACCAGCTGGCACTGCAGCACTTCAGGCGCAGCTATGCGCGCTGCTCGCCCGACGAGCGTGCCGCCATCAATATGGTCTATCCGCAGCGCATCAGCGAGGCCGCGCCAGGTGAGGATAAAGAGGCAAGTAATAGTAATAAGTGAAAGGTGAGAGAAGATGATACAAGGACTCTTTCGTCGTGAGAAGAACCATGAGGTGCCTGCGCTGAACACATCGTCGCTGCCCGACCTGATCTTTACCGTGCTGTTTTTCTTCATGATAGTCACCCACATGCGCGATGTGGAGCTGAAGGTGCGCTACACCGTGCCGCAGGGCACCGAGCTGCAGAAACTCACCCACAAGTCGGCCGTGTCCTACATCTACATAGGCCATGACCGCAGCCGCAGCACTACCGGTGGCGGCAGCGATGACATGGTGATGCAGCTTAACGACAAGATAGCCTCCATAGACGAGGTGAAACACTACATCGAGCAGGAGCGTAGCCAGATGAACAGTGACGACCAGGCCCGTCTGACGGTCTCTATCAAGGCTGACCGCGACACACACATGCAGACCATTGCCCGTGTGAAGCATGCCCTGCAGGAGTCTTTTGCGTTAAAGATAAACTATTCGGCTACGGAAAAGTAACAATCTGGCATCTTTTTTGTTTTTTTTGTTTGCAAATAGTTGCCTGTTAGCAAAACTATTTGTAACTTTGCACGTCAAAACACTATAAGAAAGAGAATGGCAAATCAAAAACTCGACAAACTGGATCGCCAGATTCTGAAGCTTATCTCAGAAGATGCGCGCATTCCGTTCCTTGAGGTGGCCCGCCTGTGCAACGTGAGCGGTGCTGCCATACACCAGCGCATACAGAAGCTCATGGCTATGGGCGTGATAAAAGGCTCGCAGTTTATCATCGATCCGGAGAAGGTGGGCTACGAGACGTGTGCGTTTATCGGTCTGAATCTGAAGAACCCGGAGTCGTTTGACGAGGTGGTACAGCGGCTGAAGGAGATACCCGAGGTGGTGGAGTGCCACTACACCACGGGCAACTACGACCTTTTCATCAAGATACATGCGGCCAACAACCACCACCTGCTCAACATCATCCACGACCAGCTGCAGCCTTTAGGCCTGGCCCGCTCGGAGAGTATCATCTCGTTCCACTCGGCCATCGACCGCCAGCTGCCTGTGAGTGGTGTTCTCGGCGAGGAGTGAGTGGGCGTGGGTCTGGCCTGCTTCCCCGGTTGCAGTGCGTAAGGGAGCGAGGCGTGGGGCAGCATCCTGTGTGTGAGCGCTATGCCCGATAGTAGTCTGCAAAGTCGTAGGCAAAGGCGTGGCGCTCGTCGGCGTCGTGGTGTTCTTCTGCTGTCACCTTCCATTCGTCGGGGTTCAGCTGTGGGAAGAACACATCAGCAGCTGCGGGCGTATCGTGTACCAACGTCAGTTGCAGCTTATCGGCATAGGGCAGCGCCTCGGCATACACGCTGGCACCACCAATGACGAAGACCTCCTCGTCAGGCGTGCAGGCTGCCAACGCCTCCTCCAACGATGCGAATACCTCCACGTTTTCAGCGGTGAAATCGGCATTTCTCGTCAGCACGATGTTCCTGCGGTTGGGCAGCGCCCCCTTGGGCAGTGACTCAAACGTCTTGCGGCCCATCACGATGGTGTGTCCCGTCGTGAGTGCCTTGAACCGCTTCAGGTCGTTGGGCAACCAGTACAGCAGTTTGTTCTCATGTCCGATGGCCCCATTCTCCGCCACCGCCGCTACAAGACTCACCCCCGACCCCTCTCTAACCAGAGAGGGGCGTATGATGTTTTGTGAACTGGTACTCATGAAAATAAAAACTTGATAGGTGCTTAAGTGAAATCTTTTATAGATGCTTAGGTATATACTCCCCTCTCTGCGTAGAGAGGGGGCGGGGGTGAGTCCCTA
>CAJOHP010000150.1 GCA_905234355.1 uncultured Prevotella sp. | reverse complement strand
GAAGCGGATGCGCCCGTACTTCTTCAGGGCGAGGGCCATGGAGCCGTCTTCGCCACGCCTGATGTCTACGCGGTAGTGCTCGCGCCGCCCGTAGTGGGCGTCGTAGGCGAAGACGAGTCCTCGCACGCTGAGCTCCGGCCGCTTGAAGTGCTGCATCCAGAGGAAGAGGTCGCGGCAGGCTTCGTAGGCCATGAGGCCGAGGCGCGAGTGGCGCTCGTCGGGGAAGTAGCTCCACCGTGCCGAGACGGCCACGACGCCGGGGCGCATGAGCTGGTCTATCATCAGCTCGAAATAGTCAGGCGGGTAGAGCGTGTCGGCATCGATGCCTATGTAGTAGCGTCCTGCAGCATGGTCGAGTCCGCACTGCCGGGCGTAGCCGCATGACTGCCGCTCCTCGGTGTAGAAGGGGATGCCCGAGTGGCGGAAGACGTCGGCAGTGCGGTCGGCCGAGTTGTTGTCTACGCCGATGATCTCTACCGGGTGGCGGCAGCGCATCTGGCTGATGCTCCAGAGGCAGGCCTGGAGGCGCGTCTCCTCGTTGTAGGCTATGATGACGACAGAGGCCAGCGGCTCGTCGCTCTGAAGTGTGGCGAGACGCTCGCGCGTACCTTTTATTATATTATCAGGCACTTCGGCAAACGGTATGCCGTAGACGGATAGATATTTCTGATACCAGGCAGACATTTGTTTTGCTATAAATCGTCAAGTGTGAATGATTAGGGTCAGCTCTTCACCCTGCAAAGGACCTTCAGTGCCTGCACCGCCATCCATGCCGGCAACCGGCACAGCAGCCATGCTGTGAGATTGGTGGTCCGTCCTTGCGGTGCTCGCAGGATCTCTGCGAGCGACATGGGCTGCATGATGGCTTGCTGGATCTCGCGGTTGGTATAGGGTGGGGTAGCTTCATTCTTGCGCAGTAATATCTGGCGCACGAAAGAGAAATCGTACATGAGCAGTGTGGCGCAGCGCTTGGCATAGTAGGGTTTGTCTTTGAGGTAGGTCCTGCGCTTGTCTTTGTCAATCCACTCTAAGGCGAGGTCCAGATCTTGTCGGCTCAGACGATGCTGGCGCTTGGTGCGGAATTCTTCGCGTATATAGTAATGGTAGGTGACGGTGGGCAACAACACCACACGGTTGACGTAGGTGGGCAGGTCTACCGTGAAAGTGAAGTCTTCGCCATAGCCATGATTCACCGGTGCCACTCGCAGATGGTTCTTGCGCATCACCTCGATGTCGATGAGAAGGTTCCAGCACATCACCTGCACGTGGCCGTCGTAGGCAAAGAGGGCGTAGTCGTCGGGGCGGGTGAAGACGCGGTGCTCGTAGACGTGGGGCTCGCGTCGCTGCTCCACGTCGTGCATGGTGTAGACGCGGTCGTAGCTGCCGTAGACCATGTCGGCCTGATGCTCCTGAGCGGCGTGGTAGAGCCGCTCGATGGTGCCAGGCTCTATGAGGTCGTCGGCGTCGCAGCCGTAGAGGTATCGGCCGCGTGCCTCGTCCATGAGTCGGTTGCGTGCCGCGCCGATGCCCATGTTGCGTGGTTGTCTGACGATGCGTATGTGCCTGCCGCGGGGGTGCTGGCGCTGATACTCGCGCACGATGTCGATGGAACCGTCGGTGCCGCAGTCGTCGCACACGAGCAGTTCCAGCGAGGGGAAGGTCTGTGCGAGCACCGCGTCGAGCGTCTGTCGCAGGTAGCGTGCCACGTTGTAGACGGGCATGGCGATGGTTACTTCATATTCGTAGGTGTTCATAGGCGTAGGATGGTGGTGGTTAGTCGGATGGCTGCGACTTGCAGCAGCGGCGGCAGCTGGGCCAGGAGCCAGAGGGCGAGGCAGGCCTTGCGCCTGCTGGCGAAGCGCTTCACGGCCTTTAGCGGCATGGGGAACAGCAAGATGCTGTGCGTCTCGGTCAGGGTTATGCGGGGCTCGATGCTGCGGTGGTGCTTCAGGGCGTAGCTCACGATGTAGAAACTGTAGGACTGTATGGTGTAGCAGAAGTCGCCGATGAATGACCTGTCGGCCAGCATGGCGTAGCGTAGCTTCATGGTGTTGATGGTGGCAGCGTTGCCCAGCACCTCGTCCTTGGGCAGGCGGGTGCGCTCCTGATAGTTGGAGAGTGACAGGGGCCGTTCGCGGTAGCAGTAGGTGGGGTGGGAATCGAGTACGGCTGTGCCTACGAGCAGCACCATGGCGTAGGTGAAGGAGGTGTCTTCCCAGAAGCGGGCGTGGCCGAAGCGCAGTGTGGTGCCGCGCAGGAAGGGCAGGCTGATGAGCACGTTGCACACCGACGACTGGAATGCGCCGTGATGGCTGAAGACGTGGGATGCCAGCGCATCGGGACCTTTGAGCACGAGGTCGGGGTAGTGGTAGGACATGGCGAGGGCGGTCTGTCCGAGCTGCTGGCGCTGCATGGAGCCGTAGGCCACGTCGGCATGGGCCGCCGTCGCCCTGTCGTGCAGCAGGGCGATGGCCTCGGGAGCCATGGTGTCGTCGCTGTCGAGGAAGTAGAGCCACCCTCCGCGTGCCTCGCTGATGATGCGGTTGCGCGAGGGGCCCACGCCGAGGTTGCTGTCGTTGTGCAGCACGCGTATGCAGTGGCCCCTCGGGTGGTCGCGGCGTAGGCGCTCGACCACCTGCATGGAACCGTCGCCGCCCTGGTCGTCGACGACGAGCACCTCGATGTACTCATAGGTCTGGCTGAGTGCCGAGGTGAGTGCCGCCTCGATGTATTGGGCAGCACGGTAGAGGGGTATGCCTATGGTTACGGTCTGTTGCATGGTTGAAGGCGGGTTTGTGGTGAGGGGCTGTCCATCACACTGTCGAAGAGCTGCTGCCACTGCGCCATGACGTTGTCGATGGCGAAGCGCTGCATGTTGCGGCGGGCATGGGCGCCCATGGCGGCCAGCCGCTGTTGGTCTCCTGTGAGGTCGACGACGGCTTGTGCCAGTGCGCTGGCGTCGGCGGGGGGCACGAGCAGTCCGTCGACGTCGTGTGTGATGATGTTGCGCGGCCCCCACGGACAGTCGAAGGACACGACGGGCACGCCGCATGCCATGGCCTCGGCGATGGCCATGCCGAAGCCCTCGAAGCGCGAGCTGCAGATGCTCAGCGCACTCTGCATCAGCTCGGCCTCTACGTGGGTGGTGCGCCCGTGCAGTCGGCACCGTGTGTCGTCGAGTCCCAGGCGGCGGGCCATGAGCTCGTAGGGCTGTCGGTCGCCGTCGCCGAAGATGTCGAGACGCCAGTCGGGGCGTGCCTGCTGCACCTGCTGCCATGCCTGGAGCAGCAGGTCGAAGCCCTTCTCGTGGCTGTAGCGTCCCACCACGACGATGCGGCGGGCTGTGAGCGCACTGGCTGCGGCCGGTGCGATGGCGAGGGGGTTGGGTATCACGTCGACGTGTGTCAGCATGGTCCATGCGCTGGCATCGTCGGGCGTGAGCACCACCAGGCGGCTCAGACGAGCGAGGTGGCCCTCGAGGCGGTGCATCCACCAGCGGGCAAAGGTGCGGCGCACCCATCCGGCGTCGTCGGTCTCGAAGTTGCGGTAGTGGGCGCGGTTGACGTGGAGCTCGCCTATCTTGCGGCTGCCGTCGGCTATGGAGCCGATGAAGTTGACCTCGCGGCGCAGCAGGCTCACGGTGATGTCGGGGCGCAGGCGGAGCAGCTCGCGGCTGAGCCTGCGGCGGTAGCGCCACTGCTTGAGCAGGTAGACCGGTATCTTCTGCCAGAAGGAGAGGTGCCAGAGCTGCTCGAAGCCGAGTGCGAGCTGCACCACCCTGACGCGCGGCGAGAGGGGGTAGAAGAGGGGCTTGCCCGCTCCCTCGGTCAGGATGATGGTCACGTCGTGGCCCAGCCGGTCGGCCAGGTAGTTGGCCTTCAGCGTGAGCACACGCTCCACGCCGCCCGCCATGTAGAGCGCGGGCGTGCAGTAGGCTATCTTGTAGTGGCGCTGCTCACGCTCGGGCCGCATGGCGTCCGCTTCCTGTGCAGGAGAGGCTATGGGGGTGGGGGCACTGTCGTGGTTCATCATTTCTGTGTGTGGGATTCTTCTTTGTAGGTTGCAAATATACAAAAAAAAAGCCAATCTGTTTGGCGCAACCCAATAAAAATTGTACTTTTGTGGCATAAAATGCAAAAAATGGCCTATGAAGCGCATCTGTTTCCTTGTAGACTCGGTATTTTCCATAGGTGGCGTTCAGCGCGTCACGGCTGTTGTGGCCGAGGCGCTGTCGCTTCACTACAGCGTGACCATCGTGACGCTCGACGGTGCTGTGGCTCCGTCGTCGCGTGGGCTTTATGGGCTGTCCGACGCTCCGCTTTCCGTCCGCTTCTTTGCCTATCCTGCTGTGGGACGCTTCAAGCGGCTGTGCTGCCGGGCCTATAGCGCCGTCTACCGCAAGTGCTTCGGACCGTTGCCCACGGTCAGCCGGCGGCTGTCGCGCCTCGCCTCCGACGCCTACGCCCACAGTTCCTTCCCGGCTGAGCTGCGGCGTGCCCTGGCAGCTGAGCTGCAGCAGGGCGGCTACGATGTGGTGGTGGGCGTGCACGCACCGCTGGCTGTGCGCCTTGCCTCGCTGCGGCGCGAGCTGCCGGGCGTCAGGCTGGTGGGGTGGATACACAACTCGTTTGAGGCGCTCTTCGGCCCCACCTCTTTATATATAGGCCCCGACCGTCGTCGCCACTATGTCTACCAGCTGATGAAGCTCGACGCCACGGTGGTGCTCTGTCGTCACGATGCCGAGCAGTATCGGCGCTACGACGGGCTGATGCAGCCCACGGTGATCTACAATCCGCTGACGCTCACCCCTGGAGCGCCATCCAGTGGCACGTCGCACCGCTTTCTGGCCGTGGGCCGTTTCACACCGCTGCACAAGGGGTTCGACCTGCTCATCGAGGCTTTCCACCGCTTTGCCCGGCACGACGCCCTGTGGCGACTCGACATCGTGGGCGAGGGTCCGGAGGAGCCGCTCCTTCGCGAGCTGATAGTGCGCTACGGACTGCAGGAGCGTGTGGCGCTGCACCCCTTTACGAGCGACATACAGCAGTACTACAGCCAGGCACAGGTCTATGTGCTGTCGTCGCGCTGGGAAGGCTTCGGCCTGGTGCTCGTCGAGGCGATGGCCCATGGCGTGCCCGTGGTGTCGGCGGCGCTGCCCACGAGCTTGGAGATCATGGGCGATGCCGCGCTCTACTTCGACGTGGGCGACGTCGCCCAGATGGCTGAGCGCATGCTCGAGGCCACCCGTGCCGACTGGCCCCGATGGTCGGAAAGGGCACGCGAGAGGGCTCGCCGCTTCGATGTGGAGCCTATCGTGGAACAGTGGCGTAATCTTTTCTTACGACTATGAGCGGCGAGATGGTGCGCTTTGCCCTGGTGGGCTGTCTTGCCGTGGCAGTGCAGATGGGAGTCTATCAGCTGCTGCTGCCCTATGCTGCCGAGGCGGTGGCCAACACGGTGGCCTATGTGGTGAGCTTCGCACTGAACTTCGTGCTCTCCACCCGCTACACCTTCCGTGTGAAGGCCAGTGGCCGACGTGCCTTGGGCTTTGCCTTCAGCCATGCGGTCAACTACGTGATGCAGACGCTCGCCCTGCTGCTCTTCCTGGCCATGGGGGTGCCCCCGCGATGGGCACAGCTGCCTATGTTTGCCGTGTGTGTGCCCCTCAACTTCGTGCTTGTGCGCTTCTTCCTCAAAGATGGGAAATGAGAGATGAGAGATGAGAAATGAGAGATGAGAAATGAGAGATGAGAAA
>CAJOHP010000149.1 GCA_905234355.1 uncultured Prevotella sp. | reverse complement strand
TTGGTAGCAAGCGTCACCCTTCGGGATGCCGAGCGGAAGGGAGGGGAGTGGCTACGCGATGGCATTCGATGGTGTAAACGACTTTTTCAAGTGGACTCAACCATACAAACGCGGAAAGAGGGCTGCCCCACCATTGTGTGGAGCAGCCCTCTTGGCTATGAGTAGCTTCCGGCGCTTACTTGCGGCGGAACTTGCGTCCGTTCTGGATGACGATGCCGCGGTAGTTGCGGTCCACACGCTTGCCGTTGACGTCGTACATCGGAGCGTCGAGGTCGAGTCCAGCGGCCTGGGCAGCATCGATGCCGACGGCAATCTCCTTCTTCACCTCGATGGCAGCGGTGCGCAGCGTCTGTGCGGCAGCCGTCACTTCCTTGGTGAGTGCCACGCACTCGGCAGTGGTCTCGGGCACGGTCTCGTCGGCGAGCAGGGCCTCGGCAGCAGCGATGGCAGCGTCGAGGGCGTTCTTGCTCTCCTCGGTGATCTTGCTCATGTCGGTAGCAGCCACGAGGGCCTGTGCCTCCTCGAGTGCCTTGGCCAGGTCGGCGCGGGCGGCAGCCAGCTTAGCCTGGGCGGCAGCCAGCTCGTCGTCCTTCTGCTGTCCGGCAGTCTTCTCGGCGTTGAGCTCGAACCAGAGGTTGGCGAAGATGACTGAAGCACCTTCTGCCACGCTGAACGTGAAGGTCAGGTCGCCCTGCTCCTTCAGCTCGGCCTCGGCAGTCATCTCGGCGGCGATGGCCACTGCCTCGTCGCGACCGGTGGCCAGGAAGGTCACGTCGCCCTCGGAGAGTGCGTTGGCGGTGACGTCGTAGATGCCGGCCTCCACATTCTTCATCGTGGCGGTGACGGTAGCCGAAGCCACGAGCGAGCCGTCGCTACCGATGTTGAGGGCATCCTTGTTGTCCCATGCGCTGAGCATGAGCTGTCCGTAGACACTCTCGCGGGTGAACATCTCATCACGGAAGTCGATGGCCTCCTGGTCGGTGAGCGTGCCGGCGTTGTAGGCAGCGACGGTGGCCTTGCGGTCTTCGTCGTTGGCATAGGCGATGTAAGCCTCGGGCGTGAAGACGTTGGTCTTGTTGACAGCGGCAGCCACCTCGGCCACAGCGGCGTAGGCCTCGGCCGAAGCCTGTGCGTCGGCGATGGCAGCGTCGATGGCGTCCATCACATCGAGATACTCGCCGTCGTCGGCGGTAACAGCGAGGGCAGCGTTGAGTGCAGCCTTCACGTCGGCATTCATCTTAGGCTTGGCAGCCTCGCGGCCCTCGGCCTGCTTGATGGCCAGGTCGGCAGCGTCGACCACATCGTCGTCGTTCAGGTCGCCACGGATAAACTCCTTGGTGCGGGTGTAAGTCACGCCACCCACAATCATCCAGCCATTACCGATATGTCCGGGGTTGGCCAGGGTGAGGTCGAGCTTGCCGTCCTCGCCCACGTAGGTGTAGAAGGAGCTGACATACTTGCCCTCGTCGAACTTAGCCTTGGCCTCGGTCATCGAGTTGGGGTCGTTGCCCTCGCCCTTGCCGCTGGTCCAGGTCTGGAGCTGCACCTTGTTGCCATTGGCCTCGAGGTAAGCCAGCACGGTGTTGTAGCCGGTGGCCACGCGAGCCTCGTCCTCAGCGGCACCGCCGTTGCGGTAGAAGCCACGGACGTCGATGCGGTAGAGACCCTTAGGCAGTCCGGTGACGGTCTGGGTGTAGAGGCCTGTGGCCTGCCACATCTCCGTGCCGTTGGCGTTGGTGGCGGGCTGGTTGTCCTGAGGACGCACCACGGTAGCAGTCCAGTTGTGGCCGGTGGTGAAGCTCACCTCCACGGGGTCGTAGGTCTTCAGTTCCTTGTCGGTGGGCACGCCGGCAGCGGCGAAGGCCTCGGTGCCCTGGTCGGCCAGGCGCTGTGCCACGATGGCGTCGCGCTCAGCCTTGGTGAGGAACTGCCAGACGGTCTGCTCCTCAGAGTCGCAGTTGTCGCCCATGATGGCGTTGCCTGCCACGCGATACTTGTTGGCGTTGTCCTTGAGGTAGACGTAGACGAGCTGCTCGTTAGTAGTGTTCTTCATCGTGTAGCCGCCCATCACCTTGGTGAGCTCGTAGCTGCGGGTGCGGGTGCCACCGGCATCGCAGAACATCCAGG
Source organism: uncultured Prevotella sp. (assembly GCA_905234355.1). Taxonomy (GTDB): domain Bacteria; phylum Bacteroidota; class Bacteroidia; order Bacteroidales; family Bacteroidaceae; genus Prevotella. The sequence goes on along the minus strand of CAJOHP010000149.1, from coordinate 6,448 downwards.
CATCGTCGCCATAGGTAGTGCCCCAGTCGAAGCTGCTCAGGGTGTAGGCACCGTCGTTGAGCTTGAGGTTGACGGCCACGCCGTAGTCGTCGACCACAGCGGCAGTGCCCCAGGCATTGCCACGGCTGAGGAACTTGCCGGTGACGGGGCTGTAGACGTAGTAGTAGCCCTCCTCCGGGTTGTTGGCCACGAGGTAGGCCTTCTCTGCAGCCTTCAGGGCGTCGATAGCAGCAAACACCTCGGCGACGGTCGTCACGGCGAGTGCGCTCTCGGCGGTGCCGATGGCAGCGCTCAGCTCGCTCTTACCCTCGGTGTAGATCTCGCTTTCGTAGAGGCTCTGGGCCTCGGCAATCTCAGCCTGCAGACCGACCTTCACATGGTCCAGATAGTCGGCCTGGGTCATCAGCTGCACATGGCTCACATAGAGCGCCGGCGTGTTGGCTACACCAAAGTTGTTGGAACCGGTGCCGTAGCCGAAGCTGATGTTGACCTTGGCAGGATCGGCGATGGTGAAGGATACGGCGTGCTCGGTCCACGGTGTGGCGCCCTGCATCCACTCGGTGCTCTCGTCGGCAATCTGCTGGTCGCCGATGGTCACACGGAACAGGTTGTTGTAGNGAAGGTGTAGCCGTCGCGGTCGATCCCGCGCACCTCGAGCGTGTAGTCGCCCTCGGGTAGAGCCTGCAGCGAGGTCTGGTTGAGTGAAGAGTAGCTGCTTGCCCAGCGAGCCTCGAGACCGAAGGCATACTCCGTGGCGAGGTGGGTCTCGTCGACGGTGGCTGCGGGATGCTCACCACGCACCTGATAGGTGCCGATGAGGCCGGTGCCAAAGTCCCAGAACGATCCTGAGTGGTCGGCTGTCCAGCCCTCGGTAGAAGAGAGGTCGAGGTTGACGAAGTACTTGTCGAGCGGCATGTCGACGACGAAGTCCTGCGTCTTGCTCTCGCCGCCGAAGCTGATGGTAGCGGTGGCGGGACGATAGCCGCCTCCGGCCAGGACGGTAGCGGTGTAGTCGCGCGTAGCCTGTATGACGTTGATGGTGTAGGCACCCTCGGCGTCGGTCGTGCCGGTGTACTGCACGTTGGCACCGTCGGTGCTCACGAGCGTCACCGTGGCGCCCTCGACGGGCTCGCCCACAGCGTTCTTCACCACACCGGTGAGCACGGTGCTGGCAGCCTCAAGCTCAAGGTGAATCACAGCAGGTGTTGTCCGGCTGAACGCACTGCTCAGTGTAGCGGCATCGGCTTTGCGCTGATAGCAGAATTCTGAAGAGAGGTTGGACTTCTCAAAGTAAGCACTCTTGTATCCGTCCACATAAGAATGCATGTAGATCTTCAAGCTCTTGCCCTCTTCGTAGGTGAGGGGAGCATCGCTGAAGTCGAGCACAATCATATTGTCAAGCTCATACTGCGAACCGACCTTATTCCACGTATGGTCTTCGTCAATGAGCTTGGTCATGCCTGCTGCCTCAGCAGCATAAGGATAGTCGGTAGTGGGCTGCGACAGAGCTTGGTCATCGGTCCACTGATAGTACACCTGGAACGAAGTGGTCTGCACATCAGTGTTCTTGTAGCCTTTGTAGACTATCTTGTTGATCTTGGCTCCGGGAGCGAGTCCATACTGAGTCAGTGTGGCTGCATTGTAGAGCGTGATGCTCTCGCTGTTCTTGTAGTTCAGATAGAGAGGAGACTCATAGCTTGTACCACTGGGCGTACCGATGGTCAGGTCGCTTGAAGCCACCTCCTCGGTGAAGGTGACCTCGACGGGCTCCGTGCTGACGCTGTATGCGCCGGCCTTCAGCTCGATGACGACGGGGAAGGTGCCGGCCTTAGGCGACTGCACGGGCACGCTGAGAGCGGTGCCGGCAGCGCTGAGACGGTGCTCCATGGGCAGCACGGTGGTGCCGTCGATGGTGCTGACGACCTCGTCGCCCACATGCACGAGCACCTTGTAGCTCTCCTCAGCCTGCAGACCCAGGTTGAGCACGTTGACCGTGGCGTTGGCAGCCACGTTCTGCATGCCCGTCTCGGGGATGGTGGCCGAAGCAATCATCAGGTCGTGAGGCACGGCCACGGTCTGCAGGCCGTAGATCTCGTCGACGTAGGAACGGCCGCTGATCTCGAAGCCGATGTACTGCTCGCCGGCAGGCACTGCGAACTCGAAGGTCTGCCAGTCGGTGGTCAGCAGGTTCTGCTCCTCGGCACCCATGGTGCTGAAGATGACGTTGCGCGTGTCGGCCTCGGGGTCGAAGTTGATGAGCTCATCGCGCGTCGAGGCGCTGTAGACCACCACCTTGCCCTCGCTCCAATAAGAGCTGTAGAGCTTGGCGTCGAACTGCATCTTGTCGCCCACCTGAGCCTTAAGCTTCGGGGTGATGAAGAGGTTGTTGGTCGTGCTCGACGAAGAGATGACGTAGTTGGCAGCGTTCCAGGAGCCGGTGTTGCTTGCGTCCACGTTGCTCTGGTTGGCCGAGCCGGCGGGCCAGTACACCTCGCCGTCCTTGTCGAAGTTGGCATAGAACTTCGCGGGGTCGAGCTTGGTGCCGCTGATGGCGCGGGTGAAGGTGGCATCCTCGCCGGCGGCGTCGACGTAGGTCACGACGATATCGCCGCTATAGGTGCCGGCCTCGGTGGCGGTGAACGTCACGTCGAACGACTGCTGGCAGGTGCTCAGGCCGTCCTGTGTACCGTCGAAGGCGGGCACAGCCATCTCGCTGACAGAGGCGGTGAAGCCCTCGGGCACGGCGATGCTCTTCACGGTGAGCGGAGCCGAACCCCAGTTCAGGATCCAGAAGGTCTTCGACACTTCCTCGTTGGTCTTGCCGAAGGCCACGGGCGACGTGCTGTTGCTCGAGGGGGCATACCACTTGCTGGAGTGCTTCGTGTCGAGGAAGTAGAACATGGGCTCGTTGGTCACGGTGAGGTCGAACGGCTCGGTCTCGAACTTCGTGCCGTCCTGGAACTCGAAGACGACCTTGGTGCCCTCAAACTTTGTGGTCTGCTCCACCTCGGGAGTGAACTTTGCAGCGAAGTTGGTGGTGCTGCTGGCGCTGGTGGTGAGTGCCTTCGAGGCTATCTCTACCACGTTGTCGCCGTAGATGTACTTCACGGTGTAGGCATCGGCCGTCTCGTTGGTCAGCGGGATGATGTCCACGCTAGGCTTGGTCTGAGCCACGCCGCTCTTGATGCTGGCGTCGGGCCAGGACACCTCCTTAATATAGAGGTCGTGGGCCACGGCCACCTTCTCCAGGCCAATGAGGTTGTCGATGGCCGAGCTGCTGCCATAGAGGGCGAAGGCCACATAGTAGTCGCCTGCCTCCGGGAAACTGATGCTCTGCGGGACGAAGGAGCTGCCAGTGGTGCTGTAGACGTAGGTGGCCACGGGGTCGCCCCACGTCTTGCGGTCGGTAGAGGTGTAGACCTTCACATAGTATTCGTCCTTAGAGCTGTAGCCGGCCTTCACGTCGAAGCTGAGCTTGTCGCCGGCATTGGCGTGCAGCAGCGGAGTGATGAACTTGTTGTTCTCCGTCTGGTAGCTGCTGGTGTTGCGACCGGTAATCCAGTTGTTGTAGTTGCCGCTGGAGATGTACTGGTAGTCATTGCTGATGCCAGCCTCGGCCACGACACCTGCAGGATAGACCACCGTCGACGTCGAGTTGTTGAAGTCGGCCGTCCATGCGTTGACATTGATATAGTTGGCCGAGAAGCCGAGCGTATAGGTCTGCTCGGCACCGTTCTTGTCGAGATAGACGATGGTGAGCGTGCCGTTGTAGGCGCCATACTCGGTAGCAGGCTGCGTGATGTTGATGACCTGCTTGGCTCCGGCCTCGACGGTGAACTCGCCGGCAGGCACGTCGGCGCTGGTGAAGCCATCGGGCAGGGTGATGCTCTTGACGGTGAGCGGAGCCGTACCGTCGTTGAAGATCTGGTAGGTCTTCGTCGTAGCCTCGGTGATGGCGCCCCAAGCCTCGGCAACGGTGATGCTGCTGGTCGAGGTGCTTTCGCCTGCGCGGAAGACGAACTTAGGCTCGTAGGCCACCGTGCCGGCATAGCGGTAGGCGGTGGAGGTGACGCCGGTGATGTTTTCACGCACATACCAGTTGCCCCAGCCCGAGGTGAAGGGCACGTAGAAGTCTACGTCGACCGTCTTCTCCTCGCCCACGGCCAGTGCCTCGTTGATGGTCACGGAAGCATCCTCATAGACTTTGGTGCCACCATAGAGTCCTTCCAGGACGGGGGTCAGTGTGAAGTGATCCAGAGCCACTTCGCCCGTGTTCTTCACGGTCACCTGCAGCTGCACCTTCAGCGTGCCGTCCGGCTGCTGGTAGAAGTAGGTGGTGCCAGTGTTTTCCGACTGTCCATCGAGGTTGGCCACCTTGTCGATAGAGATGCCGGCATTGACGTCGGCCGTCTTCTGCACGTAGACGAGGTCTATGCCGCGTGAACTGCTCGGGTCGGAGCAGGTGAAGGTGATGGGGGTGTTCTCGGTGAGGGTAAACTCCTCCGACTTGATGAGTGTGAGGAAGTTGCCCGTGCAGGTGCCCTCGGCTATGGTGGCAGCGTTGGTGCCCTTAAAGCGATGGGTGCTCTCGACATGGGCCTGACCGAAGACGAGCTTCAGCCGTTAGTGGACATGTGGCGCAGCAGCAATCCAAACATTACCGCGTACTGGTGGGCCGTCGATACCGCCGTGAAGGACGCGATCAAGCAGCGGGCCAAGACCCAGGTCGGTGACGTCACCTTCGTGATGAAGAATGGCATGCTGTTCATCGGCTTTCCTTCCGGCAGGCGGTTGGCCTACGTAAAACCCCGGATTGGAGAGAACAAATTCGGTGGAGAGTCCGTTACCTACATGGGCATCGACGCCCAGAAGAAATGGAGCAGGATCGAGAGTTACGGTCCGAAATTCGTCGAGAACATCGTGCAGGCCGTCAGCCGAGACATCCTGTCCTACGCCATGCGGACCCTGAGTCACTGCTTCATCTGCGGGCACGTGCATGACGAGCTGATCATCGAATGCTCCCGGAAGTATCGCTGGATGCGATCTGTGAGCAGATGGGGAGGACCCCACCGTGGATACCGGGCATTGAGCTACGGGCCGATGGGTACGAGTGTGGATTTTATCAGAAGCAATAAATGAAGAAGGGCAGGGCTTACCGGAATGGTAAGTCCTGCCCGCTCTTTTCATCGATCGTTTGTTAAGGGAGAAAGGATCTGATCGAGATCGAAGAAATCTTCTCCTGGTCCTTCTTCCCATGCACTTCCATTATGGAAAAGCCATGCGCGGTTGCCCTGATCGTAGTCATTGATGGAATACGCGTCAGCGGTAAACTCAATCATAGCGTCCTCATCGACTTTAGCTGAAGTCGTAACTCTGATTATTTGTCGGTCAGTGATGTGGTTAAATGACGGTCCTTCGATTTCATCAAATGGTTTCTCAGCGTCAAACCACGCCCCCATGTATTCCTGCATTGAGATTGGATCAATCGCATAATCATCCGGATCAAACCCGAGATCACGAATTGCCTCCTCAGCAAGCTCCATAAACACAGGCAGGAGAAGTTTTCTGTCTTCCATCATCCGCCAATATAGTTCTTCCTGAGAAAAGAAGATAGAGGTTCCGGAATTTTTCCTCGCGTTTGCTTTGTAGTCTTTGAAATCGATAATAATAGCCATCCACGAGCTCCTTTTCAATTCTTATATCCGAAGTGCTCCCGGACTTTTTTGTGGGTGCTTTGATCTGAAAGCTGATATGCAACCATCGGGACAGAGGTCATTCCTTTTTCCCAATATCCGTCATCCTGATTATCCACAAAGCTCTTCCAGTCCACGCGGATGAAGATTTCATTATTTATATCCAGTTTTGCTTTATAGGAAGGCTCAACCCATGTAGCATCAGAAATTGGGACGTTGGCTCCATCAACTACGACAGTGAATTGTTTCATGGGAACCGCCGCAGCAGTGCATTCCCCAATACCGACGAAACCTGCGCCAGCGATATGACAATATACAATATCGCCCTCTTGAACATTCTTCAGGAATTTTCCGGTCCCACCGATGTTTGATGATAGAAAGCCGTACTTCAGAGCATCAGGCCAGCTTCTCTCGTAGTATTCGACCGTGAACTCGCGGGCTTTTTCGTTCTTAAAGAATTCCTTCTCTGTTTCTTCTTCCCAGCCTCCCGCGATTACTTTGATAGCATCCGGGTCCCAGATATCAGCCGCCATCTGAAGATAAATGTTGGCGCGGTCAACGATACTCTGTTTTGTGAATTTTGGAATCGGAGCAAAACCATATTGCTGGGCTACCGGCAGGAACTGAGGGTTGTTCTGATAAGCAACTGTATTCAGCGCTTGCGCCAGAATATTATCACCGACGTATTTTCCGACCTTCTCCTGATAATGCATAGCCTGATAGCTCCGGTTCTTATCTCGCGTTAAGATGATAAG
>CAJOHP010000148.1 GCA_905234355.1 uncultured Prevotella sp. | reverse complement strand
TGAGACTTACAAAATGGAGGCAAAAGAGCCAGAAAGATGACAAAAGGTTAATACCCCATCTATGTCAAACCAAACCGTGGGAATTAATAGAACCCACCTAAAGACAGATGACAATGAAAAGACTTTCCTCCCTGACATTTCTGCTCGCCGCCGCAGCCCACACGCTCATGGCCCAGGTACTGCCCCAGCTGCAAGTGAAGGAGATGACACTGAGCAACGGCATGACCGTCTGGCTCAACGAAGACCACTCACAGCCCAAGGTCTACGGCGCCGTGGTGGTGCGTGCCGGTGCCAAGGACTGTCCCGGCACGGGCATCGCTCACTACTTCGAGCACATCATGTTTAAGGGCACCGAGCGCATGGGCACCACCGACTACGCCCGCGAGCGTCCCTGGCTCGACAGCATCTCGGCGCAATACGACTTGCTCAGCCGCACCACCGACCAGCAGCGGCGCACGGCCATACAGCAGCGCATCAACGAGCTGAGCCTGCGCGCTGCCGACTACGCCATACCCAACGAGTACAGCCGCCTCATCTCCCGCTACGGAGGCAGCGACCTCAACGCCGCCACAGGCATGGACGTGACCTACTACCACAACACCTTCATGCCGCAATACATCGCGCAGTGGTGCTGGCTCAGCAGCGAGCGCTTCATAAGCCCCGTGTTCCGCCTCTTCCAGGCCGAGCTGGAGAATGTGTATGAGGAGAAGAACAGCTCCGCCGACGAGATGGGCGACGCACTCGACAAGGCCCTCGCCGTCATCTTCCGCGACCAGCCCTATGCCCAGCCCATCCTGGGTACCACCGACAACCTGAAAAACCCGCGGCTGAGCGACATGGTGCAGTTCTTCCGCAAGTACTACGTGGCACCCAACATGGGCCTGCTGCTCTGCGGTGACATCGTGGCCGACTCACTGGCACCCCTGCTCGAGCAGACCTTCGGACGACTGCCCACAGGCCCCGTGCCACAGCGTACCAAGGCCGTCATGCCACCTGTCAAGACTGGCGAGCGCGTAGGCATCAAGCTGCCCCTGCCCCTCGTCAAGATAGTGGCACAGGTGAGCCAGGCACCCACCGACTTCGACCCCGACGCCAATGCCCTCGACCTGGCCAACGCCCTGCTCACCAACGGCAAGGCCGGACTGCTCGACTCGCTCATGAACGACCACGCCCTGCTCATGGCCATGGCGACACGCACGGCCTTCTGCGATGCCGGCATGCAGATACTGGCCGTCGTGCCCAAGCTGCCCTTCGGCAAGAAACAGAAGGCTGTAGACGCCTGCCGCAGGCAGATGGAGCGCATCAAGCAGGGCGACTTCACCGACGAGCAGCTCGAGGCCGTGCGGCACGACGCTCTGCGCGAGGCCGAGCAAGCACTCGAAACCATCGACTCACGGGCAGCACTTATGCTCGACGCCTTCTCGCAGGGACAGTCGTGGCAGACCGTCATGCAGCAGCTGGAGCAGCTGCGCACCATCACACGCGACGACGTGATGCATGCAGCACAAAAATACTACACCGACGACCACATCACCTTCGTCAAGAAATATGGGAAAAGCGACAAAGAGACGCTCAAGCAGCCGGGCTACAAACCCGTGGAGCCGAAGAACAACGGGGCCAAGTCGGACTTCGCACGACAGCTCGAGCAGATGCCGGTAGACACCAAAGCCATACGCACCGTCGACTTCGAGCATGCTGCCCAGTGCACCGATGTCACACCCCACGTCAAGCTCTACTCGACGGAAAACACCATGAACGACATCTTCTCGCTCACCCTGCGCTTCCTCGACGGCAAGCGCCACACACCGCTGCTCGGCTGTCTCGACAGCTATCTGAGCTCGCTGGGCACCGACTCGCTGACCAAGCAGCAGATGGAGACAGCCTGGCTGCGCATGGGCGTGGACTTCGGCATAGAGGCCGGCAAACGCACCTTCAGCTTTACCATCACCGGACGTGAGAACCAGCTACGACCGGCACTGCGACTGCTGGCTCACTTCCTCGGCCACGCCAAGGGCGACGACAAGGCACTCAGGGACACCAAGCAAGGCGTCCGCGTAGCCGACAAGTCCTTCGGCGAGGAGAAAGACGACGTGATGAGGGCTGTGCTCTCCTGGGTGCTCTATGGCCCCAGGAGCAGCTACCTGCGACAGACATCGGCAAGCGAGGCCAAGGCACTGACCAACGAGCGCCTGCTGGCACTGCTCGACGAACTGACCACCTATGACTGCGAGCTCATCTTCTGCGGACAGACTCCTCCCGACGAGCTGGCACGCATAGCCCGCGAGACACTGCCGCTCGGACGATGCCACAAGGCCGGGGCCGACGACTACGTCCGCACACAGGAGCAGCAGGACAACCTGGTCTTCTTCTACCACGTGCCCAAGTCGCGACAGAACTACGTGGTCAGCGTGGAGTCGCTCGCAGCCGAGCCCTCATGGCTGGGACGGGTCACCGCCGACCTGTGGAGCCGCTACATGGGCGGAGGCATGGCGAGCGTGCTCTTCCAGAATGTGCGCGAATTTCGCTCGCTGGCCTACAGCACTGGAGGCATGCTCAGCAAGCCCGACATGGCAAGACATGCCACCGACCCGATGGCCTTCGTCACCATCACCGGCACACAGGCCGACAAGACACCCGCAGCCATGCACACCGTCGACTCGCTGCTGCATCACATGCCCATGAACGCCGAGAACTTCGAAGCCACAAGACAGGAGATGCTCAACGACGTACAGAACGCCTACCCCTCCTTCAGAAGCATGCCCGCCTTTATTGCAGACCAGCGCCTCACCGGCTACCAGAGCGACCCCGACGAGCACTACGTCCGTCTGGCACCAAGCATCAACCAGGAGCAAGTGGAGCAATACCACCAAGACCATGTGGCCAACAACAAGCGCGTGTGGATCGTCGTGGGCGACAAGAAGCTCACCGACTTCCAGACGTTGCAAAAATATGGCAGAGTGGTGCAGCTGAAGAAGAACGACGTGTGGAGATAGCATTTTTTCGGAAAAATGCTTGCGTAAACGAAAAAAAATGTGTTACTTTGCAGCATCGTATAACATAATATTAACCCCAAAAAGCAAACAACATGAAGAAATTTTTCCTTTCCATCGTGGCTGCCATCCTTGCCGTACCAGCATTGGCACAGTACAGTAGCGGCGGCTTCTCCCTCTCTGAGAGCAGCGTCTACTATGGCCTGCGACTGGGCATGAACGTATCGACCATCACCGGCAAGTACGCCGAGGATGTCAAGTCGAAGGTGGGCATGACACTCGGAGGCGTCATCGGACTGCGCGTCAGCGAGACCACCCCGGTGTTCGTAGAGAGTGGACTCTACTACGCCGGACGCGGCGCCAAGGACCTGAGCCTGAACTACCTCGAGATTCCCATCCTCATCAAGTATGGCGTGCAGGTGAGCGACGACATTGCCGTCCTGCCTTTCATCGGACCCTACTTCTCGATAGGCATAGCCGGACAGCACAAGTATGAGACAACAGACGGTTCCGGCAACATAATCAAGGAGAAGGACAGCTCCTATGACTTCATGCGCCGTCCCGACATGGGCTTCAAGGTGGGCTGCGGTGCAGAGTATAACAAGCTCTATCTCGAGCTGGGCTACCAGTTTGGCGTGGCCGACATCGCCAAGGACAACCCTGCCGACGCATCGGCTCACACTGGCAACTTCTTCGCCAACTTCGGCATAAACTTCTAACTGTCCATACCCAACAATAGCGCTCGCCCGGCAACAGCCCGGACGAGCGACTTTTGTTTTTGGCCCAAAGGCCTAAAAAAAACAGCGGCGCATGCACCGATCCTCAATACTTAGTTAATCTAAGTTAATGTCACTTTTGCGGAAGTCTGATAACATCACAATTCCTACCGTTTGGTAACTATGTCACCTTTTGGTGCCTTCTTGTGGGAGTGAAAAAGTTGCCGTACCTTTGCGCTCAGTTAAGAAACAAGTAACAATTTAACAAACCGTGGGAATTAATAGAACCCACCTTAAACGTATAAGAACAATGAAACAGATTGAGACAATTAAGACAGGTAAGAACTACAGCGCAGTGAGCGTGGGTAAGATGGACGAGATTATCGAGCACGTGCTGCCGATGGGGCCTGGCGTGACGATCCAGGGCAAGGTGTTTGCTGGTCAGGCCGTGGGTGCCACAGGCAGTGAGTTGAGTTTCCAGACGCTGGTGCCTGGTCAGGACAGTGGTTTCCTGCATACGCACAAGACGCACGAGGAGCTGTACATCATCCTGAAGGGTGAGGGCGAGTATCAGGTGGACGGCGAGATCTTCCCCGTCAGCGAGGGCACCATCGTCCGTGTGGCTCCCGATGGCAAGCGTGCGCTGAAGAACACAGGCAAGCAGAACCTTACCATGCTCTGCATACAGTACAAGGCCAATGCCTTCACGGAGGCTGACAGTCCCATGACTGATGGTGTGATACTACAGGAAGAACTGAAATGGTAAGCCTGGCGATGTTTGAGAAAGCAATTCAGTTCCTTCGCGACCACAAAGAGATTGCCCTTGCCACTAGCGAGGGCAATCTGCCCAAGTTGCGCATCTTCCAGGTGATGAAGCAGGAAGGGCATGTCCTCTACTTTGCCACTTCTGCAAAGAAGGCTGTCTATCGGGAGTTACGTCAGAATCCCAATGTGGAGATACTGGCCTACGCAGATAATATTTCCGTCCGATGCTCTGGGATGGTGAACTTTAACGTGGAGGATGATGTGAAGCGATGGATATACGACCATAACGATGTGCTACAGCGCCTCTATACCAGCTACGACCAAATGGAATACTTCTGCCTGCCAATAGCAGAGATGGACTATTACGACCTGTCGCCGACCCCGCCAGTACTCCAGCACTTTGACCTCATTACAGGCGAGGTCGGCAACGGTTTCGTAGGCGAGAGATTCTCTGCGTCACGGCCATGAACATCTGGGTCGTGGTTGTTGGAAATCAGCTGGGCGTTGGCGGCTACTTCAACAGGCTGTTATACTCATCGGTATAGGGCATAGTATGATTCAGTTTGAAGCATAGCTGCGCCTCCTTCATGCCTTGCGCCACCTCTTCCGGGGTCTGCTTGCGCATGTCAATCCTTATTTCTTCCATATTCTTATCTAATAGTTACAGACACATTCTGAAAATCTTCTCAACATCGGCAGGGGTCAGATCAGTGAAGCCGTGGAGGATGCCTTCTGCACCACAGGCCTTACGAGCCATTGCCGCAAAGTTCTTGTCGTCGATGCCGAGGTCTGAGAGGCGAGGCTTCAGCCCAAGGGTCTCGAAGAAGAAGGTCTCAAGAGCCTGGATGGCGGCTTTGGCTCCTTCCATTACGGGCAGCGAGCCGTCCAGTCCCATGACGTTCACGCCGAAGCGCTGGATGACGGGGGCCGTCTCCTCGTCAAGCACGTATGCCAGCCAGCGAGGGGTGAGGATGGCCAGACCGTGGCCGTGAGTGATGTCGTAGAAGGCCGACAGCTCATGTTCCATCGAGTGGCAGACGGTAGCCTGGAAGAATCCGTCGTAGAGGAAGTTGTTGAGTGCCCACGACGATGCCCACATCAGGTTGGCACGAGCCTCGTAGTCATCAGGCTTATTCACAGCCACAGGCGCATATTTCACAACCGTCTTCAGCACCTCTTCCTGAATGCGCAGCAACATGTCCATCGACTGCTTCTTACTGAAATAGGCCACGTCGAAGATGTGCGACATGATGTCCACACTGCCGCAGGCCGTCTGATAGGCACTGACCGAGAAGGTGTTCGTCGGGTCGAGGAACGACACGTCAGGGTTGTTGTCGGGTGCGAAGTAGCCATATTTCTCGTTTGTCTCCACATTGCTGATGACACAGCCGCCGTCCATCTCTGAACCTGTAGCC
>CAJOHP010000147.1:7790-13719 GCA_905234355.1 uncultured Prevotella sp. | reverse complement strand
GCCAGCTACGCTCACCATCACCGACAATGGTCATGGCATCCCGCCGGCTATAGCGAAGAATCTCTTCACTCCGTTTTTCTCTACCAAGCCCCAAGGCCAGGGCCTCGGTCTTCTGCTCATTCGCGACATTCTTACTTCTCATCACTGCACCTTCAATCTGCTTACAAATCAAGAAGACCATCTCACTCGCTTTACTATCCAATTTCCTATTCAGAAAACTCAAAAATGAAAGGTGCAGAAGTATAAGATTCGTCATAACGACGTATGGGGCAGACTGCATTTGTGGAAGGTGTTAGTTACCAGCGCGATTTCGATTTCTTCTTTCCCAGCCAAGCCAGAAGTTCATTGACAGCCCATATCACAGACATCATAGCGATTGGCATGGCCGCCATCACAGCACCATTCGCCATAGCCTTGTCGACCTCTGACAGCTGCCATTTTTCGCGGTTGGCCTTGGCCAGATCGTTGACGTAACGCTTCATGAGGCTGGAATCATGGATGTTCCTGACCACCTGATGAAGAATATTTGTAATTGCTAGATTGCGGTCGGCTCATATTGCATCGATAAGGATGAAGGGACAGGTGTGGCTGGGTTTGTCATATTTCCCTTTGTCGTATTTCTTCAGCTGCTGGCGTGCCTTGAAGAAAGCATCGTGCATGTCGGTCTTGCGCTGTCGCTGCAGATTGCTTATGAAGAACTGCATGAACAGGCTGCTGGAGACGTCGTTTACCTCCCAGAGCGAGAGCACCAGAGCGCTGGCTCCGGCGAGCTTCAGTCCGCGCACCAGTCCGTAGATGCCGTCGTCTGTGAGCTGGCCCAGCCCTGTCTCGCAGGCCGAGAGCACCATCAGGCGTGTGCCGGTGAGGTCTTGTGTGGCCAGCTCCTTTGCCGACAGGATGCCGTCGTAGAGGCGGCTGTCGAAGGTGCTGTCGCGGAGCATGGTCTGTGCCCCGGCAAAGATGAGTCCGCTCTGCGACATGGCGTGGTCGCTGCGTGCTGGCTTGATGTCGGAGCCCACGCCGATATCGCCACGATAGAACCCGTGAGTGGAGAGCATCACCAGCGGGTAGCGGCGGCGCAGAAGGGCGAGAAAACGTTCGTCGGTGGCAGTCGTGTCCGTGATGAGTGTGTCGTGCGGGTTATGGCGCGCGGAGTGGGCTGCAAGAATCTCTCTCAGGCTACCTTTGAGATAGCCGATGGTGGGACTGCCCTTCGACAAGCTGCGGTAGGCCGCCTGGTCGTTGCCGTCGGTGCGTGGCTGCGCCCGAGTGTCGTAGACGATGCCGCCGCAGAGCAGGGCGCTGTCCAGGGGCGCCGTCTCACGGCGCCGACAGAGCGTGCGCGTGGAAGAGAGCCGATAGCAGGTCTTACTCCTGTCGTGCATCATATACTCTATGGCCAGCACATGCAGCATGCCGTCGGGAGCGAAGTAGACGTGGCGGGCCGTGCCGATGGCCTGCATCAGCTGTGGCGACCATATCAGCCGGGGAAGCTCTTCACTACGCTTGTAGAGAAAGCATTTGTCGTCACAGTCTCCATGCTGAGGCTTTGTCTGCCTGATGGCCTTGTCCACCGTGACATTGAAGGTGCTGGAGACCTTCATGCTGAGCACGCTGTCGGTGGCGAAGAGGTCGATGAACTGTGGCTGCGTGCTTTTTGGCGTGACGACGAGGCATCCCATGCGCCGCTGGTCGTCGCGCGCGAAGTACTGCACAAACTCCACGGCGCAGTCGTCGCTGCCCAGCTGCTGCTGCACCTGCTGCCATCGCGTGTGCTGCTGCTCCTTCTGCCCGTCCTCTCGTGCGTAGCTCAGCAGAAAGCCCTTGCTGAAGAGCGCCAGGTCGTAGAGCATGGCGGGTGCATGGTTGCCCAGGCGGTAGCAGTCGTAGAGGAAACGGTGGGTGGCGAGCCAGTACTGCGACCTCTGCGACTCGCTCATGGTGGCCAGCTGCTGGGCTACGTCCCTGTACCGGCTGTCTACGTACTGGCGGTAGCAGGCCGTGGCTTCGGCGTAGTCGGCCGTGCCGGTATGGTCGGCTTCTATCATCAGGATCTTTGCGCGCTATCTCGTAGTAGTCGGCATCCTTTGTGTCGCAGCTGCCTATGGCCTCGTCTATCAGCTGACGTGCCTCGGCGAAGCGGCCTGTACGGGCATTGCACATGGCCAGCTGTGCGAGGGTGGCATAGTATCTGCCACGGAGCGTGTCGATGCCCATGGTCACCCGGTCATCGTAGTAAGCGGCGACGGTGTCGAGCTGCTCCCGGGCCTGCTTGTAGTCCTTGGTGCGGTAGTAGAGCTGTGCGAGCTCCTCGTGCAGTGTCACGGCGTTGGGGTGCATGCCGCCGATGGTGTGGGTGATCACGCGGCTGTCGAACACTGCCAGGCTGCGGCGGTAGTGGCTCTCCGCCTTTTGTGCATAGGCGGCAGTGTCGGCCATGCTGTAGTAGTAGCAGCCGGCCATCTTGTCGGCATAGGCCTGGAAGACGTCGGCCGAGTCGCCCAGCGCATCGCGGCAGGCGTTGAGCACACGGTTGTACTCGTTCATCAGCGCCTCTAACTGGAGGTAGTCGTCGATGAGGTAGCACTGCTCAGCCTGACTGAACAGCAGCGTCAGTTTCTGGCGGTCTTCACCGGTAGCGCTGCAGGGCAGCGCCATGGTCAGGACCAGCATGATGGTGGCTATGGCTTTCATTGTTTCTGCGGGTTGTGGTTGAGTATGACAAATGATTCCGGCCTGTCGCTGTTGTTGGTGATGGTCAGCGTGATGCTGTCCTCTCTGCTCACCTTTGCCGTCTTGACTGTGACCACGCCCCGGGTGGTGCTTTTGGCTGTCTTCCTGCCTACGCTGACGGCGAAGTCGGTAGACGGGCTGAAGGCCACGACGGCAAACTCCTGCTTGCCGGCATGCCCAGTGATGGTGTAGGTGGCCGTGCTTCTGGCCTTCACCGTCTTCTCGATGGCCGAGTAGAAGATGTCTTTCTCCGTGCTGTTGAAGTAGTCGCCTTTCGATGTCATGCCTGTGTTCTGACGGTGGTAGACATGGGTGACTATCTGGTTCATCCTGAACCTGTTGGCCCCCTCGCCCCTGTACTCGTTCTGCCTGTCGCGAGCTATCTCGTCCATGAGCGTGATCTTCGGCATGCCCTGTGCCGACCATGCTATCACTTTTTGGTTGAGTGCCTTGGTCGAGGCTCCTGCCTTGCGCAGCTGTATCACGCCCTCGGTGAGTGTCCTGAGGTGGGCATCGTCCTGTGCGGGACAGGCCATGGCGGTGAGCAGCAATGCTGCTAAGTAGATGGTTCTTTTCATCGTGCTGTCATTTCTTCCGGCCAGCGGTCGGCATTGTTGTTGTCGGTTCTTTTCTCGTGCCTGTCGCTGGCGGCCTTGGCGGGCCTTCTGGCGGCCTTGGCACAGCGGGCGAGCCCCTGCCGTGCGGTCTCTCTCAGCTCGGGCAGCGTCATGCGCTGCTCCTTGGCATACTGCATGCAGCGCTGCACGACGGGCGTGAGCGCGCTGTAGTCCTTGGGCATGACAGGCAGTGCCACTCCGGGGTGGGCCAGCTGGTAGTCGCGCCCGTGGCCTCCGAAGACGGTGTGGCCTGTAGCCATGTAGCAGGCCATGGCGCCCAAGGCCCATACCAGGTCGGCCGTGTCGGTCGTGTCGGTTGTGTCGGTGTCGCACGCACTGCCATCGAGAAGGAAGTGCTCACCGTCGACGACGATGCTGTCCTCGCCTGGGATGACAACGGTGGCCGACGCCGTGAGCGCGTCGCCCATGTCGGCCAGCATCTGCCAGATGGCCTTCTCGGGACAGAATCCCGCGATGTCGCGTATGGTCATAGTCAGTATGTATATATAATATGTGGTTTTTGAAAATAGGGTAGGGGGGAGAGACTTATTCTTCCCGTGCTATCTCGGTGACGGGCACGGCCCATTTGTAGAGTCCGCTGCTGACGCTGTCGACCCTGGACACGACGCCGATGGCCACCACGCCTCCTTCGCCCTTGATGAGCACGGGTCCGCCGGAGAATCCGTGGTTGATGTTGGCCTCGAAGAACAGGTTCTCGGCCGTTGCTGCCGGCCTCCGGCTGATGGTGCCCTGTGTGGCCGTCATCTTCTTGTCGCCAATGCCCGTGAGCGGATAGCCGCAGACCATGAGTGGCGTTCCGTTTCTCACGTGTCGCATGTCGTCGGCCGTGGCCAGGACCACCTTGCCGCTCTCCCCGATGCTGTCTATCCAGAGTATGTCGCCCAACTCCATCTGCCGGTCGGTGAAGTAAGGGCGCACGGAGCGCCAGTAGTAGTCGCGGGTGAAGTCGGCGAGCATATAGATGCCGTCTCTGTCGGTGTTGGTGTGCACGCGGCTGTCGGTCGACGAGAGGGTATGTCGTCGGTTGCCCGTGCTGTCGTAGAGCGAGAAGAACACACGCAGCCGCATGGCAGAGTCGCCGTTGCACTGCTGGTTGAAGGTCTCGGCCTCTATGGCCCAGCGCACGATGTTGTCCTGGCTGAGCGATGTCACGCGAGTGGTAAGGTCGAGGTCGCTACCTATCCAGTATTCCACGCAGTGGCGGGCTGTGACGATGCGTCCGTCGGTGGTGAGGAAGGCGGTGCCTGTGGGTGTCTCGCCGTCGAGCAGCTTCATGGGCGGTATCATCGTGAGCTGCCCTCCGCTCTCCATGGCACGGCAGACAGAGTCGACCCTGATGAGGAAGAGCGACTCCTCGAGCGGCTCCACGTCGGCCGTGGCTATGGCCTCGGGGTGTCGCCTGGTGTGTAGCAGCACCATCGTCGCCGTGGCCACGGCGAGCAAGGCCACGACGGCCCATCGCCACAGGGCCTCAGCGGGCCTGTCGCCTTCGCGGTGCTGATGGAAGACGAGGGTCATGGGCTGTCCGCCCACCTGCAGCAAGTCGCCGTCGCTGAGCGGGGCGGCATAGCCTATCGGCCCTTTTCCCGTGATGGAGATATCGGCAAAAGGCGAGCGCCTGACGATGCGCCAGCTGCGGCCGTCGGCGTTTCTCACGATAGAGGCATAGCGCTCCGGCTGCATGCCGTGGCTGTCGTAGCGTATGTCGCAGTCGGCCGTCTCGCCGATGTTGACCACAGGGTCGGTCATTCTGAACCGTTGCCCGTCGGTGTGGTAGGCGTTGCTTCCCTTGCAGCGCAGGGAGAAGTAGTGCTTGCCGGTCTTCATAGGCCTCCTCCTCCTTTCTCGTCGGCAAAAGCCTTGGCGATGAGCGGCAGACAAGAGCAGAGACACAGGTCGTACACCTGCATAGGCTTCTCCGTACCGTCGGGTCTGAGGTC
This sequence comes from uncultured Prevotella sp., assembly GCA_905234355.1. Taxonomy (GTDB): domain Bacteria; phylum Bacteroidota; class Bacteroidia; order Bacteroidales; family Bacteroidaceae; genus Prevotella. The sequence continues at coordinate 8,408 of CAJOHP010000147.1, read as the reverse complement.
GGCATAGGCCCTGAGGTCGTAGTGTGTCTTGCGTGCCTTGTAAGCGTCCTTCAGCTTCTTTACGTCGGCAGCGATGGCGTCCTGCTCCTCGTCGGTACAGGGGCGGAAGCCCAGGATGAGCTCTTCCACGCTCCATCGGTTGTGTTCCACCTCGGCCAGCAGTTCAATGTCCGTCTGGGCTATGTCGTAGAACCAGTCCCACTCCTCTTCCGGCAGTCCGATGGAGCGCATCTTCGCCGGTATGGTCATGGCGTTGCAGATGCACGACTGTCGTTTCACGCTTTTCAGCTTTGCCCACAGCGTGTCGCGCCTTGCGGCGTCTATCTCTGCGGCATAGCGCAGCCGTCCCTGCCACTGGGCGTCGTTCTCGTTGTAGCACTGGTCATAGACGTAGTTCACGTTCTTGGCCATCCTGACCAGCGGCAGTCGCACGTCGTAGTCGGGTGTCTGCTGCGTATAGATGTGCACCGGCGCGCCACTCTTGCCTATCTCGTCGGGCAGGCAGAGGGCCTGTGCGCGGTTGGCCTCGGCGTCGTCGTAGGCCATCACGACGGTGAGCAGTTGGCGCTCGTCGTGCGCCCATAGGCGCAGCTTCTCGCGCAGGTCGGGGTTCCAGCT
>CAJOHP010000147.1:0-7713 GCA_905234355.1 uncultured Prevotella sp. | reverse complement strand
GATGGCCTTCCTCTCCGCAGGCTTCACCACGCGGTAGTAGCTGTTGTCGAAGAGATGGCGATAGCGACTGATGAAAGCCTCGCAGCGTGTGGCGGCCTGTTCGTCGACCATCGTGATACGGGTGCGCAGCTTGTGGTCTCTCGTGTAGTTGGGGTAGTGGGCCACGTGGGCGGTCTGTATGGCCACTGTCTGCGCCGCCTCGCCCATGCCGAAGATCACGAGGTGTACGTGCTGTTCCGACAGCAGGGTGATGGGACGGTAGTCGGGCGTGATGCTCCGGCTCCACAGCAGCATGGTGGTGAAGGGATAGACGTCGGCCCTACTGCTGATGGCGCTGCAGAGGTCGGTCGTCTGCAGCATGTGAAGCGCCGTGCCGGTGGCAAGCAGCAGGTGCAGCGTGAGGCGGCGGCCGTCGTGCGCTGACGGGTCGTAGGCGGCGGTCAGCGGCTCGAGCAGGGCCACGGCTTTGTTGTCGTCGCCGTCGGACAGCAGGCAGAGCTCGTCGCAGCTGTTGGCGTCTGCGCCCTCGGCACTGAGTTGCGGGTGGCGGGTCACCATCGCGCCCATGGCCTCATACTGTCGTGTGAGGTCGTCGGCTATCGGGTGGCTGCCTATGATGATGATGCTTTTCGGCATAATTCTGTTGTTACACTTTCCGATTGCAAATGTAGGAAAAAAATATGATACCGCAATGCTTTATCCCTAAAATAGTTTCTGCCTTTCTGGATTGATTCCACAGCGAAGAAATATCCCTACGATGTGTGAAGCAGTCCTTATATATATAAAATAGGTGTAAGCAACGCCGCCCATTTACCCCCTAAACGGTGACCAACGGAGCCCTTACTCTATGTCTCGCTCGGTCAGATTTGCATTCATCCACATATTTTATTACCTATGCACCCGATAGCTACGTGCCGCGATAGCGATTGCTGTGTCACCTCTTTGCCGCTTTGCGGCCATTTTGCACTTGCTGGTTGACTCTATATCCCACCCGCTATACGAATATTTTTTAAAAAGTTGCAAAAAGATTTGGCCGTTTCAAAAAAACGTCGTACCTTTGCACCGCATTTGAGAGCAAGTGCTATAAATCCGGTAAAAAAATCTACCGAGGAAGTTTGGGTGAGTGGCTGAAACCAGTAGTTTGCTAAACTGCCGTACGGGTGACTGTACCGGGGGTTCGAATCCCCCAGCTTCCGCAGACTGGTCGGTTCATCTAACGGTTAGGATACAAGATTCTCAATCTTGGCATAAGGGTTCGATTCCCTTACCGACTACTCCTCAAGAAGTTGAAGAGGGAACTGCAATAGCAGTGCCCTCTATTTTTTTTGCTGAAAATCAGGTAGTTATATTCTTTGCTATTTGGTTTCTGATGGCCTGAGAGGTCTTCGGATAAAATATCTATTGTCGGAAAAAGTATTATCCGATGACCCTTAATAGGGGATTTAACCCCTTCACGGATTGCATACTTTACTGACCTATAAAAACCCCTTATGCCGCGCAAAAGTATTACCAAAAGTATTACCAATACCCTTGGCCTAAGAAAATGGTAATGTCTACTTTAAGTCGGTATAACAACGAAATATTAGTAAAAACAGGCTGCATGCTATGCGATGGTGTTCAATGACTTGAACGTTTTTTTGAGGACTCACTATTCAAGTGTCGCACTTCTTCAATTTCATACTCAGCTTGCGAAACCATAAGTAAAGTGTCTTCATGTTAGACGGCTGTTCTGCTGGATTGATGTGTTGTCTTAAGGCCGTCCCTTCCTTACAATCACGCTTCCGCTGGCCTGGTGGGTCGCCAGGATCAGCACTTCGGCTATCTGCACATGGGCGGGAGCATTGGCGGCATAAACGACCACGTCGGCGATGTCGTCGCCTGTCAGCGGCTTGATGCCTTTGTAGACGTCGGCAGCCCGCATGCTGTCACCGCGGAAACGCACGTTGCTGAAGTTTGTCTCCACGAGTCCCGGCTTGATGTTGGTCACGCGTATGGCGGTGTCGGCCACGTCGATGCGCAGGCCGTCGGAGAGCGCCTTGACGGCAGCTTTCGTGGCGCAGTAGACGTTGCCTCCTGCGTATGCCGCATCGCCTGCCACCGACCCGATGTTGATGATGTGTCCGCTGTCGCGTGCTATCATGCGCGGAACGATGAGGCGCGTCATGGTGAGCAGTCCCTTGATATTGGTGTCGATCATCGTATCCCAGTCTTCATGGCTTACCTCATACTCCGGTTCAAGCCCCAGGGCAAGTCCGGCATTGTTGACGAGGATGTCGATGTCTTGCCATCCGGAGGGCAGACTGCTGATGTGTCTCTTTGCTGCCTCGTGGTCACGGACATCGAAGGCGAGGGTGATCAGCTCTGCGTCAAGCTCTTTCCGTACCTCTTCCAGGCTGTCCTGCTTGCGGCCTGTGATAATAAGCCTGTCGCCGTTAGCGGCGAACTTCCGGGCGCAAGCCAGGCCGATGCCACTCGTGGCTCCCGTTATCAGTACTGTCTTATTCATATAAGGTTATGTTTTTTTGATGTAGATGCTAAATATATGACGTTGTGTCACTGTTTCTCTGTCATGCGCATGATCCAGGGCATATAGCCGGAGAATTCATAGTCGAGCTTCGAGATTTTGTCCAGTTTGTCAAAGGGGCGTATGTCGTGGTGGATATAGAGCTTCTTGTTCTTCGACAGCTCGGCGGCATAGTCGTCATACTCGTATTTGTCTTCGTCACGGTGCGGCTTCCTGTAGCCCATCAGCAGCTTCTCCACGTTCCATCGGTTGTGCTCCACCTGGGCGAGGATGGCTGTCTCTTCGTCGCTGAGCAGGTCGCCGTCGCGCGACTCGTCCTCGATATCCATCCCGCGCATGGCGCGCAGGGTCCTGAGCTTTGTGCGGATGGTGTAGGAGTTGTAGAGGTTGGACCACTTCAGCGACACGTCGAGCTTCTGCCAGAGGGCACGGGCCTCGGCCCAGATGTCGTCGGCGGCGATGGAGTCGAGCGTGAGCATGCCCGGGAACGACAGCGTGTCGTAGTCGGCATGGCAGTACAGGTAGTTGATGAGCATGGCACGGCGCAGCGAGTGGTCGTCGGCACTATAGGCGGTCTCGTTCATGCCGAAGGGGTAGATGCTGGCATAGCGGGCATGGCGCTGCTCCTCCTTCAGCTCGCCGCCTTCCATGTGGCAGTAGCTCAGTGTCTTGCTGTCGGCCTCTCGGAGCTGGGTGACAAAATTGTCCGACCGGTCCTGCCGGACGAACAGCGGCACCTCGTGGTCGTAGACCTCGTCGGGCATGTTCATGGCCATCACGAAGTTCTGTCGCTGGTCGGCCATGGCGAGGAAGACGGAGAGGTACTGCTTCTGCTCATGCTCCCCGGCCCACGTCCTGATGAGCTGCTGCACCCGCTGGGAGAACACGTCGCCCTTGATGAACTCAAACTCCACGTCGAGGAAGTCGTAGTCGGCCCCTTCCTCATAGCCGTTGTCCTTGTTGAAGTAGAGCGGCGGTATGCGCTGGAGCGTCGTGCTGGAAGAGGCGTCGGAGAGGTCGCGGTAGTAGTGCGACTGCACCTCGAAGAAGTGTCGGTTGCGGGTGATGAACTCGTCTTTCTCCTTGTCGGCGTGCAGGTCGATGAAGGTGATGCGTGTGCGCACCCCCTTTTCCGGATAGTTGGGGAAGTGCAGCACGTGGGCAGCCTCCATGGCGAAGGCCACGGCGAAGTTGGTGGTGCCCACGAAGACGAGGTGGGCATAGCGCTCGTCCTGTGGCAGTATGCCTTTCTTGCCGAAGACAGAGGGGTAGGGGTACTTCTGGCTGGCGCTCCCGAAGTCTCTGTAGCCGCGTTTCACGAAGACCTGCTTGGCCCATCCTGCATAGCGATTATAGGGTGTGAACTCTATGCCGAGCTTGCTGATGTCCTTGAATAAGGGCGAGGTCTTGAAGGCCGCGTAGGTGTCGAGGTCCTTGAACACGACGGTGATGCGGCTTGGCCGCTCCTGCTTGTCGGCCAGGTAGAGGCGCATGCAGTCCACACACTCCACGTTGATGGCGTCGTGCTCCGGCTTGCTGTGGTTGCCCACGACAAACACCTCCTTGGCCGACTCCAGGTGTATGTCCTTCAGGTAGCCTGGCGACGTGCGGTGGCCGTAGTTGATGATGATGTGCTTCATCTGCTGCTCGTCGAAGCGCTTGCGCAGCTTCTCCCTTATCACCTCGGCGTCCATGGCTCCCATGAGCAGGACATAGGCACTGGCGTCGCGGGAGAAGATGTGGTTGATGATGGAGGGCGCCATATCGTCGTAGCCCAGGATGATGTAGTGTCCCGTCCTGAGATAGTGTATGCGGCCCTTGCGGTGGTCGGCTACGCGCTGCTCCAGCGTGTTGGTGATGATACCGATAATGATGCCGTTGAAGATGAATGCACCCAGCAGGAAGGTGATACTGCTGGCGAAGAGCATCCACCCGTGCACATGGCCCTCAATGTAGAGTGTGTTCAGTGCATTGGTGTCGATGAGCAGGTAGACGGGCAGCAGCCACTGGCTCATGTCCTTGCTCTGGCAGAACGCCTTCCAGTCGGCTCCGGAAAAGGACAGGAGCAGGTAGGAGAAGGCGAGCATGACCAGCAGGACGCCCCCCAGGATGAGCAGCTGCCTCCACAGGCTTTGCGACAGCAGGCGGTCGAAGCGGAGCTTGAAAATACCGTGTTTCTTGTCGTTCATCGTTATGTATTTAAGTTTCCCATTTTATTTGTCAAGAATAAGAGAATTAGAGATTTTTATTCTTGTCAGGAATTTAGAGGAATTTGAGAAGAAACCGCAAGCAGTTTCATTTCGTAAGTTTCCTGTTGCATGCGACGGACAATTCTTCTCAATTCTTTTCATAGGTAAATAGTTTTCTTCTTTTCTGATTTGTTGGCTTTTAGATAAATAGTAAAGTGTAAATACAGCGCAAAGATAAACAAAATTATATATATGCAAACATACGTGAATGATATTTAATCCTTTTTAACGCTCAAAGTCCGCCCGTAGCTATCCAGTGGCATGCTCTTCTTTAGAGCCTGGAGGACGGGCGGCGCCGTTGTCACAGTCCTTCCCGATAAGAATTAGGATGCGCTTCCTTGCCATCCAGTGCATCCGTAAGCAGAAGGCGATGAGCAGGAAAAAGCACACGAGGCCGGCATAAGGGTGCACTTGTCCGCTCATGGCCAGAGAGTCGTAGGCTGCGTGAGTCGTCACGGGAACAGCAAAGGTGCTTAAGGCATGCTTGGCAGTGCGTTCCACGAACGCATACATCGAATAGTAATATCCCATAATCACGGCAAAGGCGTAATGTCCGGGCACGGCGAGCAGGGAGCGGACAGCAGCGGTGGTCACCCAGTGGTCGTCACCCTGCAGATAGATGATATTCTCTGCTCCCGCAAATCCAAGACCGATAAACACGGCGTAGACGATGCCGTCAATATGCTCGTCATAATGGGGGTTCCAGCGGAGTATCAGTAATAGTGCCAGTAGCTTAAGCCCTTCCTCCGGTATGGCCGTGGCGACAAGGGCGTCGGTCAATACGCCTATCGCTCCTGCCGGCATAAAGGAGGGGCTGAACACGAGGCCTTCAATCTCTGCCTCTAACCATATGGCAGGATACAAGAGCGCGCCTCCTGACAGGAAGGCAAGGAGGAGCCATGCTACGGGTTCCCTATGTGTGTCCTTCCACCATATATATAATAATAAGAGGAAGACCGGGAGAAGGGCTGCTGAAATGACTGTCATGGCTTTTGTCCTGTAGGTCTGAGTAAAAGGTGGGTTCTATTAATTCGCTTTGGCAGATTTTTGAGCTATTTTTGCTTTCAGTCTGTAAGTCGAAGAGAGAGTGTAGCGGGCTACACGACCGATGAGACTTACAGGATGAAAGCAAAAAGAGCCAGAAAGATGTCCTGCTTGATGCATGTTTAGGAACGCCCGAATGAAACTCTCCTGAAGGTTCTACAATTCGTGTGGGGTCTGTGACTTGGAAAACGGCTTTACCCACACATAATCCAGCAGAACCCTTCCAAATCATGACTGAAGCCGATGCTATATGCAGAGATGGCCCCTGCGGGGCGCTGGATATTTAGTGCAAAGGTAATGTCAAATGACACCATTGGCAGAGTATGAAATGTTCAGGTTATATCGTCCTATCTCCTGATGCTCTGCTTCAGCTTCAGAATGCGACGCACGCTCTCGTCAATGCGCTGTTCTGTGATTTCACCATCTTCTACAGCCTTGACCACCGCATCGAAAGCCTCCGTGAATACCTGCGGGCCGAGCACGATGTCGACACCGGCCTTGATGCAGCCCACGGCAGCCTCAGCATTGGTGTACTGCTGGGTGATGGCTCCCATCTCCATAGCATCGGTGATGATGAGTTTCTGATAGCCCAGTTCACGGCGCAGCTTGTCCTGAAGTATCACCGATGACATCGTGGCAGGGATGTCGGCACCCGTCACGTTGGGCGCGCTGATGTGAGCTGTCATAATGAGTTGGCACCCCCACTGGATGCCAGCCTTGAAGGTCACCATCTCGCACGAGAGCATCTCCTCCCACGTCTTCTTGGAACTGGCATAGCCGAAGTGCGTGTCGGCCTTCGTGTCGCCGTGGCCGGGGAAATGCTTGATGCATCCCACGACGCCGGCATCCTTCAGCCCCTGCAGATAGTTGGTCACCATCGGGGCGGCTATCTCTGGCTTGTCGCTGAAAGCACGTGCACCGATGACGATATTCTCAGGATTGGTGTTCACGTCGGCCACAGGTGCGAAGTCAACATCGAAGCCGTAGTGGTGGAGATAGGTGCCTATGGTGTTGCCGCACTCGTAGGCATTCTGTGGGTCGCCCGTGGCACCGATGGCCCCCATCGACTCATAGGTCTTCACATGGAAATTGCTGTTGCGTCCGATGCGAGCCACACGCCCGCCTTCCTCGTCGATGCACAGCAGGGGTGAGCCTTTCAGCGCACGAATCTCAGGGATGAAGCGCGCGAGCTGCGCCTCGTCCTCGATGTTGTGCGCATAGAGTATGATGCCACCCACGGGATAATTCTCATTCACCTTCCGCATCAGCTCGTTGACGGCCTGCAGCCTGATCTTGGTGATGTCGTCCACACTCTCGTCAATGCCGCCGGAGCGGTTGAAGTGGATGGTGGTGTCAAGACATTCGGGGCGCACATAGAACATCTGTCCCACCTTTTCGCGGAGGGTCATCCGCTGGAGTTGTGACTCCACCTCATCTGCTGGAGGTACACCTGTGTTGTCTTCATTCGAACACGAAGAGAGCATCGTCAGGCCACAAGATGTAAGGATGGTGGCCAGCATCCATAGCTTCATTTGTTTCATGGCTGCAAAGTTACTTGTTTTTTACGAAACACGTGAAAAAAAGCATTTTTTTTAACATCAATTTCTGTTTACCGAACTTAGCTTCTTAAAAGTTAAAGTTGCGGATTTCTCTCCGGAAGAGGCCCATCGGGCGCTTCGCCAGAACGCCACCGTCTCGCTGAGCTATGTAGGCCGGGCAGCTATGGGAGATGCCGAAAGGTACGTCTGCGAGATCCAGACAGAGCATCTTCGCGGCGACAAAGCCTCGCGTGGGGCCATAAAAAGGCAGCCAAATGAAAGACTTAAGGTGGGTCCTATTAATTCGCTTTGGCAGATTTTTGAGCTATTTTTGCTTTCAGTCTGTAAGTCGAAGAGA
>CAJOHP010000146.1 GCA_905234355.1 uncultured Prevotella sp. | reverse complement strand
GACCCCACCCCCGACCCCTCCCCTACAAGGGAGGGGAGTGCCATGCGGTCTGTTTCGCTACCGGTTTACCGACGTTCAGACTTTTTCAAGTGGACTCAGTAAATAAGAAAGTGGGGGAAGCTCTTTCCGGCCACGTGGTCATAGTGCAAAGTGCCTGACCACGTGGCCGCTGTAGGTATTGATGCCGAGCTGCAGGCTGTCGGTCGTGATGCCTTGCAGCGGAATGCTGAAGAAGGTGCGCTGCGAGTAGTACTCGGGCATGCCACCCTGGTCGTGGTAGAGTCGCAGGCAGAGCACCGTCTTGCCGTCGGGCCGTCGGGCTATGCTGTCGGCCACGATGCCCAGGTGGTGCAGGGCGTCGCTGTCGTCGGTCTGCCCTATCTTCAGATACATGCCCACGTTGAGGTAGCGGCGGTGTCGGCTCATCCACACGCTCTCCAGGCGCACGGGGTCGGTCATCATGGGCTTCTTCAGTGAGTCGGTGGGCAAGATGCCGGCCGTGGGCACGAGCGAGCAGCTGACCACCTCGGCGCGTGCTTCCACCTTATTATAATATAATAGGGCCCTGTAGGTGGTGTCGGCCTTGGCCTGCCACTGTGGCAGGTAGGGCTGTGTGAGGAGGAGGCTGTCGCCGTCGTCGGTGAGCACGCTGCTCAGGCGCCCGTCGCTGCCTACGGGTGCCTCTACGAAGTCGGCCTGCAGCAGCGAGTAGGGGCCGTTGCCTGTCTCGTAGCCTGCTTGCTCGCAGGCAGTGAGCAGCAGGATCACGAGGAGCAGCAGGGCGGTGGGGCGTATGGTGCGTGGCATGTGTGTGTGGGCTATGACTGTGAGGTGGCAGCGAGGTAGTTGCGCAGCGGGTTGGCATACATCGTGAGTATGGTCTGGCGCAGGAAGGGCTCGTCTTTCTCGGCGAGGGTCACCTTGGCGAGCTGGGCGTCGAGATATCGGGTGAAGCGCTGCTCGTCGGCAGCGGTGTAGTGGCTGCTGTGTGCGCGGTCGGTCTGCAGCAGGTCCAGGGCGATGTAGTTGCAGGGGTAGAGGGTGTAGTGGCTGTGCAGCTCGTGGTCCATGCGCTGTGCCATCTGTGTGAAGAACTCTGCACGCGGCAGTCCCTCGAGGTCGGCGAGCCAGGTGTTGACGGGTGCTGCGCAGTGGTAGGCCACGCGGCCTTTGTAGCCGAAGATGCCCGTGCGCATGTTGTCGAGGTCGTCCTGTCGGGTCTTCTTGAAGGCCGGGTTGTCGCGTTTCTGCTGCAGCTCCTGTGCCTTGAGGTAGTCGCAGGGGTCGTACTCGTAGCTGATGGTGAGCGGCACGATGTTGAGCTCGCGCAGGCTGTCGGCGGGCGCACTGCCGGCTGTCCGGTCCTGTGGTGCCGCCGGTGTGGCCATGGCGAGCATCTTCAGCACGGCCACCTGCGTGCGGTCGTCGCTGTCCTTGGCCCGTCCCTCGCGCTGGGCTATCCAGATGTTTTCGCGTTTCTGGGTCACGGCGTAGTGTATGTAGTCGCTCATGATCTGGCTGGAGCGCAGCATCTCCTTCGGTGTGAGGCCGCGTCGCACGGTGAAAGCCTTGTTCATGCGCACCAGGCGTCGTATCCAGGGATAGATGAGCAGGTTGTCGCCGATGCCTATCTCGACGGTGGTGGGGTGTCCTGCCTCTACGAGCATGACGTCGAGGAAGGCCGAGTCGAGCACGATGTCTCGATGGTTGCTCACGAAGGTGTAGCGCTCGTCGCGTGCGTTGCTTCGCCCGAGGCTGCTGTCGTCGAATCGGCAGCCGTCGGTGTGTCGTCGCATGATGTGCTTCACGATGGGCTTCATGAAGCGCAGCTGGAAGTCGAGGGGTGTCTTCACGCCCCGGTACATGAGGCGCATCAGCCCGATGGCCACGCTCTTGGGCAGCCATGGCGCAAAGCCTTTCAGGATGTGCTGGAACTGGCGGTCGGCGAGCAGGTCGTCGAAGGCCTGCTGCATCTCGTGTGCCTCGTAAGGGCGTATCTCGTCGAAGTCGTTCATCAGAATTGGTTTTCTACTATGTCGGTAAGCACGTCGCTCATCGCCAGTCCTGCGGCCCTCACCTGCTGGGGGATGAAGCTGGTGGCCGTCATGCCGGGCGTGGTGTTGATCTCGAGCATGGAGATGTCGCCTTGCGGCGAGATGATGTAGTCTATGCGTATGATGCCGTTGCAGTGCAGTATGTCGTAGATGTGGGATGTGAGTCGCTGTGCGCGCTCGGTGAGCTCGGGCGAGATGCGTGCGGGGGTGATTTCCTCCACCTGTCCGTTGTACTTGGCGTCGTAGTCGAAGAACTCGTTCTTGGTGACCACCTCGGTGGGCGGCAGCACCACCTCCTTGTCTCGTGTCTTGTAGCATCCCACGGTGATCTCTGTGCCCTCGAGAAACGACTCTATCATCACCTCGTCGCTCTCCATCATGGCCACGCGCAGAGCAGCGGCGAGCTGGTCGGGCTTGGTCACCTTTGACACGCCGAAGCTCGAGCCGTCGTTGGCGGGCTTGACGAAGAGTGGCATGCCCAGTGTGTCGATGAGCTTGTGCTTGTCGAGCAGCTGCTCCTGTCCGCGGCGCACGAGCACGCTCTCGGCCACGCGCACGCCGTAGCCCCGCAGATACTGGTTGAGCACAAACTTGTCGAAGGTCATGGCCTCCACGAGCACGCCGCTGGTGCTGTAGGGCATGTGTATGAGGTCGAAGTAGCCCTGGAGTATGCCGTTCTCGCCGGGCGTGCCGTGTATGGTGATATAGGCATAGTCGAAGTATTGGCGGTGGTTCTCATGGGTGAAGGAGAAGTCGTTCATATTGATGCGCGACGTGGTGCCGTCGGGTAGCTCCACCTGCCAGTTGGTGCCTTTCACGTCGACGATATACACGTTGTAGCGCTCCTTGTCGAAGAAGGAGTAGAGTCCTTGCGCCGAGCGCAGGGACACGTCGTGTTCTGAAGAGTCGCCACCGCAGACGATGGCAATGGTGCGTTTCTGCTGAGTCATTGTTGCTTGTTATTTTTGTGAGTTTCTTTTTCTTTATGGGGCTTATGTGGCCTATGGGGGTTATGGGGCTCTGCGTACAGCTGGTAGGTGGGTGCCTAAGTGCTGAGCCTGCGGCGCCACTTGTCGATGAGTGCCTGCAGGTCGGGCGGCCACTCGCTGGTGAAGTCCATCTGCTCTCCGGTCACGGGGTGCTGGAATCCCAGGGTGCGGGCGTGTAGCGCCTGTCGCGGACAGAGGGTGAAGCAGTTTTGCACGAAGGCCTTGTAGGAGGCCGTGCGCTCGCCTCGCAGCAGCTCCATGCCCCCGTATTTCTCGTCGGCGAAGAGCGGGTGGCCCACGTGCTTCATGTGAGCGCGTATCTGGTGTGTGCGCCCTGTCTCGAGGCGGCACTCCACGAGCGTGGTGTAGCCATAGCGCTCCATGACGCGCCAGTGGGTGACGGCGGGCTTGCCCGTCTCGGAGTCGGGCGGGAAGACCTGCATGCGCTGCCGGTCGCGCGGGTCCCGGCCTATGTTGCCCTCGATGCGGCCCTCGTCGCCGAGCATGTTGCCCCATACCAGGGCGTTGTAGGTGCGCCGTGTGTCGTGCACGAAGAACTGCTTGCCCAGGTGGCTCTTGGCCTCGGGTGTCTTGGCAGCCACGAGCAGTCCGCTGGTGTCTTTGTCTATGCGGTGCACGAGCCCCACCTGCGGGTCGTTGGGGTCGTAGGAGGGCAGATGGCGCAGGTGCCAGGCAATGGCGTTGACCAGCGTGCCGGTGAAGTTGCCCACGCCGGGGTGCACCACCATGCCGGCGGGCTTGTTGACGACCAGTAGCTGGTCGTCTTCGTAGACGATGTCGAGTGGGATGTCTTCCGGCCGTATCGTCGTGTCGTGGTGCGGGCGGTCGAGCATGAGTGTGACGACGTCGCCGGGGCGCACCTTGTAGTTGCTCTTCACCGGCTTTCCGTCCACGTGCAGGAATCCGGCATCGGCCGCCTGCTGTATGCGGTTGCGCGAGGAGTGCTGTGTGTGCTCGGCCAAATACTTGTCTATGCGCTGTGGCACCTGTCCGGCGTCGACCGTCAGCCGCAGGTGCTCGTAGAGGGTGTCGCCGTCGTGCTCAGCGGCAGCGTCGGCGTCGGCAAAGAGGTCGTCGCCCTCGGTCAGCTCGATGTCGTCGTCGTAGGTCATAGTCATTCTTCCAGGATGTCGTCGGGCACTTCCGAGAAATCGTCGACGTCGGCGCCCGTGTCGTCGTCGGACGAGCCAAACTCGTCGTCGAAGAGCATGTCCTCCTCTTCTTCATACTCGCCGTTGCCAATGATGAGCACGAGTGCCGACTCGATGGACACCATGTCGCCCGTCTGCAGATGCCGTCCGCCCGTCTGTATGCCGTAGACCCAGTCTTTCTCTCCCTCTATGCGTTTGGGCTCGAGCAGCCGGAAGCCCATGGCCTTGAGCCTGGCTTCGGCCTCGCGGTAGCTGCTGTTGTCGATGAGGTCGGGCAGTGGCAGTCGTGGCGACTGCAGTGAGTTGATGGTCACGTAGACGGTGCGCCCCTGCTTGACGTAGCTGCCCGCGTCGGGCTGCTGTGCCAGTATGCAGCCGGCGGGCATACGCTTGTTGTAGCCCGTGTCGCTCACAAGGATGTCGAGGCCGTCGCTCTCCAGCAGGTCGGCAGCCTTGGTAAAGGCCATGCCGTTCATGTCGGGCACCTTGATGGCCTGCCCGTGGTGCGTATAGACGTCGAGGCCGTACCACACACCCACGCCCAGCAGAACGACCACCAGCGCCATGGCCAGCAGGTGGAGCCACAGGTAGGGACTCTTGAACTTTCCGATGAAATCCTTCGCGTTCATATTGCTCAATGATACTCTGCGCGTAATGATAGATGCAAAATACGGCACAAAGGTACATAAAAATCTCGAAACGGCGCTCATCTGCACGTGTTTTCTTTTCCTTTTTGGCGTGTTTGTGCTCTGTTTGTGCTCTGTCGTGCTCTGTTCGTGCCTGTTTCGCGTCTGTCTGGATGCGTGGGCTTTGCTTCTTTTATTAACTTTGCACCAAATATCCCCATGCTTTTTAGCATGGTTTCGGACAGGCATAAAGCCCGTCCCTACAGAGTCGAGGATGCCACGTGACGGTGCCATCATGCTGTAGGGACGGGCTTTATGCCTGTCCGAAAAAATACGTACCGCACAGCTCGGGAAAGTACATCGTCATGGCAGAAGCGTTGGAAAAACTCGGGGGATGCCGCATGGCATGAGATAAATAGAACCCACCTATATATTCAAAAGAAGTCCCGGCTTGCACAACAGCAGGTCGGGACTTCAATTATTTCGCGGTAATCTACAGCAGCAGGGCTATGGCCTCCGCATCCTTGCCTTCATAGAAACGGGGCTCAAATACCGGCTTGTACTGGAAGTCGCCGAAGCGGAACAACTGTAGAGCGCAGAACTGGCGGTCGTCGCTCAGGCAGAGTTCCAGACGGAAGTGGCCGTTGGCACCAGCTGCGGGCTTGCCATTCTCTTGGATGTAGGCAGCCATCTTGTCGAGCGGCATGTCTAACAGACGCGCCACGCGCTCACCCTCTGTGGGGGTGTACTCCAGGATAATAGCCTTAGCCTGACTCTGCGTAGGCGTATAGATGGCTTTGGTGGAAAACAGCGACTTCTTGATCTCGATATGCGGATATGCGGAGAGGGCAGCAGCCATCTCCAAGTTTTTGATACTTGACATAGTTGTATAAGCCCCCTAAGTTAGGGGGATGGGGGTCTGAACGACCACCCTTTAATTGATTAAATGAAATGTATTGTTGATTATTAAAGGTGGGTTCTATTAATTCCCACGGTTTAGTTTGACATTGATGGGTTTTTAACCTTTTGTCATCTTTCTGGCTCTTTTTGTTTCATCCTGTACGGTCGTGTAGCCCGCTACACTCTCTCTTCGACTTACAGACTGAAAGCAAAAATAGCTCAAAAATCTGCCAAAGCGAATTAATAGAACCCACCTTAAACTCTTTCGGGTCTGCTTGCTCAGACCCCTGCAGTCCCCTAAGTTAGGGGACTTTATTCAACGAATGATGTGCCTCAGTGCGATGACGTAATAGTCGCACGAGGCCGACAGGCAGAAGGGAGCCGTTTCTTGGCGGCATCTGCTGTCGTAGTAGGTATTAAGTGGTTTGACTTTATGCTGCCGGAAGGCAAAGCTGCCAAACGGCGTGATGGTTCGTTCTGTCTTCGATCCCTGGGTAGGAAGGATGCGCTGAGGACGGGAACTGCAGAGACGGTAGAGCTGCGAGGCGTCGGTCAGCGTAGCTTCCTGATGATGCTGATGTTGTGGAGTCAGGACGGATGACTCGCAATGCTGATAGGATTCTGTGACAGTCGCAGCATCATGGTTCTGCCAGTTTAGCAAAACCGTCAAGCAAACAGCGCAAAGAGCCGTTAGTATTTTTGCCGTCATCAATGTCCGTCTCATTCTGGCTGCAAAGGTACTAAAATTATCTGTAATAAAAGAACTCTATCATAAAAAAGGAGCACCACCCGATTGACGGATGCTGCTCCTTTTACTTATGCGGTTCATCAATGTCCGTTATGTTTGAGGCCCCTTGATAAGGGGCTGGCGGACCGTTAAAATATAATTTGGTACGATTATTAATAAACATATAATTACCATATAATTAATCATATAATGACTACGCGCAGCAATTAGTGGATAATTAATGGTAATTCGTGTTCATCATTTTTCTTTAATCAAAGATAATCGTACCAAGTTGTTTCTTTTTTGCTGTTACTTATTATTCTTAAACCGCGAATAATCATGAATGAACCGCGAATTGCTCGTAAATGTCATATGGTGGGTTCTATTAATTAGCTTTGGCAGATTTCTGAGCTATTTTGGTTCCCATTTTGTAAGTGGAAGAAGGAGTGTAGCGGGCTACACAACTGATGAAACTTACAAAATGGAGGCGAAAGAGCCAGAAAGATGGCAAAAGGTTAATATCCCATCTATGTCAACAGAAACCGTGGGAATTAATAGAACCCACCTGAACATAATTCGGAGACGAAGCACTTCTTTGTTTGCTCCGTCCCCGAATGATAAAGGCGTATTGAAAAATTACTTAATCACGACCTTGAGCTACGCTCGAGCTCGTTCTTGCTTTGCAAGCGTCCTTCGGCCGAGCGCACGTTCGGAAAAGCTCAAGCAAGCTTGGCTTTTCGCTCACTTAATCACGACCTTCTTGCCACCGACGATGAACAGGCCCTTTGTGGGCTGCATCACGCGTCGGCCCTGCAGGTCGTAGACAGCCTCCTGGGCCTGAGCCTCCTGAGCCACGGTGCTGATGCCGGTCTGCGTGCCACCGACGACGATGGCCAGACGGCGGACAGGCGACGGCGACAGGTCGAGCTCTATCCAGCACTTGCCGGCGGCCAGCGTGCCGGGCTGCTCCACCCACACGAAGTTGTGGCCGTTCTGCAGCACGTAGTGGTCGGCGGCCTGCATCTCCTCGGCGCTGAAGGTCTTGGGCTCGAGCGTGCCCTTGAAGTGCTCGCTGTCATAGTCCACGTTGTCGGCGTCGCCGCTGCTCACGACGATGCTCACGTTGGCCTCGGCGTCGCCGCCGTTGTAGATGAGGTAAGGCTTCTCGGCAGCCATCACGCTCAGCTCATCAGTCAGTTGCACCTGCTTGTCGCTCACGGCGGCCACGGTGTGCAGCGACACGCCGCTGACAGGGGTCTCTATCTGGCGCTTGTCGGCGTCTATCCAGCTCACGTAGCTCTTGGCGGGTATGACGAGCTTGACGCGCTTCAGGGCCACATCAGCCTTGGCAGCGTCCACAGCTTCGTTCAGAGTCTGTGCGGCGCTCTCAACCTCCGACTGTGTAGCGTTGGCATTGCCCTGCACGCCCTTGGCGGCGTCGATGGCAGCCTGCAGCACGACGGCAGCGTCGGGGTCGACCTCGGTGATGCTGTTGCAGTACGTCTCGGCCTCGGTGATGGCGTCATCCAGTGCGGTCTTGTTGGCCAGGATGCGGAAGGTCGTCGTGGCCGTGCCGCTGTAGTTGCCCTGACCGGTGACGGTCACAGTGGCCTCGCCCACCGCGGTGTTGTTGGTGTAGGCCACGGTGTAGTCGGTGCCGGAGGTCAGGACGGCAGAACCGTCCTGCATGGTGACGGTCGGCTCAATGGCCTGGCCCGTGTAGGTCTGGTCGGCGATGGCCTCGATCCATGCGTCCTGCAGGTTCTTGGCGTAGGTCACCGTTACCCACACGCTGGCCTCGGGCATGGCGAACTGCCAGGTGCCGTTCTGTTGCTTTGTCACGGCGATGTCGTCCTGCATCGGGATGTCGCGGCGGCGTGCAGTGCCGGCATCAAAGGTGGTGCTGGCGCGCACGGTCACGTCCTTTGCCGCATAGCCCGTGGCGGGTGTAACGGCGACGGTCACCACGTCGCCCATCTTGGCCTGCGTGGCGGCTTTGCCGCCCACGGTGAAGGCCACCGAGCCGTGGTCCTCGCTGCCGTCGACAAGCGTCAGGTTGTACTTCGTGGCAGCGTCAGCAACGGTCACTTCGCATGTAGCAGTCTTATCGTCGCTGGTGTCGGCGGTGCCGTTGGTAGCGGTGGCGGTGATGGTGGCGGTGCCTGCGCCCTTGGCGGTCACTACGCCGTTAGCCACGGTGGCCACGCTTGCGTCGCTCGTCGTCCATGTCACGGTCTTATTCGTAGCGTCGTCGGGGGCGACGGTGGCGGTCAGCGTCAGCGCATTGCCGCCTACGGTCATCTCGGCTGAGGTCTTGTCGAGGGTGATGCCGGTGACGGCGACATCCTCAACTTCATAATAAATCGTAATTGAGCTAAGCTTGACCCCAGCAGCATGCGATGAGGTAACTGTCTGAGTGGTGCTGTTTATTCCTGTGACCGTATTGCTCCCATTGTAAGTACCGGGCGTTGCAGATAAGGTGCCTGCATTCTGACTTAAGGCCTGATAGCTCCACGTCACTTTTGTCATGACCGTTCCGTCAAGCGCAGAAACAGTCATCGCTCCGAATTTATTTATCGTCAAGCCCCCATCGTCAATACCCAAATAGCCGCAAGTGACCTTAAAATGGGTACCTGTAGCGGTTTCATTCTCGCTATGCTCCTCACCAATAAGAGAAATAGTTTCCGACTTCTCCGCTGCATTGCCCGTGACTGCCATCAGCAGCAGGGCAATGATTGATAAAATTTTTTTCATAATTGCTTGAGTGTTTTAAAAAGTTAACTTTAGTGAATTAAAAAATGTTTGTTTCTTAGTGTCTGTCGAATATTGTGTGCAAAGGTATTATATGCCTCCGAGCCGCAGAAACGGCTTACACGGATGCCGCCTGTTACACGAATGCACACACAGCAGCGGCTGCGAAGGAGCATAGCTCTCCGCAGCAACAGATGCGCCCGACACTGCCTTACGGCAGCATCGGGACGGCATGGGTTAACGATGAAGTCTAATTAATGGGGGGGGGTAGAAATCGATCCGCTCCTAACGCCAACAACGGTCTCACCCGTCCTGCCTGTAAGTGTCGGGCAGGACGCAGCCTCACGGGTGTATGTCAGGGTGAACGATGGCATGGTGTTGGGGATTATTGTGGTTTGTCGGTCAGTATGCTGATGGTCTCGTCGAACTCGGCAAGGATCTCGTTCAGCCGTGGATTGGACTTCTGCACGATGAGGGCAGCGAAATTGCGCGTCTTGCCCTCTTGAACCTCAGCAGTCTGCATGACGAAGGCATCGCGGCCTGCATAGTTGTTGAACCATCGGATGAAGAGACGGCTGCGGAATGCCTGACGACCGTCGCCCGTCTCGCAGATGTAGAGCAGGATGTCGGGATTAGCAGCGAAGAAAGCCTCGATGAGCAGGAGAATGGTCTCGCGAAGTTTCTCATCGAGTGGCGAAGGTTGTTGGCTCTGGTTGGTAATGGTAAACTGATAGGCACCTTCTGGCCAAATAGAATAATCATCCATGAAACCAATCACGAAAATATGTCCGCGAGTGGTTTCTATGTTGTAGTCTTGCCCGTTTCTCGTCCAAACCTTGTATGGCGACAGACGGTAGATGCGTGTCAGGTCGAGCGGATTCATCGGGTTCAGATGCTGAATTGCTGGCGTTCCAAACGAATCTGTCTGATTTCTTCCTCTGCCCTCTCCTGCCACTCGCGCTTTTTGCGGATGGACTCGCGGAAGGCGGCGATAATCTCGTCGCGCGTGCGGTTCTTGAATGCTACTGATACCATAATTATGCGCATTAAAGTGTTATAACGGTTGCAAAGATACAAAAAAGTTTGTGAACTACAAGCAATTGGGGGTTAAAAGTGCGAGAAAGCGGTCGATCATTACTTTCCGATTACCGCAAGCGCATCATTCATGACATACAGACCCGCCAACTCAACATCGAAGCCATGACCGTATTCCTGAGCGTCGTCCAAGAGTCTCAAGAAC
>CAJOHP010000145.1 GCA_905234355.1 uncultured Prevotella sp. | reverse complement strand
CCTGTCGCAACTCTCGGTAGCCGTCGGCGTGAACCGCTACTATCTCAGCCAGTATTTCGCCAGTCAGGGCACAAGCTATTATGAATACATCCACGACCTTCGCGTCGGTCACTTCATAGCCCGCTACCGCGAGCTTGCCGCTGCACACAAGTCCATCGTCGCCCAGCAGCTTGCGCGGGAGAGCGGCTACAACAGCTACAGCACCTTCAGCGCCGCCTTCAAGCAGCGCATGCACAAGAGCGTCACCGCCTGGATGCACGAAGAGGCAGTGTAACTCAGTCACCTGTCCCTTCTGGCAGCTAATGCAAAAAAATCTCAGCTAATGCAAAATCTTCGCTTGCGGTGATTTCCGCCTTGTATGCTTCATTTTTTTTTGAGTACCTTTGCGGCGAAAAAAAGGACGGGTGACGTCAAGTGTTACGCTTGTTAAGATGTTCCACCCATCTTCTTCCACACTGTTACTAATCGTATTTTTACCGTGCCAAGGCGATTTATTTAGTAAGTAAAGAGTCTTTGATTCTTCTGCGGCTTGTTTTTCATTCCATATTTTCAATCCACTAAAAGTCTCATTAGTAGTTTGACTCTTTTTGTATGACAGATAATGTTTAACGCCCAGGAAACATATCATTGCAATAATTGGTATTGCCGTTTCCCAGAAATGATCCTCAAACCAATTACGCCATTTTCGACGAATACGATTCCCCTCAGACTCTTTTTTCTGTAACTACTCTCCGCAGTGCTTACACTTTATAGCACTCTCTAAAATCTCTTCCCCACAATAAGGGCATTTCTTTGTCTTTTCCATTTCTACTATTGGTTTTTTGTATTCATGTTGACGTGTATTTATGTTTACGCGTACACATATAAACGTGAATACATTATTAAATATACACACGTACATTTGCGTACTTGTTTATATATATCCTTGTTTATAAGTATATATAGATATGTATACAGAAAAAATAATCCGCTCAAAATTTGTACATACCATATATATTATGTATATTTGCACCAAAATTCAGAGAATTATGGAAGCAACAGTTAGGAAAACGACCTCTAAGCCCGCAATGAGGCGCAAGGTCATAGACATCAAGCCAGACACATTCAGAGGGCTGTCTGTTATTGCCGCCAGCCGTGGCACCAACCTTAAAAAGTTCATTGAGAGTAGCCTTGATGAGATTGTCGAGTCATACGATGACGCTGCTATATACAGGTATCTGCAGCAAACGGATCCTGAAGGCATGGAAATGCTCAGTGATGAAGAGCAAGCCGCCTTTGAAAAGAAATACGATCTATGAAAGTCAAGTTCTCGAAGAGTTTTTCCAAGGCGGTAGAACGGCTATCCGGCAAACAACTTGATAGTGTCCTCGATGTCATCAAGGAAGTCAAAGCAGCTCAAGGCATTGAAGACATAACTGACTGCATCCGTCTTGTCGGTTATCATTCGGTATACCGCATCCGCATTGGTGGGTACCGAGCAATCTTCACATTTCATGTGGAGATTGTTGATGACACTGTAATGTTCCAGTACCTTGTCTCTCGAGGACAGGTATATACAAAGAAGGTAGAGAAAGAGTTAAAACGGTTAGATTGAGGTGTCCTTTACAGGTGCTTTGAGCAGACGGGGATTACCTGGCTCGATCAAAAGTGCATTTTTCCCTTTTTCTGCCATCTCTTTTTCTTTTGGTTTCACCTGTCTGCAAAGGTAATAAAAAGAATTCAATTAGGGTGTAGAAAAAGTGTAGTTTTTAACCAAAATTGGGAAAATAAGGGTGTTTTAGGAAAGTAAAAGAAAATCAGACGATTGATGTAACCGCCTGATTTTTAATGCTTTTAACCGCTTCCTTTTCTTTTGTTTTCCGCTGTTTTCTACCTTTAGGTACCCCGACCGAGAATCGAACTCGGAACTAAGCTTTAGGAGAGCCTTGTTATATCCATTTAACTATCAGGGCATGCGGTCTGTGAAAAAAGTGCCGCAACACTTACACGCTGCAAAGGTACAAAAAAAAACGCAGTGGGAAAAAGCGAGGCGTAAGAATTTGTCGTGCCGACGATATAATTAACGTTTCTTTGCTTAGCGGACTGAATAAAACGCGGGAAAAGTTTGTCCGTTAAGAAAGTTTTAACTATATTTGCAGTCAGATTGCTATTAGTTATTCACCAAACAAAAAGCTTATGAAGAAATTATTCGTTTTGGCCTGCATGCTGGTAGGCATCACCACCGCTCAGGCACAGACCTGGAACGAGTGGAACGGCAACAACATTTTCGAGCACGTCGGCGCCGGCGTGGGTCTGGGCCTGTCGGGCATCACGCTCGAGGTGGGCAGCGACATCACCGACTACCTGACGCTGCGCGGCGGTGTCGACATCTTTCCCTCGGTGTCTATGGACTTCGACGTGAAGACAGGCTTCGAGGGCAAGTTCAACAGCTCGATGGTGCCTCCGCAGTATAACCTTCCCAAAGACAAGGTGAAGGTAGAAGGCACGACGGGACTGGGCGCCGGCCACCTGCTGTTTGATGTGCATCCGTTCCGCACGGGTTTCCGCATCACGGCCGGTCTCTACTTTGGCAAGGAGAAGATTGTCACGGTGCAGAATAAGAACAACACCGACCTGCAGGGCATAGCCCAGTGGAATGCCGACGTCTATCCCACCATTACGCCCAGCCTGATGCCTGTAGCTGCTGCCAACGGCGGCACCCTGCCCCGTGTAGGCATTGAGATGGGCGACTACTTCCTGGCTCCCGACAACAATGGCCATCTGGATGCCCACATCAAGGTGAACAGCGTGCGGCCCTACGTAGGCATCGGCTTCGGGCGGTTTGTGCCAAAGAAGAGCCGGCTGACCTGCAACTTCGACATGGGCGTGCAGTTCTGGGGCAAGCCGGCAGTCTATCTCAATGGTGCCGACGGCGAGAAGAAGCTGGAGAAGAGCGACCTGGGCAACGACGGCGACGAGAGCCTGGACGTGCTGAGCAAGGTGACGGTCTACCCGCAGCTGACCGTCCGCCTGGTGGGCCGCATCTTCTGATAGTCTCAGACGAGGGCTATCCCCTCGTCTGTGATGCTGATGAGCCGTCGGCGATAGAGGTCGCCGACGGCTTTCTTGTATGCTTTCTTCGACACCTTGAAGCGGTCGTAGATAAGCTCTGCCGGCGACTTGTCGCCCAGTTCGCAGCGCCCGTCGTTCTCATAGAGATAGCGCAGCAGCACCTCGGCAAAGTCGAGTGTGTGGCGGCGGCCCGTGGGCTGTAGCGTGAGGTCTATCTTGCCGTCGTGGCGCACGTGGTCCACATAGGCCGTGAGGCGGTGGCCGGTGTGCAGGGGCTGGAATATCTGGTTGTCGTAGAGCTGGCCCTGGTATCGGCCGTCGGCGATGACCTTGAAGCCCAGGTCGGTCTTCTGCCAGACGAGACAGCTCATGGCGTCGCCGTGTTTCGGCAGGGGCAGTGACGGCTCTGCCTCGGCAGGTGCGTGTGGCACATGCAGGTATTTCTCCACCTTGGCAGTGGCCATGAGCCGGTGGCTTTCGTCGTCCACCTTTATATATACTATGTAGCTCTTGCCTTGCTCCATGCGCTGCTTCTGCTCGCGGAAGGGGCAGAACAGGTCTTTCTGCAGTCCCCAGCGCAGGAAGGCGCCATACTCGTTGGTCCATGCCACCTCGAGGTAGGCAAACTCGCCGACCTTGGCCAGCGGGTGCTCGGTGGTGGCAGTGAGCCGCTCTTCCTGGTCGAGATAGAGAAACACCTCGATGCTGTCGCCGATGTGCATGGCGCGTGTGACGAAGCGTGCGGGCAGCAGTATCTCGCCCACCTTTTCGTCGCCGTCGAGGTAGAGCCCGTGGTCGGAGCGCCTTGTGATGCGCAGTGTGTTGTAGTCGCCGAGAGCTATCATTGGGGCCTCCTTTCTGGGGTCTCTGGGACTAATGGGGCCTCTGGGTCGACTATCAGTCCATCCTTGATGTGGATGGTGCGGTCGGTGATGCTGGCGAGCTGCTCGTCGTGGGTGACGATGACGAAGGTCTGTCCGAAGCGGTCGCGCAGGTCGAAGAAGAGCTGGTGCAGCTCTGTCTTGTTCTTTGTGTCGAGCGAGCCGGAGGGCTCGTCGGCCAGAATGACCTTAGGGTTGTTGACGAGAGCGCGTGCCACGGCCACGCGCTGCTTCTCGCCTCCCGACAGCTCGTTAGGCTTGTGGCGGGCGCGGTCGGCCAGTCCCATGAAGTTGAGCAGTTCCTCGGCACGTGCCTTGGCCTGCTTCTTGGGCGTGCCGGCGATGAAGGCCGGTATCATGATGTTCTCCACGGCGGTGAACTCCGGCAGCAGCTGGTGAAACTGGAAGACAAAGCCTAAGTGCAGGTTGCGAAACTGGCTGAGCTGCTTCTGCGAGAGGGTGGTGGTGTCTACGCCGTCGACGCACACCGTGCCGGTGTCGGGGCGGTCGAGCGTGCCGATGATCTGCAGCAGTGTGGTCTTGCCCGCACCGCTGGGCCCTACGATGCTCACCACCTCGCTCTCGCCGATGTGGAGGTCGATGCCTTTGAGCACTTGCAGTGAGCCGAAGCTCTTGGTGATATTCTTGATGTCGATCATAATGCTTTGTTATGGGACTTATGGGGCTTATGGGGCCTCTGATTGTGCTATCTTCTGATGCGCAGCCACTGCAGGATGGTGTCGTAGATGCTGTATTCCTCGTGGTGCTGTGCTTCGGTGAAGCTCATGGTGTCTTCCTTGGTGTGGCCGTACTGGTCGGGGAAGATGAGCATGAGGTTGCGGCCGGAGTAGTATTTGGTGAGCTCGGCCGGCAGGCGGTCGAGCGCATTCTTGTAGCTGATGGTGCCCTTGCGTGCCGTGACGACCACGAACATGTGGTCGGCGGGTATGGCGGTGGCCAGCTCGGGCAGCTCGTTCCAGTGGCCCATCGGGGTGTAGTGGCCCTTGACGTTGGGGTGGGCATAGTCTATGTAGTGGGCTATCTTGTCGAGCGACTCCATGCGTCCGTGGAACTGTATGCGGCAGTCGAGCTCGCCGGCCAGCAGGCACAGCCGCTCGAGCCAGCGGTGGAAGCCCGGCTCATACTCCGCCCTGGAGGGCACGGCCACCTGTATGCAGCGCATGGTGCTCAGCGGCTGGGAGAAGCGGGCCAGGATGATCTGGCGGTTCAGTCCGTTGTAGAGGCTCTGTATGAACTCGCCCCAGAACTTCGGCGTCACCTCCGTGTGCACGTGCATGCCCATGACAATCTCGGAGCATCCGTGCTCGCGGAAGGCGTGCTTGATGCCGTTGGCAATGTTGGAGGCCAGGCGCACCTGTGTCTTCAGCGTCACCTCCTGTGCGCTGGCCTGCTGCTGCAGCTGCTCGAGCAGGCGCAGGCCTTTCTCACGCTCGTCGTTGCTGTCCTGTCCGTCGTAGACCACATTGAGTGCCACCATCTCCGAGGCGTGCTGCCGGCCACGGATGAGCGTGGCCAGATAGAACAGCTGGGGCGCTATGTCGGGATACTTCACGCAGAGCAGAATCTTTGAGTCGTCGAGCGCGTCGGCATGGGGATTGCCGTTGCTGCGCTGCATGTTGTCCACGCTGATCTCCTGGGCCGCCTTCTCTGTCATGAGTGTCGAGACGATGCAGGTCACGAGAATCATCAGGACCACGCCGTTGAGCATGTGGTCGTCGACGAGTGTCACGCCCGGTGCCACCTCGAGTCGCAGTCCCACCATGACCATGGCGATGGCGCCGGCGGCATGGGCCGAGGTGAGTCCGAACATCATGTGGCCGTCGTGCTTCTCCATGCGGAAGATGATGGCCGAGATGTAGGCCGCCAGCGCCTTTCCGAACGTGCCGAAGAAGGCGATGAGCAGCACCACCCAGACCATCGACGGGTCATCGGCCAGCGTGCGCAGGTTGATGAGCACACGCCGATGAGGAAATAGGGGATGAAGAGCGCGTTGCCGATGAACTCGATGCGGTTCATCAGCGGCGACACGTGGGGGATGTATCGTCCTAAGATGAGTCCGGAGAAGAAGGCGCCGAAGATGCCCTCCAGCCCGATGAGGTCGCTCAGTGCTGCGCTCAGGAACATCACGGCCATGACGAAGATGTACTGCATCACGGCATCGCTGTAACGGCGCAGGAAGTAGCGCGCCATGCGGGGTATGAGCACAAGGCTGCCCGCGCAGAAGAGTGCTATCTTCAGTACGAACAGCAGCCAGAACAGCACCTGTCCGGCCACGCTCGCGTCGCTCTGTGTGAACGTCGACGCCAGGGCCGCCAGCATGACCAGGGCCATGAACAGCGAGATCATCGACGAGCCCACGCTCAGCGCCACACTGTGATGCCGCTGCAGGCCGTAGCGCCCCACGATGGGGTAGGCTATCAGCGTGTTCGACGCCATGATGCAGCCCAGCAGGAAGCTGGCACGGCCCGAGTAGCCCAGCACCACCACCGACATGGCATAGGTGAGCACCAGGGGCACTAGGCACGTGAGCAGACCGAACACGACAAACTTGCGCACATTCTTCTTCACGCTCTCCAGGTCCATCTCCAGGCCGGCCAGAAACATGATGTAGAGCAGGCCCACACGGCCGAACAACTCGAACGAGTCGTCGCGCTTCAGCACGTTCAGGCCGTACTCGCCCACGATGACGCCTGCAAGCACCATGCCGATGATGTGGGGTATGCGCAGTTTGCCCATAATGATAGGGGCCGACAGCACGATGAGCAGCACCACGAAGAAGATGGTCGTGGGGTCGGTCACGGGCAGATAGGATGAGAAGAATGTCATACTGGTTGCAAAGTTACAAAATTTTTACGCTGCACAAGCCATCTGCTCCCCAGTTTTTTTTCTTAATGCGTTTTTTTTCCTGTAAAATCGCCTTGACGCCGGTCTTTGCAGCGTCAAGATGAGTGTCTTGGCTGTTTTGATAATACCGAGTCTCTTGGATAATGCAGGCAAAAACAGACGAAATAAGTGGTATTTTTTTGGTGGAATGAATAATATAATGTAATTTTGCAGCAGATTCTAAAAAATGAAACGCTTATGCTTGAACACAGACTCACTCCATCTTTGACGACCTCCCTTATGGAAGAAATGATAATCAGCACAATGATGAAAAAGAGCATCAAATGGTTGCTCGTCGTTACGCTCGTAAGCAGCGCAGGCGTGTTCACGGCGTGCACATCGGTCGACGACAACAGCGCTGACAGGCCTGAATCAACTGCAGTAGTAATCGACGAGACAAACTTCCCTGACGCCCACTTCCGGCGCTTTCTTCTTGAGCAGGACTATGGAAAAGACGGCATGCTGACGAATGCTGAAATCGCGGGCATCACCGTCATGGATGTTGCAGAGGAGGAGATTGCCAGCTTGAAGGGCATAGAGCATTTCACGGCTTTAGACACCTTGGATTGCAGCGGCAACGAACTGGCCGTACTCGACGTTTCCGGGAATACGGCACTCAGACAACTGGATTGTAGCTTCAATGATCTGTCGGCACTCGACGTGTCCAAAAACAGGACATTGGAAGTGCTGTTCCTCAGCTTCAATCATATAGCCTCGCTCGATGTATCCAAGAATACGGCCCTGAAGGAACTGGCCTGCCATTACAACAGCCTGACCTCGATAGAGCTTTCCAGTAATGCAGAACTGGAATACCTGCTGTGTAACAGCAACCGACTGGCTAGGCTCGACGTCTCCAAGTGCGCCAAATTAGCCACGCTGCTTTGTAGCTCCAACCAGCTGACCGCGCTCGACCTCTCCCATAATATGTCATTGGCCGAGCTGTCTTGTCCTGACAATGAGCTGACCACACTCGTCGTCTCCAGGGATGCTCCACTCTCCAAACTCTATTTCTGTAGAAACAAGATAAGCGGAAAGCCTATGGACGAACTCATCAGCAGTCTGCCACAGAACACGTCTTCCGAGATACCCAGGTTTATTGCTGTAGACCATCGGGAAGGCGACGAAGGAAACGTGCTCACAAAGAGCCAGTCGGATGCTGTTAAGGCAAAGGGATGGTCGCCCCAGTATTGGGAAGAAAATGAGGGAACATGGAAAGAGTTTGACTGAACCGTAATACATACAGAAACTTATCAAGGACAAGACATGAAGCAGCGCATCAACCCACTGTCCATAGCCGCCATGATGGTGCTGGCCGTGATACTGGCACTCACCACAGCAGGCTGCCGGGAGGAGAGCCGGCCGGCTCTCCGTGAGGCTGCCGGCGAAGGCAGCGTGAACTGGGCCGACTCGGCCTACAAGGCGTACCGCCGGCTGTCCGGATACTACAACAGCGGGCAGAACGACTCGCTCGAGGCTGCCGCACCCGACGTGCTCGAGCTGTGCAGCAGCCACGAGCAGTGGCACTGGTACTATGCCTCATGGGGCATACTGGCCGAGGTCTATCTCTTCAACGGCCGTGTGGACAAGGGCATCGGCGAGGCTAAGCTTATCGCCGAGGATGCCGGACGGCGCGACAGCAACTACGGCAAGGCCATGGCCAAGTATCTTATGGCCATTGCCTACATCTTCCAGGACAGCTACGTCGAGGCCGTGCAGAACTGCCAGCAGGCCGTGGACCTCTATCCCAAGAACGAAGACATCGCCTCGCTGGTCAACATGTATAACATGTATGTGCAGGTACTCGACAGCAAGAAAGACTACACCGGCATGGACTCCGTCCTTCAGCACTACAAGGAGCTCATCGACGCCTGCCCCGTGGTCAGGGGACGCGACGACGTGGTGAAGCACGCCTCGTGGCACTTCCACTACCAGAAGCAGGCCTTCGAGTACTTTGCCTCTACGGGGAAGTATGTCGAGGCGGCCAACGCCATCGACTCGGCCGAGTACTACACCGACTTCAGCGAGGGGCTCAAGTGGCAGAAGGTCTACCTCATGGGCTGCCGCACCAAGCTGGCCATGGCGCGCAAGGACTATCTCGTGGCCATGCACTACAGCGACCATGAGCTCGAGATGGCCCGCAGCATGGGGCGCAATCAGCTCATCGCCGTGCTGAAGGAGCGGTGGAAGGTGCTGCGCGCCAACCGCCGCTACGAGGAGGCGCTCATGGCGCAGAACGAGTATTACGAGCTGACCGACTCGCTCAGCGAGGACAAGAACCGACAGCAGCTCAACGAGCTGAACAAACGCTTCGAGCTCAACGAGCTCAAGCGCCAGCAGGAGCGAGACAAGGAGGCACACGACCGCGCACAGTTCAGACTCTATATGATTATTGCCACCATCGTGGTGCTCGCACTCATACTCTTCATCTACCTGCGCTACCGTGCGGCCAAGCGGCTCGAGGCCGAGCACCAGAAGCTGCTCGACGCCTATGCACAGCTCGAGACGTCGAACACGCAGCTCTCCGAGCTCAACGTGCAGCTCACCCAGGCCAACGCCCGTGCCGAGGAGTCGTCGAAGATGAAGACCAACTTCATACAGCAGATTTCACACGAGATACGCACGCCGCTCAACATCCTCTCGGGCTTCACCCAGATCATCACTACGCCGGGCATGGAGCTCGACGATGCCACGCGCGACGACATCAACCGCCAGATCACCGAAAACACCAATCGCATCACCGGTCTGGTGGGCAAGATGCTCGAGCTGAGCGATGCCGGCAGCCAAGCCGACATCGAGCGCACCG
>CAJOHP010000144.1 GCA_905234355.1 uncultured Prevotella sp. | reverse complement strand
ACCCCACCCCGCCCTTCGGGCACCCCTCCCCTTGATGGGAGGGGAGTGGCTACGCGATGGCATTCGAAGGTGTAGGCGACTTTTTCAAGTGGACTCAGACCTGATTTTCGGTAGTCTGGCTACCGTTTTTTGGTAGTGTGACTACCAGGCCTTGGTAGCCTGACTGCCAGGCTTTGGTACGGCGAGTACCAAGGCTTGGTAGTCGCCGTACCAAAATGCGGTCCCCGTTCTGGTACTCGTCGTACCAAAATGCTGTAGCTGTTCTGGTACTCGGAGTTATCTCAGTCTGAGGCTGTTGAGCACCACGCTCACGCTGGAGAAGGCCATGAGTGCCGAGGCCAGCATGGGCGTGATTTGCCATGGGTAGCCGAAGAGATAGGGCAGACCGGCGGCGAGCGGTATGCACACCATATTATATATAAAGGCCCAGAAGAGGTTCTGACGGATGAGCGTGGTGGTGGCCCGTGAGAGCCTGATGGCCTGTGCTATGCGTCGCAGGTCGTCGGCAACGAGGGTGACCTGTGCCACGTCCATGGCCACGTCGGTGCCGCGTGCCATGGCGATGCTCACGTCGGCAGCGGCCAGTGCCTGCGAGTCGTTGATGCCGTCGCCCACCATGGCCACATGACGGCCTTCGGCCTGCAGGCGTCGCACCAGGTCTTCTTTGTCCTGCGGCAGCACCTGTGCCTGATAGTGGCCTATGCCGGCCTCGCGGGCCCAGTGGCTCACCCGCTCTTCGCGGTCGCCGCTCATCATGTAGAGGCCGATGCCCTGTGCCTGCAGCATGGCACAGGCTTCGCGAGCGTGAGGTTTCAGCACTTCGCCGGCGAAGGGGTCTGACATGTGGTCGGCAGGTGCTGTCCCGTCAGGCTGTGCCTGGGTGATGGTGCCGGTCTTGTCGACCACCATAGCGTCTACCTTTTGCAGCTCTTCCAGCGCCGTGGCATCCTTGATGAGTATGCCCTGCTCGGCGGCCTTTCCTATGCCCACCATCAGTGCCGTGGGTGTGGCCAGTCCCATGGCGCACGGGCATGCGATGACCAGCACCGAGACGGCCGAGAGCACCGCGTGCGGCAGCATGGTCGTGCCGCCGATGATGAGCCACAGGGCGAAGGTGAGCAGTGCCAGTGCCACCACCACGGGCACAAAGATGAGTGCTATGCGGTCCACGACACGCTGCACCGGTGCCTTGGAGCCTTGTGCCTCCTGCACCATGCGTATCATGCCGGCCAGCATGGTCTGTTCGCCCACTGCCTCGGCCTGCATGAGCAGCATGCCGCTCTTCACGATGGTCCCCGCGAGGAGCTTGTCGCCCTCGCCCTTCGCTATGGCTGTGGCCTCGCCGGTCATCATGCTCTCGTCGACGGTAGGCAGGGCGGTGGCCCCGGTGGCTGCAAGCGATGGGGTGGGGCACACGCGGCCGTCGACGGGAATCTTCTCGCCCGGGCGCACCAGGAGCGTGTCGCCTTTTTGCACGGCAGCTATGGGTATGTCGGTCGTGTGGGTGGTCTTGTCGTTTCCCTGGTCTTGCCCGTTGCTCACCAGATGAGCCGTCTTGGGCTGTAGCCCCATGAGCGAGCGGATGCTGGCAGCCGTGCTCCGCTTGGCCCGCTCCTCAAGCAGACGGCCGGTGAGCACGAAGGTGATGATCATCACCGAGGCATCAAACCACGTGTGGTTCTCCATGCCGTGTGCCCCCCAGAAGTCTTCACCCCAGAAGGTGTTGAACGTGCTGAAGAGGAAGCTGATGCCGGTGGAGAGGGCCACGAGTGTGTCCATGCTGGCCGAGCCGTGCAAGAGCTGTCGGCCGGCCGTGACAAAGAACTGCCGACCGCAGTAGACGAGGTTGAGCAGTGCTATGATGAGGCACAGCTGGTTGCGCGCATCGCCGCTGAGCGAGCTGCCGCCCAGATGGCCCATGCTGAGCGTCATGACCAGCAGGGCAAAACCCCACGAGAGGAGCACTCGCTGTCGCAGGGAGGCATAGGCTCGGCGCTCGATGGCCTCGACGTTGCGGTCTTCCTCTATCACCATGTCGTAGCCTATCTGGCTGAGCGCCTCCTTCATCGTTTCGAGCGATGTGCGTTCGGTGTCGTATTCCACAAGTGCCGAGCGGCCGGGCAGGTTGACGCTGGCTGCTACGACACCGTCGAGCGAGTTCAGTTTCCTGTCTACGTTTGCCGCACAGCCGGCACACATCATGCCGAGCACGGCGCAGGTCTTCTTCTGAATCATTTTTTTTCTGGGGCTAATGGGGCTAATGGGGCTAATGGGACTAATGGGACCAATGGGGCCAATGGAACCAATGGGCCTATTTCTTTGGCGCTCTTGTGAACTTATAGGCCACGGAGAGCATGAAGTAGCGGGGTATGCAGTTGTTCCATGTCTCGGTGCGGCCCTGGGCGTTGACGCTGTACTGCTTGTTGGACAGCTGGTGCAGCAGGTCGAAGGCGGTGAGCTTGAGCGTCAGTTTCTCCTTGCACAAGGTGCGTGCCAGCTCTGCGTTCCACACCAGGTCGTCGGTGTTCATCATCGCGCTGTTGTAGCCTCGCCGGCTGAACATGCGCAGGTCGGTGGCCAGCGACAGCTTCACCCAGGGTATGGTGTAGCGCAGGGTGGCGCCGTAGTTGAAGTCGAAGGCCGATATGCGCTCGAAGTTCTGGCGGTCGCCGTTGGCCGACCGCCAGCTGACGTCGCCGCTCAGCGTGGCAGTGAGCTTGTCGCGCTGATACTCCATGCCGAGGTGCTCGTGGAGCGTCCAGTTGTTGACGGTGGAGGTGGGGTGCGACGAGTCGAGGGTGGGTTGCGACGTCGTCGCCACATACAGCACGTCGAAGTCTACGCTGTGCTGGTACTCAGCGTCGGCGCGCTGCTGCAGGGTGAGGCGCTTCTTCTTGTCGAGCGGCATCTCGTAGCTCAGGCCCATGCCCCAGTACCAGTTGCCGTCGATGTTGTCCTGCATGTAGGTGTAGGCACCGCTGTTCTGGTCGTACATGGTGCGTGTGCCCCATGCTCGTTGCGTCAGGCGGGCGTTGGTCCACAGGCGTCCGAGGTGGCGCGTGCTGTCGTTGTTCATCACGAAGGAGAGCCCGATGTTGTGGGTGATGCTGGTCTTCAGGTCGGGGTTGTTGATGTGCCAGGCCAGCGGGTTTGTCGTGTCGTCGACGGGCATGAGGTCGGCAAATGACGGCTCGGTCATGTCCACGCTGTATGTGGCCTGCTGCAGTCCCCGCTTGATGTTCCACCGGTAGAACTGTATGCGTGGGGTGAAGTGGGTGAAGTTGCGGCGGGCGATGGTGTCCATCACGCCGTCGTCGTAGTGCATGCGGTCGTCGTTGTTGTTGATGGGCAGGCGCAGCGAGAAATACATGTTGTCTGTGTTGTGCGACAGCTCCAGTCCGCCGGAGTAGCCGTGTCGCATGTGTGTCTGTGTGTCGCAGTTGTTTGGGTCGATAGCGCTCTGCAGTGCCTCGCGAGTGGAGGGCAGCCAGTCGGTGCTGATGCTGCCAGGGGTGTATGTTCCGGCGGGTGCAGGTGAGGCGGGCAGGGCTGGAGTGTTGTAGAGCCAGTCCAGGCGGTAGTTCATGTTGTCGGCCTTGCGCATGGTCTGCCAGTAGCCGACGAAGGGACTGACAAACCACCTGCCCAGAAACTGCAGGTGATAGGAGCCTTCCAGGTGGTACTGATAGTTCTCGCCATGCTGGTCGGTGTAGTAGTGGCGCAGCTCGTCGTAGCCGTATTTGGAGTAGCCGGTATGGCTGAGGCTGAAGTGGTCGCTGGGTTTCTCGCGGTTGTAGCTGATGCTGAAGTCTATGCTGATGATGTCGCCCCAGTCGAACTTCTTGTAGTAGCCTATGTTGCCGTTGAGTGCCAGTGTGCGGTATTTGTCGTAACTGCTGTTGTCGTTGCGGTTGGTGATGGTGGTCTGCCATGTGGAGTCTTGCCTGGAGCTGTTGCGGTGTCCGTTGGCATAGCTCAGGCTGAACTGTCCCCAGAGTGTGAAAGGCTTGCGGAGGATGAAGGTGTTGCTGGCGCTGAAGCGGAAGTCCTTCTGCCTGCTCCACGCTTCTGATGCGCCAAAGATGTTGCCGCCCGTGGCAAATGTCTCGGTGGCGTTGCGTGTCTCGTTGTCGGCATCGCTCCAGTTGAAGGTAGCGTCGAAGTTCTCCTCCCATCGCTTGTCCTGGTCTTCAGTCTCGAAGTGCAGTCCGGTCTGCCGGGTGGTGCGTTGTCCCTGCGGCATGTTGGAGGGCGTCCAGTCGCCTTGTCCGCCTGGCTGCCGGGTCTCGTTGACGTTGTTCAGATTGCCGAAGAGCGAGGCACGCGAGTGATCGTCGTAGTAGAGGCCGAATAGCCGGGCCATATAGCGGTCGTCGGTGCCGCCGCCGGCCTCGGCGTTGGCCATATAGCCTCGGTTGTACTCGCGCTTGAGCTGCACGTCCATCACATAGTCTTTCTTCTCCATGTCCTGCCCTATGAGTTCGCTGCGCTTGGTGCTCTTGTCGTAGACCTTCAGTTCCTTCACGGTGTAGTAGGGCAGGTTGTCGAGCATCACCTTGTTCTGTCCCTTGAAGAAGTCCTTGCCGTTGAGCGTGAGGTAGTCCACCTTGCGTCCGTTGATGTAGATGTCGCCGTTGTCCTTCAGCTCGGCGCCCGGCATCTGCCGTATGAGTCCGTCGAGCATCGACCCCTCAGGCAGGTTGAAGGCCGAGGCGTTGTAGACGAGTGTGTCGCCCCGGTAGGCCAGCTTCACCTTGGTGCCGGTGATGACGACACCCTCCATGCCCACCTCTTTATATATATCGTCGTCGGAGCGCTGCTTCTTTTTCATGAGCAGTCGTGGCAGCTCGAAGGAGTTGTTGCGTGCGATGTGGCGTAGCTGGTAGTTCATGTAGGTGTCCTCGTAGCCGTCGGCAGTAGCCTTGATGATGAAGTCGGCTTGCCGGGCGGGCACCTTGAAGTCATAGCCCGACCAGCTGCCGTAGGTCCAGCAGGTCGTCGTGTCGACAACGGCCGAGTCGGCAGCAGACAGCAGGGTGAGGTGTGCCTTCACTTTGGCTTTCGTAAACGAGTCGTAGACTTCTCCGGACAGCTCTACTTTGCGTTCTTTTTTCTTCGTCACTTTGGTGGGGTCTGTCTGGGCCGTGGCCATCATGCCCATGAGGCAGGCTACAAGCGTAAATAGGATTTTTTTCATAATCGGGTGCAAAGGTAGCCAATCTTTCTGTGTCGGGCAACTTTCCGTTGTGAAATAATGCAAAGTGCAGGAACAAAAGAGAGAAGGACTTGAGGGGGAGCTGACATATACTCCCGGCTCAAGTCCTTCTGTTTCCTTATGTGTGCTGTGATGCTTACTTCTTGTTCAGTGCGAGGTCTATCTCGACGGCGATGCTCACCGTAGCGCCCACCATGGGGTTGTTGCCTATGCCGAGGAATCCCATCATCTCGACGTGAGCGGGCACCGAGCTCGAACCGGCGAACTGGGCATCGCTGTGCATGCGGCCCATCGTGTCGGTCATGCCGTAGGAAGCAGGACCTGCAGCCATGTTGTCGGGGTGCAGGGTGCGTCCTGTGCCGCCGCCGCTGGCCACAGAGAAGTAGGGCTTTCCGGCCAGCACGCGCTCCTTCTTGTAGGTTCCGGCCACGGGGTGCTGGAAGCGGGTCGGGTTGGTAGAGTTGCCGGTGATGCTGACGTCGACGTTCTCCTTCCACAGGATGGCCACGCCCTCACGCACATCGTCGGCGCCGTAGCACTTCACCTTGGCACGGGGACCGTCGCTGTAGGGCACTTCCTTCACCACCTTCACCTCGCCGGTGTAGTAGTCGAACTGTGTCTGCACGTAGGTGAATCCGTTGATGCGGCTGATGATCATGGCAGCGTCCTTGCCCAGACCGTTCAGGATGACGCGGAGGGGCTTCTTGCGCACCTTGTTGGCCTTCTCGGCTATCTTGATGGCGCCCTCGGCAGCCGCAAACGACTCGTGTCCGGCGAGGAAGGCGAAGCACTCGGTCTCCTCGCGCAGCAGGCGTGCGGCCAGGTTGCCGTGGCCCAG
>CAJOHP010000143.1 GCA_905234355.1 uncultured Prevotella sp. | reverse complement strand
ACGGTTGCGTCCGAGTTTCGTCCGACCCTCGACCGGCGACCAATCAAAAAACCGCCTGTTTATGGCGGTTTTCTGAGATTTTGGTCGGGATGAGGCGACAGACTACGAGTCGCTGGACTTGCCGAGGAATATGCAGTCGCCAAGCCCAAAGGTGGAGCGACAGCGAGAACTGGCCATGCGCGTGAACTACGTCAACAAACTGTGCCGGCATGAGGGAGCGGAAAACGTGGTGTATGTCAGTGTCCACGTGAATGCCAGCGGGAACGACGGCAAATGGCACTCAGCCAACGGGTGGCAGGTGTGTGTGGGCACCAAGGCGTCGGCACAAAGCAAGATGCTGGCCGACTGTCTGTATGATGCTGCCAAGAAACATGGGTTGAAGATGCGTCAGCCGATGGCGTCGCAGAAGTGGTGGCCGCAGGAACTCTATGTGCTGAATAAAACGCAGTGTCCGGCTGTGCTGACCGAGAATCTCTTCCAGGACAATCTGGACGACGTGGACTTCCTCCTGTCTGACGAGGGGCGGCACGTCATAGAGAGCCTGCACGTAGAAGGTATCGTCAATTATATTGAGAGCCTATGAGACAATGGAAAATCATCAGCGTCTGGGCGGCGTGGATGGCCATTGCCCTGATGCTTACGGCGTGCGCCACCACCCGCTATGTGGAGGTGCCGCGAGTGAAAGAGGTGGTCGCCCATCAGCGTGACACACTCACGATGCGCGACTCAGTCTATGTACGCGACAGCATCATGGTGTCACTAAAGGGTGACACTGTGACCATCGAGCGTTTCAACATCGTCTACCGTGACCGCTGGCGCGACCGCCTGCGTGTCGACTCCTTCATCCTGCGCGACACCATCACCATGGTCAAGGAGGTAGAAAAACCTCCCAACCGCTGGCAACAGGCTAAGATGCACCTGGGCAGTACCTTAATTTGGATGCTGCTGGCATCTGCCGCTTTCTTCGTCATACGAATAGTAGTCAAACGAAATGGGTAAAAAAGAGAAAAGGATACCGAGGCGAAGGTATCCTTTTCATGTCTTGAGAGATCACGATTCACAATGTTCAACCTTGGCCAGAAAGGCCTCGAAGCCTAACAGAGTCGCCTCAGATTTTCTCGGCCGCACGCCGGATGCGATTCGAAAGGTCTATGAGCGCTCCACGGAGCTGCTCCTTTTCCTCAGCGGAGAACTCGCACGGGTTGCCGTGGCCGTCCACCTCGTTGAGTCGCTGATAGAACCACGACGCAGACTTCTCGAAATAGTCGTTGGCAATATGCCCCCAACTGATGTTCAAGTCAATGTCGCGCAGTGCTGAACGCACCTTCGATTTTTCTGCCTGCTCACCGTAGCGCAAGGCTCGCTGCAGGACTTCTTCACTTGTTGCCATAATCAAATTAGTATATTTCATGCCTGAAGGTTTCGGAGAAAATGCCCCGCCGCCTCAAGCGGCGGGGCTGTCTGTGTCAGTGAGTTCCGAAGAGCTGCTCTTCGAAGAGGTCTCGCGCATAGGCTTCAAGCTGGTATGGACTTCTGTCTCGTGCCTTCCTGAATGCCCTGATGGAGAGAATCAGTTCCCACTCGTCGTCCGAAATGTCCTTCTTCATAGGCTTCCGTTTTTAAGGGTTAAACATTAAGTGAATGATCTCGTGTCTCTCTCAAAGACAATGCAAAGGTAGGTATAATTTTTTATACCACCAAATATTCGGTGAAATATTTTATACCAATGGCAATGTTTTAACATTTTACATAAGAAATTCTCACTTTTCCGCGATTTTATTTGGCAGTTACAAATATAATCACTACGCTTTGCAGCGTCAAAATTCAAGTAGCGGTACGAGAGAGGCCGCTGGATATACGTCCAGCCTTTTTTGTGCCCATCAACTTTTAAGGAAACAACAGTCTGACTGCACCGCGTCGGGTGTCGGGAAACCGCCCCGGAGGCATTCGCTACTTGAAGCCTTGACAGCGCGTAGTGCAGTTTTTAATGTCAAAATTCAAGTAATATGGAAAAGCAAGTAATGAATCAGAGTGAGCAGCAGGGGGCCATGTTCTTCTGCTGGGTGAAGGTGAGTGAGCGTCTGGAGAAGACGCTGGACAGCGAGGAGCGCCGCCTGGCTGAATGGTGCCGCCGGGAACTGGCCAACCGCGTGCTGACCGACGGCACCCTGTGGGAGCAGACGGTGAAGGCCATCGGCGAAAAGGTGGCCGAGCTGAACCGGGGACGTATCGGCTTCGGGCCCTACTTCCACCTCGACGCCATGGCACCCACCGACATCACCATGGGCTTCATCCGCATCAGCCGCGTGCATGCCCGCCACCAGTGCATCCACATCAGCGTGGGCCGCTGCTACGGCTATGTGTCGGCACAGCCCACGGAGACGGCCGGGCGCGACCGCCTCTCTTAGAGACCGAGACAACTGTTGCATGTTGTAGGCCAGGGGAATTTTTCTAATCACTTTTAGGGATTTCCCCTTGGCCGTTTCAGAAATAATGAGTATATTTGCAACGGATAAAGAAGAAAGGAGCTGAGATATGATGTTACCGTATGACCCGATATTGTCACCCATAATAGTGATAG
Source organism: uncultured Prevotella sp. (assembly GCA_905234355.1). Lineage (GTDB taxonomy): Bacteria > Bacteroidota > Bacteroidia > Bacteroidales > Bacteroidaceae > Prevotella. The sequence goes on along the minus strand of CAJOHP010000143.1, from coordinate 8,219 downwards.
GTGTATTTGTATATTTCGCGTTGAAAGGCAGCGGTTCCGCTAAGAAGGGAACGATGTCCAATGAGGAATTCTCGGAATGGTTCCGGAAGAAGGAACTGGAACGCTCGCCTGAGAATATCCGCTATCAGAAGTGGCTCTACGAGCACAGACCGGAATAATCGTATTTTTACTTTGCCGTAACGGGTGCTATCTTTGCATAAAACAAAGTTAGCACCCGTTACTATTATGGCTACAACAGAGAGATATACAACCGTTATTGAGCTCAATTCGGAGCAGGCGAAGCGCAATCTGGACGAACTGCGCCGCAAGGTGGAATCATGGAAGAGCGACCTAGCAGAGGCTCGCGAGAAGAAGATGGGGCGCAGTTTCATTGCCGCCATCAGGAAGGAGCTGAAGGATGCCGAGAAGAAGCTGAAGCAGATGCGCAGCAGCTACTCCAATCTGTCGGCTCAGGAGCAGATGGAGGCTGAGCTGGCAGGACTGAAGTTGCACGGTTGCGTCCGAGTTTCGTCCGACCCTCGACCGGCGACCAATCAAAAAACCGCCTGTTTATGGCGGTTTTCTGAGATTTTGGTCGGGATGAGGCGACTCGAACGCCCGACCCCTACGTCCCGAACGTAGTGCGCTACCAACTGCGCTACATCCCGAATGCTTTTTTTTCAAAGCGAGTGCAAAGGTACGGCATTTTTTTGAGAAACGTGCAACTTTTCCCACTTTTTTTTGCAAAGGACAGAAAATATAGAGACAAAGACTACCACAACCATGGTATTTTACGGCTGCATTACCCCCACAATGACAACAAAACAGAAAAAATGTTTGGTCGTTATGCTGCATTTTGTTACTTTTGCACCCCGTAAGCAAACAAATTGCAAGCAAAGCTTCATTTTACTCACAACAAAAAATTAAACTAAAAAAGGTATTAAGCTTATGAAGAATTTTACCATGATTGCAGTAGCGGCCCTTATCGCCGCAACATCGGCCTTTGCCCAGTCGGGCCAGCGCCGTCAGTCGGAGCCTCAGCAGAAGCCGTCATCGGGTCTGACCCGCTATGATGTGCGTCAAGCGCTGAACCATCAGAGTCGTGTGTTCAGCACGCGCTCCACAGCCAACACATTTCTCCAGGGTGTCTCTCGCCGTGCTGAGGCCATCGTGGCCCAGCCCGAAGGCACGCTGCACGACGACCTGGCAGCCTGGGTCTCCGGCATAGGATTAGGTTGGTTTGGATGGCAAGATGCCAGCAGCGACGCTGCACCTGCCGCCATCGTCGAGGGCACCGACGGCTGTCTCTACATCAAAGGCATTACGCCGCAGTTTGGTGGCACCAGCTACTGGCTGAAGGCAGAACCTACCGCGCAGGCAGGCCGCTATGTCATACACCGCCAGGTGGCCGGCGAATACGCCCAGTACGAAGAAACGGAATACATCGCCCGTCTGGTCTATAGCGATGAGGCGGAAGACTTCGTCGAGGCCGACGATACCGATATCTACGTGAACTACGCGGACGGCGTGCTCACCACCGACCCCGTAGAGACCGATGAGTATGGGTTGCCCGAATGGGCTTATGGCCTAGTCAACGACTATTTCGGCCCCTGGGCTCCTGACGGCTCCTACGGCTACTACTGGAACCTGACCATCAAGGAGTTTACCGAGCATATAGCCGTGCTGCCCACCGGTGCAGAAGTGAAGGACATGGTCATCGAGCACGCCGAGGGCTATCAGGATGCGCAGGTGGCCTTCGTGGGCGACAAGGTCTACGTCCAGGCTTATGCCGGAACGCCCGGATGGATCGTCGGCACACGCAGCGGCGACATAGTTACCTTCCAGAGCGGACAGTATCTTGGCTTCGACGAGGACTACAATACCAACCTCTGGTTTTGGGCCGCCACCGTCGAGCAAGAATACGACCCAGAGTATGACGACTACTATGTGAACTATGAGCTGACCGACAATATCGTGCTCGAGTATGACGCCGAAAGCGACGTCCTCTCTCCCGTCGACGAGAACACGGCCATCATCATCAACGCTTCGCAGAGCAAGGTCTACTATGCCGAGGCCTACAGCAATCCCACCTTCTTCAGCTTCACCGAGGTGGCCGCCGTACCTGCCGACCCATTTCTGGGACTACGACGAGGACTATGAGAATGCCGAGCTCGACTTCGAGATACCCACAGTCGACGTCGATGGCAACTACATCACCACCAAGAAGCTCTCCTACTCCGTCTTCGTAGACAATGAGGTGTTTGAGTTTGAGCCTGAAGAGTATCCCTCGCTCACAGAGCCACTCATCGAGATACCCTATGGTGCCTCGCCCGACTATAACATCAGCACGGGCATGGTGGCTATCTTCTTCCAACCAGCCGAGAACATCGGTCTGCAGAGCATCTACCGTGGTGCCGGCGTGGAGAAACGCTCCAACATCGTGCTCTACGACGTCAACAAGGGTGAGATCGTGGGTGTGCAGTCCGTGACCGCCCAGCCTAGTGCCGCCGACGGCTACTACGACTTAGCAGGCCGCCGCGTTCAGGCTGATGCCAAGGGCTTTGTGATGAGGGTCGTCACCATGGCCGACGGCACACGCAAGACCTACAAGGTGGTGCACAAATAAGCCCCCCTACCCTGCCACAAATATTGAAAAAGTAAAGAGACATATCACAGCTATGACATTACGACATCGTCTATTCCTTATCGGCACCATGGCCGCAGCCCTCGTCTTCGGACGGGGCACGGCCACGGCGCAGAACAGCATCTGGTACAGTCTGGGCGACCGCAGTGGCGTCTACGGCACGGGCACCACCAAGGGCGAGACCTACAACGTGGCGCTGCACTTGCAGAGCGATGCCCTTGTGGGCGCCCAAGTGCTTGGCGTGCGAATCGTATTCCCCTATACCGAGGGCATCAGCGACGCCAGCGCATGGCTCTCGCGCGAGTTGCCCGCCGTGAAGTCGCGCAAGGTTACTGCACCCGACATCGCCCAGCAGGCCTTCACGCCCTCCACAGCCTACACCGAGGTGCTCTTCGACGCGCCCTATACCGTCACCGCCGACGGGCTCTATGCGGGCTACGCCTTCACCACCGCCGACAGCGAAGACAAGGCCCGTCCCGTGGCCGTCACAGGGGCGGCTCAGCCCGGTGGCTTCTTCATCCACAGCACGAGCACCTATCGTACCGCCTGGCGCGACTTCTCGGCAGAACAGCCCGCCTTGGCTCTACAGGTGTTGCTCAAGGGCGACGCCATCGCTACCGATGCGGCCGCTGTGGGCGCCTTGCAAGAGCTCAACGTGCAGACCGGGCAACCCGACCAGACACTCTTTGAACTCGTCAACCACGGCAATGCCGGTGTGCGCTCCATCGACTACACCATCACCCTGGGTAGCTACAGCGAGCAGCGCCACGTCATCTTGCCGCATGCCCTCCAGGGGGTCTTCGGCAGCAGAGCCACGCTCAGTGCCGACCTGCCTGCCATCGACGAGAAAGGGTCTTACACCCTGACGCTGCAGATAGACCGCGTCAACGGCCAGCCCAATGCCGATGCCGAGCGTCAGGCCCAGACCACCGTGCAGGCCTACAACACCCTACCCCGCCACCGCGCCGTCCTTGAGGAGTACACCGGCACCTGGTGCGGCTACTGTCCACGTGGCTTCGTGGGCCTTGAGGAGATGCAACGCCTGCATCCTGACGACTTCATCGGCATCTCCTACCACAACGCCGACCCTATGGAGGTCATTACCATCAACGACTTCCCTTGGAATGCCCAGACCCTGGGCTCCTTCCCAGGCTACCCTGCCGCCTCGCTCGACCGCATTGCACAGACCGATGCCTACTGTGGCTTCGGTGCCTACACCACCTTCGGCATCGAAGATGCCTGGCAGATAGTGAGCGACCTCTTTGCCCCTGCCGCCGTGGAGGTGGAGTCGCAGTGGACAGACAGCAAGACGCTCACCGCCACGGCCCATGTCACCTTCCCTGTAGGGCGGGCTGACTGCCCCTACGAGGTGGGCTTCATCCTCGTGGCCAACGGTCTGACAGGTACCGGCAACAGTTGGGACCAGGCCAACTACTACGGCGGCGAGACAGGCTGGCCCGCATCCATGGACGCCTTCACACAGGGTGGCAGCACAGTGAGCGGTCTGACCTACAACTTCGTCTATGTGGCACGCTCCGGCAAGGCCGGCATCGCAGGCTCGCTCAGCGCACCCATCATAGACGACCAGACTCAGTCGTGCTCCTACAGCTTCGACATTGCTGCCATCACCAACACCGGCGGACAGCCCGTCGTGCAGGACAAGGAGCGTCTCACTGTCGTAGCCCTACTCTTCGACAAGGCCACCGGCGAGATAGCCAATGCCAACAAGTGTGCTGCCGGCGGCTCGTCGCTGGCTACAGCCATCAGCCATGTCGGCACGTCTCGCCCCACCCCCGCCACGCAGTACTACGACCTGCAGGGACGCCGCGTAGACCACCCTGTCACAGGCCTCTACATCGTAGGAGGACGCAAGGTGCTGGTGAAGTGAGCCGAGAGACACACTGCGACAGAAAAGAGCAAAAACAAGCACCATCACACACAGCAAGAGCGGCCGGCAGGACACCCGAGTGTCTGTCGGCCGCTCTCGCTGTGGCTGGGAAAAAGTGTGCTCAACCACAGCACCACACATTTGGTGCAAAGGTAATAAAATATGTGGATGAATCCGGGCGAGACTTGGGATGAGGGCTCCTTTGGCCACCATTTACCCCCTAAACGAGGCACGTCTACCCCCTCCTAGCCGAGTGTCATCTAGGGGGTAGCCAGTGTTCGTTTAGGGGGTAGACGGGGGTCGTTTATGGGGTAGACGGGGGTCGTTTAGGGGGTAGACGGGCGTCATGTGCTAAGCCCATGCTTGTCAAGCATCGGGAGTAGTTCAGACGATGGTGAACTTAGCGAACTTCATAAGGAGCTGCTTGGTGCCTGCGCCCGCAAAGCTGACAGTAGCTTTCTGGTTTTCGCCATTGCCCTCTATGGCCACGACGGTACCTCGTCCGAAGCGCTGGTGCTCAATGACACATCCCACACGGAGTGCTCCTTGTCCGTCCATCATGGCAGTGCTGCCCGTAGTCGTCTGCTCACTGCTGCCGCGCCGTGGTGCTTTAGCCTCGGCCACAGGTTTGAATCGCCGCGCCGCCGCTCCGGCAATCATCTGTCGTAGCGATGGCGAGAGCGGGTCTTCGGCTTTCTCGGCCGGTCGTGGCGGCACGGCACGCGGTTTGGCATCGGCCACGAACTGTGTGGCAACAGGCCGCGGGTTTTGGCTGCCACTGCGGCTGCCTGCCCACGATGGCCGCTCTGTAGCGCGGCGTGTGTGGCGGCTGTCGTCGGTGTCGGCATCGTCGGCACCATCGGACACGACACGCAGCAGGGTGGGATCTATGTCGCGTATGAAGCGTGAGGGCGTGTCGAACTCCATGCGTCCGTAACGGAAGCGGTTTTGTGCGCAGGTGAGTATGCAGTGATGTTCGGCACGTGTGATGGCCACGTAGAGCAGGCGGCGCTCCTCCTCGATGGCTCGCATGCTGTCGGAAGCCATGGGCGAGGGAAAGATGTTCTCCTCAAGTCCTACGACGAAGACGGTGGGAAACTCCAGTCCCTTGGCCGCGTGTATGGTCATGAGCGACACCTTCGGCCCGTCGTCGGCTCCGTCGCTGTCGAGGTCAGTGAGCAGTGCCACCTCCTGTAGGTAGTGGGTGAGCGCCACCTGGTCGCCTGTCCCCTCTTCGCGTCGCGACTCGACGAAGTCCTGCATGCCACCGAGAAACTCGTCGAGGTTCTCTTGCCGTGCCACGTTGTCGGGGTCGTGGCTGCTGTAGATGTCGTCGGCCATGCCGCTCTGGCTGATGATGTCGCGGCCCAGCAGGTAGGCATCGTCGGTAGCCTGTCGTGCGGCCCACCCTTCCACCATCTGCCGGAAGGAGTCGAGCTTTGTGACCGTGGCTTTGCTCACCTGCAGACCGTAGAACGTGGGCTGACAGAGCACGTCCCACAGGGCCACGCCACGGGCAGTGGCAGCGGCTGCAATCTTGGCCATGGTGGCGTCGCCGATGCCGCGTGTGGGGTAGTTGATGATACGTCGCAGTGCCTCCTCGTCGTTGGGGTTGGTCACGAGGCGGAAGTAGGCAATGGCATCTTTTATCTCTTTGCGCTGGTAGAACGACAGTCCCCCGTAGATGCGGTAGGGTATGTTCTGCTTGCGCATCTGCTCCTCAAAGGAACGGCTCTGCGCGTTGGTGCGGTAGAGAATGGCGAAGCTGTCGTAGGGACACTGCTCTTTCTTTCTGATGCGCTCGATGTCGTTGCAGACGATGAGCGCCTCCTCCTTGTCGCTGTAGGCCGGTTTCAGCACGAGTTTCTCACCTTTCTCTCCGGCGCTGAAGACGTCTTTGGGTATCTGCCGCTCGTTCTTTCGTATGAGGCTGTTGGCTGCCTGCACGATGTGTTGCGTGGAGCGGTAGTTCTGCTCCAGTTTGAAGAGCCGCGCCCCGCTGTATGCGTCGCAGAAGTGGAGTATATTGTCGATGTTGGCCCCGCGGAAGCTGTATATGCTCTGTGCGTCGTCGCCCACGACACATACGCGCTGTCTCTCGCGAGTGAGCTGCAGTACGATGGCCTGCTGCACGAGGTTGGTGTCCTGATACTCGTCGACGAGCACGTAGTGGAATCGCTCGGCATACTTTTGTCTGACGTCTTCATGCTCGGCGAAGAGGCGGTAGGTGTTCAGCAGCAGGTCGTCGAAGTCCATAGCATTGGCCTGCCGGCATCGCTCGGCATACCTTATATATATATCGCTCACCTTGGGCTTGTGGCGGTCGAAGAGCGAGCTGGTGCCGAAGGCCTGTGGTGTGACCATGTGGTTTTTGGCCATGGATATTTGGTCGCTCACGGTGGTGGGTTTGTATATCTTGTCGTCGAGCTGCATCTCTCGTACGATGTTTTTCACGAGTGAGCGTGCGTCGGTCTGATCGTAGATGGTAAACGCGGGTGTGTAGCCAATGGAGGCCGCCTCGGCGCGCAGTATGCGTGCGAAGATGGAGTGGAAGGTGCCCATTTGCAGGTAGCGCGCAGTCTCGGCGCCGTCGGCGCTCATATCGGTCAGCAGTCGTGCGATGCGTTCCTTCATCTCTCTGGCCGCCTTGTTGGTGAAGGTGAGTGCGAGGATGCTCCAGGGCTTAAGGTGTCCCTCTTGTAGCAGATAGGCTATCTTGTAGGTGAGCACACGGGTCTTGCCCGACCCTGCACCGGCAATGACGAGCGCCGGCCCGTCGCAGTATTTCACGGCCTCACGCTGACTGTCGTTGAGCTGTTCGAGTAGATTCATGAGTTATTGTGCATATTGTTTGATGAGTTCTTCGGCCTGGGGGTCCCCCAGGTCGCGGGCACGCCTCAGGTTGGCTACGCCCTCTGTCTTGAGTCCCTTGAGGCACTGTGCCAGTCCGAGGAAGAGGTAGCCGTCGCTATAGTCGGGTGCCAGCCGTATGCATGCCTGTGCCGTGGCGATGGCATCGTCGTACTGCCCCACCCTAATCTGCAGCGATGCCTTCTCAGCGACATAGAGGTCGTAGGTGGGGTTCATGTCGATGGCTTTGCTTATGTCGTCGAGAGCCTGCTGAAACAGTCGTCCTCCGGTCTCTGCCTGGAAGCGTATGTAGTAGAAACTATCGTTGAGCCTCGCGCGCATGAGGCGCTCATAGTCGCCCAGGTCGGCCACGGCGGGCCGGTACATCCCGGCGTCGATTCTCACCTGTGCCCGTGCCAGCAGATAGGGTGCCGCCTCCTGCAGATAGGGCTGGCTGAAGGTGGTGAGGGCGCTGTCGAGCAGGGCCAACTGTGCCGTGGTGTCGCGCAGCTGCTGGTGGCAGCGTGATGCCTCGTAGAACACCTCAGCCGAGCGCAGCGGTGTGCTGGCCAGGGCGGTGTAGATGTCGAGGGCATCGGTGTATCGCTTCTGTGCATAGAGCACCTGTGCCTGCTGGTAGCGGTAGAGTGGCAGCGGATTGATGTCGTAGGCTGTCTGTGCCTGGCGTAACGCCTCGTCGAGTGTCCACGGCTCATAAGGCGGCTGCGGCTTGAGCGTCAGCTTCTGGCAGATGAGCTGTGAGTAGTTGTAGTGGGTCTCGTCCTTCTGCGTGGCCACGCTGATAGCTTTCTGCATGTCGCGGTCGGCATCGGCACAGCGGTCGGCGGCGGTGGCAAG